>NZ_JASHFI010000002.1:0-302313 GCF_047460875.1 Streptococcus infantis | reverse complement strand
AAGTTGTCTAAAGCTCTCTCCTTTCTTTCTTAATTCATATATTTGAACTTTATCTTCATAAGTTAATTTCATAATAAAAACACCCCAAAAGTTAGATTTTTATGTCTAACTTTTGGGGTGCAGTTCATTTTGACTAGACTCTATTTTTTAATATCTCTTTCTATTATTTTTATATTCTTTGAGTATTTAATGTTATACTAGTCTTATATAAGATAGTAGAGTATGTTTTGATGTTTATTGTATAATTTAGGAGAATATGATTTATGCCAAAAAGTGTAAAGTTTCATAGTATTTTTTATAGATTTGTTTTATTTGTAATTGTTTTGTTTTTTCTAGGCTTTAATCAAATTGTTGGTCGAGGATTTCAAACGATAACATTTCTTGATTACGCTTTTAGTTTTGTTCAAACACAGTTAGTGTATTTCCTTCTTTTATTGCTTTTACTTGGTATCGGCATAAATTTTCTTTTTCCTTGGAAATTTTATATTACACAGAATGGTATTTACCTTAGAAGATTAGACTTATTTGTTCCTTGGAGTGATATCAGTGGAGTTTCCCATGTTTGGATTAACAAAGCGAGTAATTTTAGCAGAGGGCTTGTTTTTTATAACAATAAATGTTTAGTTTTCTATCGTAATAATTATAAACCGATTTGTATCTATAACACTTCTTTATTAGCCTTGTTTTTTGTCAAACTCTTTAATTCTCAGATCAAGACGAATATCATATCGGCTAGTTTTGCTACGGGTTTCAATATTCTATTGAATACATCAATTGTCTGTTATCTTTACTTTCTTGATTTAAAAACTCTTAGTTTTAGTTATTTTTTACTTTTTTGCTTACTCTACTTTATAAAAATTTTTATCATTCCTTTATGCTTGGTTTCTAGTCAAAATTCTAAGTATGGTCCTTATCTGGTCCATAGTAGTTTCTTTAAGAGGAATGCTTCAGATGTGATTCATGTTTAATTTTATAAAAATGATGACTTTCTACTTTTGGGTAGGAAGTTTTTGTTTTTTCTATAACAAAATAGTTTACAGATGAAGGTTTTCTTTGACAATGCTCGAATAAAGTTCGATATCGTATTAAAATGCAAAGAAGGACATGGTAAATTATAATGGAATATTTGAAAGTACTAGTAGAAGAGATTCATTCGTTGTAGTAGCAAGGGTTGATGAAACAGGACATCAGTACACAGTTGTTAGGAATATGATGTGGGAGGATGGGATAAGAGTATATTTTTTGACTGCTGATTTTAAACTTCTTTACAAGCATCTTAAGGAAGATGGACGTGTAGCGTTGACGGGGATGACTCAAGGAGCAGGAACCATGGACGGTAAATCCATTTCCTTAATGGGCATGTGAAATGGATTGGAAAAGAATATAAAGATTACCAAGTCCTACAACCTACTTTCCCGCTATATCCTTCACATGGCGGGGTCTATTATCTATGAAGAAGTGACGGATTTTGAAAGACGGAAGTTAGGATTGACGTATGAAGAGTGTTTGACCTTAGCTTATGAACAAGCTCTGGGAAATTGGAATTTTGTTGTATCTCAACAGGAGAATTTCGATTTCCAAATGAAGAGTCAGTCAAGATTGCGATGGAGACGGTTATACAGTTTCAGATAAAACACACTGATAGGACAGTTGTATTCAATGTTTTTAAGGATTTTGATTATGAGATTTACTCAGATTTATTAAAAAATTAATATTTCTATATCGAAACAGTTGACAGGTGTAATCAAAAAAGTTACAATATACTTAAACAGTTCGATATAGAATAAAAAGGAGACATAATGGACAAGATGTTAGGGGGCTACCAAGCTCTACAGATTCGCTTGTTGAATGGGCGTATCTTCCAAAAACTCTTGAGCAAGGAACCAGATACTCAATACAGAAGTGAACAGGGAAAAATTTTAACGATTTTGTGGAAGCAAGAGTTGGGGTGCGCTACTGCGACCGATATCGCTCTCGCGACGGGTCTAGCCAATAATACATTGACCAGTATGGTTAAGAAATTGGAAGAACAAGGTTTGGTCACGATTCAACCTTGCACGCAGGATAAAAGGAAAAAATATATCTCTTTGACAGACCTCGGTTGGGCACAAAAAGCAATTGGAGATCGTGTCAGTAAAGAATTGGGGGAGATTTTCTACCAAGGATTTTCCAATCAAGAAATCCGAGAATTTGAGGCTTATCAAGAGCGTATTATCACAAATCTAAAAGCTAAAGAAAATGAGATCTAAGGAAAGGAAGTAACAGTTATGATTGGTATTACGGGGGTAACAGGGAAATTAGGTTCTTATGTGGCGAATCTTATAGATCAAAAAGGAATTGCTTCCGTCCATTTAGCACGAAGCCCAGAGCGTGCAAAGATCTATGCGTCAGCAGAAATTCGTAAAATAGTGTATGTCAATACACCAGAGGTGGTTGAGACCTTGAAGGATATTGATATCTTGTTGATGGTTTCTGCTCGGGAAAATCCAGAGCGTGTCAAGGAGCACAAGGAATTTTTAGATGCTGCAAAGCTAGCAGGAGTAGAGCATATCGTTTATACCTCCTTTTATGGGGCAGATGAGAAGGCAACTTTCACCTTGTCTCGAGATCATGCCCAGACGGAAGCCTATATCAAGGAGTTAGGATTCACCTACACTTTTTTGAGAGATAATTTTTACTTGGACTTCCTGATTGATATGGCGCTTGAAAATGGAGAGATTCGTGGTCCGGCCGGCAGTGGTCTTGTGTCAGCTGTTGCCCGTAAGGACACATCTAGGGTTGCAGCAGAGATTCTTTTAAATCCTAAGGAGTGGAAAAATCAAACCTTGAATTTGACAGGGCCAGAGGATCTTTCCATGGAAGAAATCGTAGCGCTTCTCTCAAAAGAGACCGGTAAGGCCATCGCGTATGTGGATGAAACAGTAGAAGAAGCCTATGAGTCACGGAAAAAATGGCCAGCACAAACTTGGGAGTACGATGCCTGGGTCAGCACTTATACAGCTATCAAAGTTGGCGAACAAGCTGGGGTTTCAACAGATATCGAAAAAATTCTAGGGCATCCGGCAAGTAACCTATTGGATACTCTTAGAGACAGAAAACTTATCGAGGAAGAACATGATTGAATACAAACATGTAGCCTTGCGCTACACGGATAAGGACATTTTAAAAGATGTCAATCTCCGCATTAAAAATGGAGAATTTATGGTCTTGGTAGGTCCTTCAGGATCTGGAAAGACCACCATGATTAAGATGGTGAACCGTCTCTTGGAGCCGACAGATGGCAATATCTACATGGATGGGAAACGCATCAAGGACTATGATGAACGGGAGTTACGTCTCAGTACCGGCTATGTCCTTCAGGCCATTGCCCTTTTTCCAAATTTAACAGTTGCTGAAAATATAGCATTGATTCCTGAAATGAAGGGCTGGAGCAAGGAACAAATCGCCTCTAAAACAGAAGAACTCTTGGACAAGGTGGGTCTGCCTGCTGCAGAGTATGCAAAGCGCATGCCTAGTGAGTTATCTGGTGGGGAGCAACAGCGGATTGGGATTGTGCGGGCTATCATTGGGGAACCAAAAATCTTGCTGATGGATGAGCCCTTCTCTGCTCTCGATGCTATCTCCCGCAAGCAGTTGCAAGCTCTCACCAAAGACTTGCACAAGGAGTTCGGTATGACGACCATTTTCGTTACTCATGATACGGACGAGGCCTTGAAATTAGGCGATCGGATTGCTGTTTTACAGGATGGGGAGATTTGCCAGGTCGCTGACCCTGAAACAATTTTACAAGTACCTGCGACAGACTTTGTAGCAAACTTGTTTGGAGGTGGCCTTCATGTCTAATTTCATTTCAACCTTTCAGGAGCGATTTAGTGAATGGGTAATAGCTCTGGGACAACACTTACAATTATCTCTTTTGACCTTATTGGTCGCTATTTTTCTGACCATCCCACTTGCGGTTTATCTAAATGGTCACAAAAAAGCAGCGACCTGGGTGCTACAAGTTGCAGGTATCTTCCAGACCATTCCTTCAATGGCCTTGTTGGGGCTCTTTATTCCTTTCATGGGGATTGGAACCTTACCAGCTCTCATAGCCCTTGTCATTTACGCTATTTTCCCGATTTTAGAAAATACAATCACAGCCCTGAATGGCATTGATCCTAGTCTTGAGGAGGCAGGGATTGCTTTTGGAATGACCAAGTGGGAGCGACTCAAGAAGTTTGAAATTCCACTTGCCATGCCTGTCATTGTATCGGGGGTTCGAACAGCGACCGTTATGATTATTGGGACAGCGACTCTAGCAGCTCTTGTGGGAGCTGGTGGATTGGGCTCCTTTATCCTTTTGGGAATTGATCGTCGGAATGCTAGTCTCATTTTAATCGGAGCAATCTCATCAGCCATCTTGGCCATTCTCTTTAATGTCATTCTCAAATGGTTGGAAAAGGCAAAGTTGCGTACGATTGTTTCGACCTTTGCTGTCATGGTCCTTGGTTTGGGACTTAGTTATGTTCCAAGCATGATTCCACATAATGAGAAAGACAATCTCGTCATTGCTGGGAAGTTAGGACCTGAACCTGAGATTCTCATGAATATGTATAAAATTCTCATCGAGGAAAATACGGATATGACGGTGACGGTTAAACCCAATTTTGGGAAGACAGACTTTCTTTACCAAGCGCTGAAAAAAGGGGACATTGATATCTATCCAGAATTTTCTGGAACAGTGACAGAGAGTCTCCTCCAATCATCTCCACAAATTGGGCATGACCCAGAAAAGGTTTACGAGGTAGCTCGTGATGGTATTGCCAAACAGGATCAACTAGCCTTTCTTAAACCCATGGCTTATCAAAATACTTATGCTATAGCAGTTCCTAAAAAAATTGCGCAAGAATATGGGCTTAAGACGATTTCAGACTTGAAAAAAGTAGAAGGACAGCTCAAGGCGGGATTCACTCTAGAGTTTAATGACCGTGAGGATGGAAACAAGGGCTTGCAGTCTGTTTATGGATTGAATCTCAATGTGGCAACCATGGAGCCAGCTCTTCGCTACCAAGCCATACAGTTAGGGGACATTCAAATTACAGATGCTTACTCAACGGATGCTGAAATTTCTCGGTATGATTTAGTGGTTTTGGAGGATGATAAACAACTCTTCCCGCCATATCAAGGTGCGCCACTCATGAAAGCTGAATTACTCGAAAAACATCCAGAATTGGAAGCTGTTCTCAATAAATTAGCTGGTAAAATTACAGAAAGCCAAATGAGTCAACTCAACTATCAGGTTGGTGTGGAAGGCAAGTCGGCCGAAACAGTAGCGCGTGATTTTCTAGTTCAGGAAGGAATTCTTCAAAAATAAAAGTAGAATGGACTTTATACTAACATAAACCCCATCTTTCTTTTTAGATAAGATGGGGTTTTTGTATTAGAATAAAAGTAGTATAAGTGTCAATACTATAGCAAATGTAATTCTGATGATATGGTGAGACTTTTTAAAGGTTCCTTTCTGTTTGTCATTCCAATAGGCTCCGTAGCAAATCAAACCACAGCCAATCAGCCAAATAGATAGTGCGACAATCGGCAAAAAGAAGTAGCAGAAGATAGATAAGGTAGCAAAGAAGTAGAGGAAGATAGATAAGGTAGCAAGGATACTTCCGATAAGGAGAAGCTGATTTCCTAGGGGATTCCTGCCTTTTCTTAATTCTGAAAGGCTAGCCAATAAATGATGAAGAGGAAAAGCAAGAAGTAAGAAGGCTAAAAAAATAGCAAGAATAATAACGAAGTTCATAAGATTTCCTCTCTAGCTAGAATAATGATGATTTATTTTTGTTTGTTTGTCATTTCCATGACGTCTAAGTAAAATCTCACTACTTGATCTTCCTTATAAGATTTTCCTTTTTTTAACCACCAGGTCAGTGTTTCAATAAAATTGCTGACAACAAAATGTTTGAGGTAGGAGGCTGGAATCTTAGGATAGGAAACTTGCAAGTTCTCTGCGACCATGGGATAAACATGATGTTCCAATTCTTTCTGTAATTGACGAAGGAAGTAGTCATTTTTTGAAAAAAGAAGGCTGGTGACATGGTCTTGATTTTTCTTAAAATGCAAAAAAATATGTGTCAAATATGCTTCGATGCTAATATTTTCCTCGCGTTCAAAAAGATGATGAAAGAGATAACGGCAGAGCTCATCTAGGAGTAATTCCTTACTTTCATAATGACTGTAGAAGGTTGAACGTCCAACGTCTGCTAGGTCGATGATCTCTTGGACCGTGATGGATTCATAATCTTTTTGATTTAGTAATTGTAAAAAAGCAGTATAGATAGCTTTCCGAGTCTTGGTAATACGACGATCTTGAGTACTCATATAGACAATTTGAATCAATTGTTCAGTAACTTACAAACCGAACAGTTTGCTCCTATCCTTTCTTTTTATTTTATTGGATAATAACAATGAAGAGAAGAGATAATAGTCTCATTTCTCAGAATATTTATAGAAATATATGTTTGATGCAGTAGCTGATTGGGAACTTCTTTCGCTATTTAGCTCGAAGAGCATCTAATCAGCATTACGGGCGTGGGACTAAGAAAACTTTTTTATAAAATTTTCCTAGTCCCATTATAACAAAGGAAGGTGGAAAAATGAGTTCAAAACGTGCTATTTGGCTGGCTTTTTTCTTAAATTTGAGTTACGCCATTGTTGAGTTTATTGCAGGCGGAGTATTTGGTTCTAGTGCTGTTCTTGCGGACTCTGTCCATGACTTAGGAGATGCGATTGCAATTGGGCTATCAGCCTTTCTTGAAACAATTTCCAATCGTGAAGAGGATAGTCATTACACCTTGGGTTACAAACGATTTAGCCTTCTAGGAGCTTTGATAACGGCTGTGATTCTCATGACAGGATCTGCTCTAGTCATTTTGGAAAATATAAGGAAACTTTTTCATCCACAACCTATCAATGATGAAGGAATCCTCTGGCTTGGAATTATTGCGGTTAGTATAAATGTGCTAGCGAGTTTAGTGGTTCGTAAAGGAAAAACAAAGAATGAGTCTATCCTTAGCCTGCATTTTCTGGAAGATACCCTGGGTTGGATAGCCATCATTCTAATGGCCATTGTCCTCAGATTTACTGACTGGTATATTCTGGATCCTCTCTTATCACTTGTCATTTCCTTCTTTATCTTGTCAAAAGCCATTCCACGTTTTTGGTCTACACTTAATATATTTCTCGATGCAGTTCCTGAAGGTATTGATACAGGTAAACTGGAAAAGGAGTTGTTTGCTCTAGAAAATATCAAGAGTATCAATCAACTGAGTATTTGGTCCATGGATGGTCTAGAAAATAATGCAATTGTTCATCTATGCTTAGAGGATTGGGCACGAATGGAAGAATGCAAAGAAGCTATTCGCAGTCAATTAAGACTAAGTGGAGTTCACAATATTACTATTGAAGTGGATACTAGTCCAATGAATCATAATCAACACAAACGCTGCCTTGAAGATATTGGGGGCATAAAAGGTCACGAACACTAGAGAAGTTTTGGAAAGGTTGATACTGTTTTTTTCTCCTATATATGCTATTTTTCATTTGCTAGTATACAAATCTTTAAATTGAGTGTAAACTAAAAGTATCAAAAGAAGTAGGGGAAAATATGTTTTACAAAACCTTAAACAACAATATCAAAATGCCACAACTTGGATTTGGAGTATTTCAGACTCCAGTAGATGAAACAAAGCGAGCAGTTCTTGAGGCTATCGAGGTTGGTTATCGTTCCTTTGATACCGCTCAAATCTATGGCAATGAAGCAGGTGTGGGGGAAGCTATCTTGGAGTCAGGTCTTCCACGAGAAGAATTCTTTATCACGACAAAGATTTGGATTTCGAATGCTGGCTATGAAAAGGCCAAGGCTTCTATTGAAGAATCCTTGAAAAAGCTTCAAACAGATTATATTGATCTTTTGTTGGTTCACCAGCCTTTCGGTGATTATTATGGGACTTATAGAGCTATGGAAGAAGCTTATAAGGCTGAGAAGATTCGGGCTATTGGTGTCTCTAACTTTTCACCTAATCGATTCATTGATCTTCAGCATTTTGTGGAAATTAAACCGGCTGTTAATCAGATTGAAACCCACGTATTTCAGCAACAAAAAGAGACCAAAAAGTATTTGGAGAAATACAATTGTCAAATTGAATCTTGGGGGCCTTTTGCTGAAGGGAAAAATGATTTCTTCAATACTCCCCTCTTGAAGGAGATTGGAGAAAAACATGTGAAATCAGTAGCGCAAGTAGCTCTACGTTTCTTACTCCAAAGTGACGTGATAGTCATTCCTAAGTCTGTTCGTAAAGAACGGATGCAAGAGAACTTCAATGTTTTTGATTTTGAATTAACTGAAGAAGAAATGCAAAGGATTGAAGAGTTGGATCAGGCAAGTTCACTTTTTTCTGATCATCAAGAACCAGAAACAGCTGAAAGATTTATCTCATTTTTAGGCTAAGTAAAGGAGACCAGCTAGTCTGATTATTATATCTATAAGATGATTGAGTTCTTAGGAGTCAATTTTGTTTGGTGGAAACTTTTACTATTATCTTGCATGCTATTTGACTAATAAAAGTGTATACTAAAGGTAAGTAAGCAATAGAAAGTAGGTTGTTCTTATGAAGAAAACAGTCTATACAAAAGCAGGGCAAGTTGGTCTTGTCGAAGTGGAGCGTCCGCAAATTGAGGCGCCGGATGATGTCGTTCTCCGGATTGTCCGTACCTGTGTCTGTGGATCAGACCTATGGAGTTACCGAAATCCAGATATTAAAGCGGGACATAACAATAGTGGACACGAAGCGATCGGAATCGTCGAAGAAGTTGGTGAGGCTGTCACTACTGTAAAACCAGGTGACTTTGTCATCGCGCCTTTCACTCATGGTTGTGGAGAGTGTGATGCCTGTCGTGCTGGTTATGATGGGACTTGTGACCGCCATATTGGCACCAACTGGTCAGGTGGTGTTCAGGCCGAGTATATCCGTTTCCACTTTGCCAATTGGGCACTTGTGAAAATTCCAGGTCAACCTTCAGATTATAGCGAAGGCATGCTCAAGTCACTTTTAACACTTGCTGATGTCATGCCGACCGGTTACCATGCAGCGCGTGTGGCTAATGTGCAAAAAGGCGACAAGGTTGTCGTTATTGGGGATGGGGCTGTTGGCCAATGTGCTGTCATTGCTGCTAAGATGCGTGGAGCTTCCCAAATCGTCCTCATGAGCCGTCATGAAGATCGACAAAAGCTGGCTATGGAATTCGGTGCTACAGCGGTAGTTGAAGAACGTGGTCAAGAAGGTATTGCTAAGGTTCGTGAAATCCTTGGTGGCGGAGCGGATGCTGCCCTTGAATGTGTCGGTACTGCAGCAGCTGTTGATCAAGCCCTAGGTGTCCTTCACAATGGAGGGCGCTTAGGATTTGTTGGTGTGCCTCACTACAATAACCGTGCTCTTGGTTCGACCTTTGCCCAAAACATCTCTGTAGCAGGTGGAGCAGCTTCTGCAACAACATACGATAAGCAATTCTTGCTCAAAGCTGTTCTGGATGGTGATATCAATCCAGGTCGTGTCTTTACTTCAAGCTATAAACTGAAAGATATCGACCAAGCTTATAAGGCTATGGATGAACGCAAGACTATCAAGTCTATGATTGTGATGGATTAAAAAAAGAAAATCCTAATAGAGATTTGAGAATCTTTATTAGGATTTTTTATTGTA
This sequence comes from Streptococcus infantis, assembly GCF_047460875.1. Taxonomy (GTDB): domain Bacteria; phylum Bacillota; class Bacilli; order Lactobacillales; family Streptococcaceae; genus Streptococcus; species Streptococcus infantis_AA. Next base: position 292,570 of record NZ_JASHFI010000002.1, on the reverse strand, counting down.
AACAGTTGTATTTAATGCAATGTGCTTTCTCTAAGAGTCAGCTTGGTTCCCAACATAGTGAGGCTTGGAATTTTGCGCCCGTGGAGTACTTCTCTATTAAGGATATCCATGCCGGTGCGTCCCATTTCCTCTGTATAAACAGTGATACTTGAAAGTGGTGGGAAAACTTGTTTGGTCAAGCTAGTGTCATTAAAGGAAATCAAACTCACTCGCTCTGGCAGGTGGATACTAGCTTCTTGGAGTGCCCGAAGGGCACCGATTGCCAGACTATCGCTTGCAGCAAAAAAGGCAGATGGAAGTTGTTCCCCCAAGCTTTGAATTGCATGTTTCATTAAGTCGTAGCCAGATTGGGCAGAAAACTCTCCTTGGAAAATCAGCTCTTCATGATAGATTCCTAGTTCCTGTGTGTAGCTGATAAAGGCTTCAAGTCGTTTGTCATGAATTTGTTCCTCTTGATCAGTCGTAATCTCGAGTCCAGTCAGAATTCCAACTCTGTCCATGCCTTGATTGATAAAATAATCCAAGACTTGTTTGACAGCATTTGAAAAATCAGTGATAACACAAGTATGCCCCAAAGCCAGAGTGTCACTATCTAAAAATACTAGAGGCTTTTGATATTCCTCGAATGAAGCAATTTGTGCTCGACTAAATTTACCTATACAGAGGATACCAATCACTTCCTCACTAAGCGTGAAAGGTTGGTCGTTAAAATAGCGCAAAATGTCATAGTCTAACTCTTGAGCTCTCTTTTCAATTCCAAGACGGATCTGGTAGTAGTAGAGATCTTCTAATTCTCCTTGTTCGCTCACCCACTGGATGATAGCAATTTTTTGTTTGAGTTTATGACTTTCGCCTGTTTTGAGATGTTTTGTATACCCTAGTTCTTCTGCGACGGTTAAGATACGATGTCGAGTTTCTTCTGTAACAGATAGGCTCTGATCGCGATTGAGAACGCGGGATACAGTTGCGATCGAGACAGAGGCTAGCTGAGCGATATCTTTGAGTGTAGCCATAATTCCCCTCCTTTTTAGGTTATTATAGCATATTTTTGTTGCTTTTTACCTATAGTTTAGTAAAATATAGGTAAAAATGTTGACCAAAGCAAAACCCTTGGGTACAATAGAAGAAAACGATTACAGGTTAAGTTTTTTTACCTAACAATTGTCAAAGGAGAATTCATATGACACAACATCTTACTGCTGATGCACTTCGCAAGGATTTTCTTGCTGTTTTTGGTCAAGAAGCGGATCAAACCTTCTTTTCACCAGGCCGTATCAACTTGATTGGGGAGCATACTGACTATAACGGTGGGCATGTTTTCCCTGCAGCTATTTCACTAGGAACTTATGGGGCCGCACGCAAGCGTGATGACCAAGTATTGCGTTTTTACTCAGCTAACTTTGAGGACAAGGGAATTATCGAAGTTCCTCTAGCTGACCTTAAGTTTGAAAAGGAGCACAACTGGACCAACTATCCAAAAGGTGTCCTTCATTTCTTGCAAGAAGCTGGGCATGTGATTGATAAAGGTTTTGATTTCTATGTCTATGGGAATATCCCAAATGGTGCTGGTTTGTCTTCATCTGCATCCTTAGAGCTTTTGACTGGTGTCGTGGCAGAATACCTCTTTGACCTAAAATTGGATCGTTTAGATTTAGTAAAAATCGGAAAATTGACAGAAAATAACTTTATTGGTGTTAACTCTGGTATCATGGACCAGTTTGCCATCGGTATGGGGGCTGACCAACGAGCTATTTATCTAGATACTAATACCCTAGAATACGACTTGGTTCCTCTTGATTTGAAGGACAATGTCGTTGTTATCATGAACACTAACAAACGCCGTGAACTAGCAGATTCTAAATATAATGAACGCCGTGCTGAGTGTGAAAAAGCAGTGGAAGAACTTCAAGTTGCCTTGGATATCCAAACCTTGGGTGAATTAGATGAGTGGGCTTTTGACGAGTACAGCTACCTGATCAAAGACGAAAATCGTTTGAAACGTGCTCGCCACGCCGTTCTTGAAAACCAACGTACCCTTAAAGCGCAAGCAGCACTTCAAGCGGGGGATTTGGACAAGTTTGGTCGTTTGATGAATGCGTCTCACGTTTCTCTTGAGCATGATTATGAAGTGACTGGTTTAGAATTAGATACCCTTGTTCATACTGCTTGGGCACAAGAAGGTGTTCTCGGTGCTCGTATGACAGGAGCTGGTTTTGGTGGCTGTGCCATCGCCTTGGTTCAAAAAGATGCGGTTGAGGATTTCAAGGAAGCTGTTGGCAAACACTACGAAGAAGTAGTTGGCTACGCTCCAAGTTTCTATATCGCTGAAGTTGCAGGTGGAACTCGCGTTTTAGACTAGGAGAGAAGGATATGGAAGCTGTAATATTTGATTTAGATGGCTTATTAGCCGATACTGAAATCATTTCTCTAAAAGTTTATCAAGAATTGCTTAGAGATTTTGGAATTCCTTTCACAGAAGAAACTTATTCTAGAGACTACAGTGGACATAGGGAAGAGGAGAATGTTCAACGATTTTTGGACACCTATGATTTACCTTGGAACTTTGACCAAACCTTGGAAAAAGTTTATGAACTGGAAGCTCAAATCTTAGCCAAAGGTGTAAATTTAAAAAAAGGTGCTAAAAATTTGCTTACATATTTGCAAAGAGAAGGCATTCCAATCGCTTTAGCAACATCAAGTGTTGAATCTCGGGCCAGAATGATATTGGATAGCAATGGTATACTGTCCCTATTTGGCCATCTAGCTTTTGCAAAAGATGTGAAGCGAAGCAAACCATACCCTGATATATTTTTAAAGGCCTGCAGTGATTTGAACGTTTTACCAGAGAATTGCTTGGTACTAGAGGATAGTGAAGCAGGTATCGAAGCGGCATCTAGAGCTGGGATTCCAGTTATTTGTATTCCAGATTTAAAAATACCAGCACAGTTTTTCTTAAATAAAACAGAACAAGTTTTTCAGGATTTGGATGCTGTTAGAGACTATTTAGAAAGTAAGAAGGAGGTTTTCTAGTGACCTTAGTAGAAAGATTTGTTACCAAAGTCATTGCAGAAAGTACCTTTGAAGAGTTGGATCGGATTTATCTGACCAATCGTGTTTTAGCACTGGTGGGAGATGGGGTTATTGAAGTCAAGACTGACCAAGATAACTTGATTGACCTCAAAGACCAGCTTGTTGAAGAAGCCGTTCGCTTGGAAACGATTGAAGATAGTCTGGCAGCGCGTGAAATTCTCGGTGCAGACCTCATGAACTTGGTAACCCCTTGTCCGAGCCAGGTCAATCGTGACTTTTGGAATACCTATGCCCAGTCACCAGAGCAGGCAATTGCGGACTTCTACCAACTCAGTCAAAAGAATGACTACATCAAACTAAAGGCTATTGCAAAAAATATTGCTTATCGTGTACCGTCTGACTACGGAGAACTGGAGATTACCATCAATCTGTCTAAGCCTGAAAAGGATCCGAAAGAGATTGCGGCAGCTAAGTTAGTCAAGTCTAGCAACTATCCTCAATGTCAGCTTTGTATGGAAAACGAAGGCTACCACGGTCGTGTCAATCATCCAGCTAGAAGCAATCACCGTATTATCCGTTTTGATATTTCTGGGCAGGAGTGGGGCTTCCAATATTCGCCTTATGCGTACTTTAATGAACACTGTATTTTCCTAGATAGCCAACATCGTCCCATGGCCATTAGTCGCCAAAGTTTTGAGCGTTTATTAGCAATCGTAGAGCAGTTTCCAGGCTATTTTGCAGGTTCGAATGCTGACCTACCAATTGTGGGTGGCTCCATCCTGACGCATGACCATTATCAAGGTGGGCGACATGTCTTCCCAATGGAAGTGGCTCCTTTACAGAAAAGTTTTACCTTTGAAGGTTTTGAATCTGTCAGAGCAGGGATTGTTCAGTGGCCTATGTCTGTGATTAGATTGACGTCGGATTCAAAAGACGATTTGACTAACCTTGCTGAGAAAATCTTACTGGCTTGGCGTCAATATTCAGATTCAAGTGTGCAGGTTTTGGCGGAAAGCAATGGAACTCCGCACCATACTATCACACCGATAGCCCGTAAACGAGATGGGAAGTTTGAGTTGGATTTGGTCTTGCGGGACAATCAAACATCTCCAGAGCATCCAGATGGTATCTATCATCCCCACAAGGATGTCCAACATATCAAGAAGGAAAATATCGGCTTGATAGAGGTCATGGGTTTGGCAATTTTGCCACCACGCTTGAAGGAAGAAGTGGAGCAAGTAGCAACTTATCTAGTCGGAGAGGATGTTTCAGTTTCAGATTATCACCAAGAATGGGCGGATGAATTGAAAGAATCCCATCCTGGATTGACTGACAAAGACCAAGCTCTTGAAATCGTCCAAGAATCTGTCGGTAAAATCTTCGCTCGAGTGTTAGAAGATGCAGGGGTTTACAAGCAAACAGAAGAAGGACAGGCAGCCTTTATGCGCTTTGTGGAGCAGGTTGGTATTTTGCCCGAATAAATGCTTCTCTCTTGCGTAGAGTCTTGAAATGTAGTATCATAGTGTCGTTTGAAATATCAGGAGGAAAGTATGAAAGATTTTCACTTTGACGCTATATCTGCCTTTGAAAACTACGAAATTGAAAAAATGAGAGATGGTCACGTTGTGGTAACGACAAAAGTAGTGGATTCCTCACTCAACTACTATGGGAATGCCCATGGAGGCTATCTATTTACTCTTTGTGACCAAATCAGTGGTCTTGTGGTGATTTCGCTAGGATTAGACGGGGTGACACTCCAGTCTTCTATCAACTATCTGAAAGCTGGAAATCTAGGGGATGTTCTCACTATTAAAGGAGAATGTGTCCATCATGGACGCACCACTTGTGTCGTCGATGTTGATATCATCAACCAAGATGGCCGAAATGTCTGCAAGGCAACCTTCACTATGTTTGTCACAGGACAACGATCTGAAGATAGACAGGTGAGGATATAGGAAAGAATGAGTAGGAAAAATTATCCTACTCATTTTAATTTATTAAATAAGTTCCAGAGAAATATATAAGAGTAGTGAAATACCAAGCTAATGGTTATGTTTCTGTGGTATAATAAAAAGTATGAATATTGAACAAACGAAAAAAGTTATTCTACAACCATTCACTAAATGGACAGGTGGGAAAAGGCAATTATTACCTATCATAAAAGAACTTATGCCTGAAACGTATAATGATTATTATGAACCTTTTATCGGAGGGGGTGCATTATTTTTTGATTTAGCTCCTGAAAGGGCTGTTATAAATGATTATAATTCTGAGTTAATCAACTGTTATCAACAAATTAGGAATAATCCTCAGGAGTTAATTGACTTATTGAAGTATCATCAGGAAAATAATTCAAAAGATTATTATTTACAATTACGCTCAGCTGATCGTGATGATAGAATAAACAATATGTCCGATGTCCAAAGAGCTGCTCGAATTCTATATATGCTAAGAGTTGATTTCAATGGTTTATATCGAGTGAATTCTAAAAATCAATTCAATGTACCATACGGTAGCTATAAAAATCCTAAAATTGTTGATGAAGAGTTAATATTTGCTATTTCAAATTATCTAAATAATAATCAAATAGAAATTAAAACGGGCGATTTTGAGGATGCACTCTTAGATGTTCAAGAAGGTGATTTTATCTATTTCGATCCTCCGTATATTCCATTATCTGATACAAGCGCTTTTACATCGTATACTCATGAAGGTTTTTCTTATGAGGATCAAGTTAGATTAAGAGATACATTTAGGAGACTAAGTGATGTAGGAGCTTATGTAATGTTGTCAAATTCATCGAGTCATTTAGTAGAGGAATTATATCGAGATTTTAATATCCATTATGTAGAGGCTACACGAACAAATGGTGCTAAGTCTTCCAGCCGAGGAAAAATTTCTGAAATTATAGTCACAAATTATGAAAATTAACGAATATAAGTATGGGGGTGTTTTAATGACAAAACCATACTATAATAAAGACAAAATGATTCTTGTTCATGCAGATACGTTTAAATTATTATCAAAAATGAAACCAGAGAGTATGGATATGATCTTTGCTGACCCGCCATATTTTTTAAGTAATGGTGGGATATCTAATTCGGGGGGACAAGTTGTTTCCGTTGATAAAGGAGATTGGGACAAGATTTCTTCATTTGAGGAAAAGCATGAGTTCAACCGCAAATGGATTCGTTTAGCAAAAGAAGTTTTGAAGCCCAATGGGACTATATGGATTTCAGGGAGTTTGCATAATATTTACTCAGTTGGAATGGCATTAGAGCAAGAAGGTTTTAAAATTCTAAATAATATTACTTGGCAGAAAACAAACCCTGCACCCAATTTATCCTGTCGTTATTTTACTCATTCTACTGAAACTATTTTATGGGCAAGAAAAAATGACAAAAAAGCTCGTCATTATTACAATTACGATTTGATGAAAGAGCTAAATGATGGTAAGCAAATGAAAGATGTTTGGACTGGCGCCTTGACGAAAAAAGTTGAGAAATGGGCTGGCAAGCATCCAACACAAAAACCAGAATATTTATTGGAACGTATAATTTTGGCTTCTACTAAAGAAGGTGACTATATTTTAGACCCGTTTGTAGGAAGTGGTACAACAGGAGTGGTTGCTAAACGCTTAGGTAGAAGATTTATAGGCATTGATGCTGAAAAAGAATATTTGAAGATAGCTAGAAGAAGATTAGAGGAGGAAAACTATGGCCAGAAAACCAAATAAACATGGAGGAGGAGCAAAAACGACCATTAATGGTTTGAAATTTGAAAGAGATACTGATTTTTCGGAATTAGTAGATTCCCTTCCTGGCTATGAAGTTAAAGAAATAGATTTTAAGGATAGAAAAGCAACAAAAGGCTTTGAAGTTTTTAGAATTGGGGAAGAAGAACTCATCGGTAAAATTATGCCTCAATATAGATTTTATGATTTTTTGAAAGAATTGGGAATTGAAAATACCAATTCTAAACAATGGAAACCAGATGAAGTATTTATCAATTTTGAAAATCATACAGTTTATATAGTTGAGAAAAAATGGCAGGAAAGCGAAGGAAGTGTCGATGAAAAACTTCTGGGTTTTGGTAATAAAAGACGTATTTATCAACGTTTGTTAGATAGTGTGCAAGAGGGGGAACCATTTTCTGTACAATTCATATTTGTTGGAAATAGAAGTTTCTTTGGACAAGATAAATATCGAGATACTTTTGAAATGTTACGAGGGGACGGTATCAAAATTATGCTTGATGAATATGACATGTCATTTTTTGGGTTGTTTTAATTAGCAAGAAGGGAAATTATGAATTTCAATACTTACATTTCCTCATCATCAGAGGATAGATTGAAGAGTTTTTTAAGTACACTTTCAATAACAAACCGTACTCCAGATTACTATGTAAATTGGGAGAAAGTTGAGCGTGAGACAAAGAAATTTGAACTAGAACTAAACACGTTAAATTACCTAATTGGTAAAAAAGATATTTACTCTGAGGCATTTAAGTTATTTACTAAACAACCCGACTTATTAAAGGCTGTTCCTAGCCTAATTGCAAGTCGTGAAAAAGTACTAGATATTTTAATTATCGATGAGAATGATAAAATGAGTTTTGATAGTTTGGATTTCTCTGAAATTGATATAAATCGAATTAAGGATTATGTTGATTTTATTGAACAGTCTGGATTACTAGAGTTCTTAGAGAAAAAAGCTAATCGATCGTTAGTTGATTATGTCTATGGTGTTGAAGCAGGTTTAGATAGTAATGCACGAAAAAATCGAAGTGGCACCACTATGGAAGGAATTATAGAACGACATGTCTCAAAGATTGCTCAAGAACAAAATTTAGAGTGGAAAGCTCAAGCAACAGCTCAATTTATCAAGGAAAAGTGGGGTGTTACCGTACCAGTAGATAAATCTGAAAGAAGATTTGACGTTGCAGTTTATTCTAAAGAAAAACATAAGGTTTGGTTGATTGAAACAAATTATTATGGTGGAGGTGGAAGTAAATTAAAAGCGGTAGCTGGAGAATTTACTGAACTTAGTCAATTTGTTGTTACATCAGATGATGACGTAGAGTTTGTTTGGGTTACAGATGGGCAAGGATGGAAAACTGCACATTTACCACTGGCAGAAGCCTTCAGTCATATTAGAAATATCTTTAATTTGGAAATGTTAAGAGAAGGATTTTTATCTGAACTATTATTAGGATAATTCTTTGTTATCTTTATTTTTATCAAATTTAATTTTAAACTAACAAAAAAGAGGCACATGCCTCTTTTTTTATTATTTTCCCACTCTAATGCTTTATCATTCTATTCACTAAATCTTAAAAAATAGCCATCTGGGTCTAAAACTGCAAATTCATGAGGATAGATATATTGTTCACCAACACGAAATTCTCTTTTTGTCAATGGACGATGAATAGGATAGTTGGACTCGATTAATTTCTGATAGAGTCGAGGGACATCCTCTATGCCGAAGGAGATGTTGACTCCACGACCAAAGGGGGAGTTTAGTTCAGCTAGTTCCTCCTTTGTCCCCTCTTCTAACATTAGCTGGCAATCTTCAAGCGATAAGAAGAGGAAGTTTTCTTCTTATCGCTCGTATTCGATCGTAAAACCCAGTAAATCGCAGTAGAAGGAACGAGACTGTTCTAAATTTGAGACTATAAACTCGGGAATAACTGCATTGTAGTTCATATAGAAACTCCTTACAATTCAATCTCCAAGACAATCGGTGTATGGTCTTGGCGTGCGCCTGAGTCAATCATGTCTGACTTGGTAACTTTGTCTGCTACACGGTTACTTGTGAGCCAGTAGTCGATTCTCCAGCCTGTGTTGTTGATTTTTGAAGTCTTGCTGCGTTGTGCCCACCAAGTGTAGCGTTCTGGAACATCGCCATGGATATGGCGGAAGGTATCTGTGAATCCTTTGGCTAAAAGGTTTGTAAATCCTTCACGTTCTTCGTCTGTGAAACCTGGTGAACGACGGTTGCTTGCTGGGTTGGCAAGGTCAATTTCCTTGTGGGCAACGTTGTAGTCACCTGTAGCAAGAACTGGTTTTTTCTTGTCTAACTCAGCCAAGTATTCCGCATATTTGACGTCCCAGACTTGACGTTCTTCCAAACGTTTGAGTCCATCACCTGCATTTGGTGTGTAGACTTGAGTCACGAAAAATTTATCAAATTCAAGAGTAATGATGCGTCCTTCCAAGTCCATAGTAGAAGGGGCGCCAATCTCTGGGAAGCTGATAGTTGGAGTGAGTTCTTTCTTATAGAGGAACATGGTTCCAGCATAACCTTTACGGGCAGGCTCTTGAGAGGAACGCCAGGTGTTTTCGTAGCCTGGGAAGAGTTCTTCCAGTACCTCAAGGTGTTTTTTAGTAGGACCTTTAGCTGAAAGCTTGGTTTCTTGGATAGCGATGATATCAGCGTCTTCGGCTACCAAAGTTTGGAGAACGTCTTGAGACAATTTCGCACGCGCAGAGTCGCTCGTCAATGCTGCATTGAGGGAATCAATGTTCCATGAGATTAGTTTCATAGTGTGTACCTTTTCATTCAGATTATAGACAATATTATACCAGAAAAAGAAGTATTTCCCCAGCGTATAGTTTGAAAAATCAAGGTCATTCCTATATAATAAAGAATGATTTATGTAAAAGATTGAAAATAAATGAAATGTTTCTTCTATGAATATTTTTATCACTGAGTATGACAAGGGTCAACTAAGTATTGTCACTTATGAATAAGAAAAACCTGGGGTTCATGCCTCAGGTTTCCATTTGTTATTAGAAAGGAATACTATGTCCATCATTCAAAAACTCTGGTGGTTTTTCAAGTTAGAAAAACGCCGTTATCTAGTTGGAATCGTAGCTTTGGTTTTGGTTTCTGTACTCAACCTCATCCCACCTATGGTTATGGGGCGCGTGATCGATGCCATCACTTTGGGACGATTAACACAAGATGAGCTCCTGCTTCATCTCTTTTATCTCCTATTGGCAGCTTTCGGGATGTACTATCTGCGTTACGTTTGGCGCATGTATATCCTAGGAACCTCCTACCGACTTGGGCAAATCATGCGTTCAAGACTATTTGAACACTTTACAAAAATGTCGCCTGCATTTTATCAGAATTATCGAACAGGGGATCTGATGGCCCACGCAACTAATGATATCAATGCTCTGACTCGTCTAGCAGGTGGGGGTGTCATGTCTGCGGTAGATGCTTCTATCACAGCCTTGGTGACTTTACTAACCATGCTCTTTAGCATCTCGTGGCAGATGACCTTGGTTGCCATTCTTCCCTTGCCATTTATGGCCTATGGGACTAGTCGTCTGGGGAGAAAGACCCACAAAGCTTTTGGCGAATCGCAAGCAGCCTTTTCTGAACTCAACAATAAGGTTCAAGAGTCTGTATCAGGTATCAAGGTAACCAAGTCCTTTGGCTATCAGTCTGATGAATTGGCATCTTTCCAGGAAGTCAATGATTTGACCTTCCAAAAGAATCTGCAAACCATGAAATATGATAGCCTCTTTGACCCCATGGTTCTGCTATTTGTAGGTTCTTCTTATGCCTTAACTCTCTTAGTCGGTGCCTTTATGGTACAAGCGGGGCAGGTGACTGTTGGGAATCTGGTCACCTTTATCTCTTACTTGGATATGCTGGTCTGGCCCTTGATGGCAATTGGTTTTCTCTTTAATATTACTCAGAGAGGAAAAGTCTCATACCAGCGTATTGAGAGCCTCTTGTCTCAAGAATCACCTGTGAACGACCCAGAATCTCCACTTAATGGGATTGAAAATGGGCGTTTAGACTATGCTATTGATAGTTTTGCCTTTGAAGACGAAGAGACACTGAAAGATATTCATTTTAGTCTCGAAAAAGGGCAAACACTGGGTTTGGTTGGGCAGACTGGTTCAGGAAAAACTGCTTTGATTAAGTTGCTCCTACGTGAGTATGATGTTGACCAAGGAGCTATTTATCTGAACGGACATGATATTCGTGACTATCGACTAGCTGACTTGCGTAGTTTGATGGGATATGTCCCACAGGATCAATTTCTCTTTGCTAGCTCTATCCTAGATAATATTCGTTTTGGGAATCCTGATCTGCCTTTCTCAGAAGTAGAAGAAGCAACCAAGTTGGCTCAAGTCTATCAAGATATTCAAGCCATGCCCCAGGGATTTGAAACGGTTATTGGTGAAAAAGGTGTCAGTCTATCTGGTGGACAAAAGCAACGTCTGGCCATGAGTCGGGCTATGATTTTAAATCCTGATATCCTGATTTTAGATGATTCCTTATCAGCTGTGGATGCCAAGACAGAGTTCGCTATTATCGATAATCTCAAGGAAACTCGCAGAGATAAAACGACCATTATCACTGCCCATCGTCTCAGTGCAGTTGTTCATGCGGATTTGATTTTGGTCATGCAGGATGGTCGTATCATTGAGCGAGGGACACACGAAGACTTACTAGCCTTGGATGGTTGGTATGCCCAAACCTACCAGTCTCAACAGTTAGAAATGAAAGGAGAAGAAGATGCGGAATAAACAAGAACAATGGTCTGTATTGAAGCGTTTGTTGTCTTATCTTAAGCCCTATAGTCTCCTCACCTTTTTAGCCCTTACTTTTCTCCTCGCGACGACTGTTGTTAAGAGTATTATCCCCTTGGTCGCTTCTCACTTTATCGACCAGTATCTAAACAATCTCAATCAGCTTGCTGTTACAGTTTTGCTAGTTTACTATGGTCTCTACATTCTTCAAACTATTGTCCAATATGTGGGGAATCTCCTTTTTGCGCGCGTGTCCTACAGCATTGTTAGAGATATCCGACGTGATGCCTTTGCCAATATGGAGAAGCTAGGCATGTCTTATTTTGATAAAACGCCTGCAGGTTCCATCGTTTCTCGCTTGACTAATGATACTGAGACTATCAGTGATATGTTTTCGGGAATCTTATCTAGCTTTATTTCGGCAGTCTTTATATTCGTGACGACCCTTTATACCATGTTAGTTCTGGACTATCGTCTGACAGCTTTAGTCTTGCTATTTCTACCTTTGATTTTCCTTTTGGTCAATCTCTACCGTAAAAAATCGGTCAAGGTCATTGAAAAAACCAGAAGTCTACTGTCAGATATTAACAGTAAGCTGGCAGAAAATATCGAAGGAATTCGTATTATTCAAGCCTTTAACCAAGAAACACGCCTGCAAGAAGAGTTTGATGAGATAAACCAGGAACACCTAGTCTACGCTAACCGTTCAGTAGCCTTGGATTCTCTCTTTTTACGTCCAGCTATGAGTTTGTTGAAGCTGTTAGGATATGCGGTTTTGATGGCTTACTTTGGCTATCGCGGCCTTTATCTAGGAATAACGGCAGGAACTATGTACGCCTTTATCCAGTACATCAACCGTCTCTTTGATCCGCTCATCGAGGTAACGCAAAACTTTTCTACTCTTCAGACATCCATGGTGTCAGCAGGTCGTGTCTTTGCACTGATCGATGAGTCCATCTATGAACCGGTCCAAGAAAATAGCCAGGCTGAGATTCAAGAAGGAAATATCCGCTTTGAACATGTGTCCTTCTCCTATGATGGAAAACATCAAATTCTCGATGATATTTCCTTTACCGTCAATAAAAGTGAAACCATTGCCTTTGTTGGACATACAGGATCGGGAAAATCTTCTATCATCAATGTTCTGATGCGCTTTTATGAATTCCAGTCAGGTCGGGTTCTCCTAGATGGTGTGGATATTCGTAAGTATAGTCAGGATGAGCTGAGAAAAAACATCGGTTTGGTTCTACAGGACCCCTTTCTCTATCATGGGACCATTAAGTCCAATATCGCCATGTACCAAGATATCAGCGATGACCAAGTCAAGGCTGCAGCAGAATTTGTCGATGCAGATTCCTTCATTCAGGATCTTCCTTTAGGTTATGATGCCCCTGTATCTGAGCGTGGTTCGAGTTTTTCAACTGGTCAACGTCAGCTTCTTGCCTTTGCTAGAACTGTTGCCAGTCAACCTAAAATCCTGATTTTGGATGAAGCGACAGCCAATATCGACTCTGAAACAGAAGCTCTGGTCCAAAATTCCCTAGCTAAGATGAGACAAGGTCGGACAACCATTGCCATCGCCCATCGCCTTTCTACCATTCAAGATGCTAATTGTATCTATGTTCTTGATAAGGGACGTATCATCGAAAGTGGAACCCACGAGGAACTCCTAGCATTGGGTGGAACCTATCACAAGATGTATAGTTTGCAGGCAGGGGCTCTTTCCTAAGGAAGAATTCCTTTAAAACATAGATTTCTTGCACTGCCTCTTTCATTTTGTGGTATAATGTAGAATGTTAATAAAGATTATATATAAAAAACAGAGGAGAATGTGCATGCTGAAATGGGAGGAGCTACCTCAAGAAATGCAATTGAGCGAGGTAAAACCATACTACCAGCTTGTGTCTAGAAGAAAAGGCTCATTGATTTTCAAGCGTTGTCTAGATTTGTTTCTAGCCGTAGTCTTGTTAATCTTGACCTCTCCCTTATTTCTGATTCTAAGCATCTGGATCAAGCTAGATAGCAAGGGTCCAGTCATTTACAAGCAAGTGCGGGTAACCCAGTACAACCGTCATTTCAAGATTTGGAAATTCCGGACCATGGTGACGGATGCTGATAAAAAAGGAAGTCTAGTAACTTCTGCAAATGACAGTCGTATCACTAAAGTTGGAAATTTCATTCGACGTGTTCGTTTGGATGAATTGCCGCAATTGGTCAATGTCCTCAAAGGGGAGATGTCTTTTGTAGGAACACGCCCAGAAGTACCACGCTACACAGAGCAGTATAGCCCTGAAATGATGGCTACCTTGCTCTTACCTGCGGGGATTACTTCCCTTGCCAGCATTAACTATAAGGATGAGGATGCCATCATCAGTCAAATGACTGCAAAAGGTATGACGGTTGACCAGGCTTATGTCGAAAGAGTCCTTCCAGAAAAGATGCGCTATAATCTAGCCTATCTACGTGATTTTAATTTCTTCGGAGATATCAAGATCATGTTCCAGACTGTAGTTGAAGTTTTAAAATAAAGTAGTCACAAGAGTGAATACAGTAAAAGGAGTAAATCAATGACAAAGTATAATATTCCATTTTCACCACCCGATATTACCGAAGCTGAAATTGCTGAAGTAGCTGATACCCTTCGTTCTGGTTGGATCACAACAGGTCCGAAGACAAAAGAATTAGAGCGTCGTCTGTCCGTCTATACTCAAACGCCTAAGACAGTCTGCCTCAATTCTGCAACAGCAGCTCTTGAATTGATCTTGCGCGTGCTTGAAGTAGGGCCTGGCGATGAGGTCATCGTTCCAGCTATGACCTATACAGCATCATGTAGCGTCATCACTCACGTAGGTGCGACACCAGTGATGGTTGATATCCAAGAAGATACCTTTGAAATGGACTATGACAAGCTTGAGCAAGCTATCACTGAGAAGACTAAAGTCATCATCCCAGTTGAACTTGCAGGGATTATCTGTGACTATGACCGTTTGTTCCAAGTTGTGGAAAAGAAACGTGACTTGTTTGTTGCTTCAACTAAGTGGCAAAAAGCCTTTAACCGTATTGTGATTGTATCTGATAGTGCTCACGCTTTGGGTTCAACCTACAAGGGACAAGCAGCTGGTTCAATCGCTGACTTTACATCATTCTCTTTCCACGCAGTTAAGAACTTTACAACTGCTGAGGGGGGAAGTGCGACTTGGAAAGCCAATCCAGCGATTGACGATGAAGAAATGTACAAGGAATTCCAAATCCTTTCCCTTCATGGTCAAACAAAAGATGCTCTTGCCAAGATGCAACTAGGCTCATGGGAATACGATATCGTAACTCCTGCCTACAAGTGCAATATGACAGATATCATGGCTTCACTTGGTCTAGTTCAGCTAGATCGTTATCCTGGCTTACTACAACGTCGTAAGGATATCGTGGATCGCTATGACCGTGGATTTGCAGGAACTCGGATTCACCCATTGGCTCATAAGACAGATGTTGTTGAATCTTGTCGTCACCTTTACATCACCCATGTAGAAGGAGCAAATCTCGAACAACGCAATCAAATTATTCAAGAATTGGCCAAGGCAGGAATCGCAAGTAACGTTCACTACAAACCGCTTCCGCTTTTGACAGCCTATAAGAATCTTGGTTTCGATATGGCAGATTATCCAAAGGCTTATGCCTTCTTTGTAAACGAAATTACACTGCCACTTCACACGAAATTAACAGATGAAGAAGTAGACTATATCATTGAGACTTTTGTCAGAGTTTCTGAAGAAGTTCTTGCTTCTTCAAAAAACTAATAAAAAAATTAGTAAAAAATGAATGAAAACGGTTGACAAAGAAAAAGCAATAACATATAATTAACTCAACAAATCAGAAAAGTAATTATTTTAGATCTTCAGGGAGCCTGTGGTTGCTGCGAACAGGTGGTTGAAAATAGTGAAATTGGGCTGATTTGAAAAAATGAATTTGAAACAATGAAAATTCGGTAGGCACACCTTACAGTGCAACTTGTTGTTAGACAAGGCAGAGATGTAAAGGGGATAGTCTCTTTACAAATGAGGTGGTACCGCGTTACAAACGCCCTCACATGGAAGTATATTCCGTGTGTGGGCTTTTTCTATCCGTCATTTTGTTTGTCTTTTATTAGGGAGTTAACTGAGAGTAATATTCAAGTTTCACTTGTTCTTTTAGTAAAGGCTGAAATGGTCCCCCAGACCATTTCACTACCAAAAGCAAACAAAAAGTCGGATGCATACAGAAGGAGGAAAATTTTATGACAACTAAAGGATATTTCGGACAATTTGGTGGTAGTTTTGTACCAGAACCAATTCAGGTTTTGCTAGATGAATTGGAAATGACTTTTGAAAAATACAAGGATGATCCAGAGTTTTTAGCTGAGTTTCGCCATTACTTGAAGGATTATTCAGGTCGCGAAACACCGCTCTATTTTGCTGAAAGCTTGACAGAGCACCTAGGTGGAGCTAAGATTTATCTCAAGCGCGAAGACCTTAACCACCTTGGATCTCACAAACTTAATAATGTTTTAGGTCAAATCCTTCTAGCAAAACGCATGGGTAAAAAGCGTGTCATTGCTGAGACAGGAGCTGGCCAGCACGGTGTTGCGACTGCGGCTGCTGCAGCCAAATTTGGTATGGCATGTGATGTCTACATGGGGGCAGAAGATGTGGAGCGTCAACGTCTCAATGTCTTCCGTATGGAGATGATGGGAGCAACTGTTCACGCAGTTGAAACTGGTACTCGTACCCTCAAAGATGCGGTTGACGCAGCCTTTGGAGCATGGATGAATGACCTTGAAGCCTTCTACGTTTTAGGTTCTGCTGTAGGCCCTCACCCTTATCCAACGATTGTTCATGAATTCCAGAAAGTTATTAGTGAAGAATCTCGTCGTCAAATCTTGGAAAAAGAAGGACGACTGCCAGACTATGTCATTGCCTGTGTGGGCGGTGGTTCCAATGCTATCGGTGCTTTTTCACAGTATGTAGCTGATGAAGAAGTAAAATTGGTTGGGGTAGAAGCTGCTGGTCATGGTTTAGATACCGACAAACACGCAGCAACTATGACCAAGGGTAGTGTTGGTATTGTTGATGGAATGAAGACCTATGCAGTCTTTAAGGAAAATGGAGAGCTCGCGCCAGTTTACTCTATCTCAGCAGGTTTGGACTATCCAGGGGTTGGTCCAGAACATGCCTTCTTTAAAGACTCTGGTCGTGTAGAGTATGTTGCAGCGACTGACGAAGAAGCTGTCCAAGCCTTGCTTTTATTAAGCAAAACAGAAGGAATCATCCCTGCAATTGAAAGCTCACATGCTATCGCTGAAGCAGTCAAACGCGCACCAAAACTAAGTAAAGATGAGATTATCATCATCAATGTCTCTGGTCGTGGAGACAAGGACGTAGCTGCCATTGCAGACTACCTTGAAGCTAAAAAATAAAAGATGGAATAGATACAGAGATTTCTCTCACAGAGAGCTTGTGGTTGCTGAAAACAAGCAGAGAAAGCTGTAAGGTTGGGTCCATCTGAAATGAGAGAAGAAAACATAATTCTCAAGGGAGTGCCCTTTATCGCACAACCTGTTACAGGAGCTATCTGAGACAGGAATGAGAGATAGGAGAAATCCTATAATTGAGGTGGCACCGCGAATTTCGTCCTCACGCAAGTTATTTTGCGTGGGGATTTTTATATATGTATTATAGGTATGGCTATTCAGTTTAAATTATTTTTCATCATTGAAATAGATTGTTACAAAAATTTGCGAACGAAGTGAGCTTTTAAAAGATATTTCCCGCCATAGTGGTATCCTATAGAAGCAAATATGCTTCTATAGGACGGAATTTTTGAGAGTAAAATAGTTCGGGGAACTATTTTAGCCTGAGCCTAGAAATGAATGAGCGAGGAGCTCAAAAATTAGGTCTTTCATTTCATGGTTTTCTAAAATCATCCACTGGATAATTTTACCTCCCGTCCGCACTATTTAAGGGAAATAGAAAAAAGATAAATTAAAACTAAAATTCTATAAAGATACGAATCGAAAGGGAAATTACAATGGAACGAATCATTCATGGAGATGTTTTATCACCAATCTTGGCTTATATGCGTTTGAACGGACAACACAAGGTCATACTTGAAAGTATCCCAAGAGAAAAGGAAAATGCTCGATTTTCTATCTTAGCCTATAACCCAGTTTTTGAAATTAAGTTCGAAAATGGAGTCCTTTATCAGAATGGTCAGGTGATTGATCGTGATCCTTTGGATTTCCTTTATGAGGTGACTCATAAGAGTCAGCACCATTCAGACCTACCTTTTGGTGGTGGAGCTATTGGCTTTGTTGGCTACGATATGATTTCTCTCTATGAAGAAATTGGCCAGCTCCCTGAGGATACGATTGGGACGCCAGATATGCATTTCTTCGTCTATGAGAGTTATATAGTTTTTGACCATAAGAAAGAAAAAATTCATATCATAGAGGATGCTCTCTATAGTGAACGTAGTAATGAAGAACTAGAAGTGGCTTTAGATCAGGTTTTAGAAGAGTTGAAAATCCCTGCTCCAAATGAATTTGAAGATTTGGACGTTTCTCCACTTCAGTTTAGACCACATATTGCACCTCAGAAATTTGAAGAAATGGTAGAAACAGCTCGCGACTTGATTCGCAATGGAGATATGTTCCAATGTGTACTCAGTCAGCGCTTCTCCGCAGAGGTAACTGGAAATCCTTTTGACTTCTACAGAAATCTCCGAGTGACCAATCCATCAAATTACCTCTACTTTTATGACTTTGGAAATTACCAAATTATCGGTGCTAGTCCAGAGAGCTTGGTTTCCGTCAAAAATGGCATCGTGACAACCAATCCAATTGCAGGTACGCGACCTAGAGGCACCAATGACGAGGAAGATGCAGCACTTGCAAGTGATCTACTTTCTGATGAAAAAGAAACAGCAGAACATCGAATGTTGGTGGACTTGGGACGAAATGATATCGGTAGAATTGCTGAAACAGCCAGTGTACAAGTAACCAAGTATATGGAAGTCGAACTTTTCCGCTATGTCATGCATTTGACCAGCGTGGTTAAAGGACGTTTATTACCAGAATTAACTGCCATGGATGCCTTGAAGGCGACACTTCCAGCAGGAACAGTATCGGGGGCACCAAAGATTCGGGCCATGAAACGCATCTATGAACTAGAAACAGAGAAGCGAGGCGTATATGCAGGAGCTATCGGTTACTTATCAGCAACTGGAGATATGGATTTCGCCATTGCAATTAGAACCATGATTCTTAAAAATAAAACAGCCTACGTACAGGCTGGTGCAGGAATTGTTTATGATTCCATCGCTCAGAACGAATACCAAGAAACCATTAACAAAGCTAAATCTATGACTAGAATGGGAGAACTAAGACCATGATTCTATTGATTGACAATTATGATTCATTTACTTATAACCTGGCTCAATATATCGGGAATTTCACAGAAGTTCAGGTTTTGAGAAATGATGATCCAAACCTTTATGAAGAAGCTACAAAGGCAGATGGACTGGTCTTTTCCCCTGGTCCAGGTTGGCCAGCTGATGCTGGGAAAATGGAAGAAATGATTCGTGATTTTGCAGGTAAGAAACCTATTCTAGGGATTTGTTTGGGGCACCAAGCCATTGCAGAAGTCTTTGGTGGTAAGTTGGGCTTGGCTCCTAAAGTTATGCACGGTAAACAAAGCCAGATTCGATTTGAGGCTCCGTCAGTTCTCTATCAAGGAATTGAGGACAATCGTCCAGTCATGCGTTACCACAGTATTTTAATCGAAGAGATGCCAGAAGAGTTTGAAGTGACAGCTCGTTCGACAGATGACCAAGCTATTATGGGGATTCAACACAAAACCTTGCCGATTTATGGCTTGCAGTATCATCCAGAAAGTATTGGAACGCCGGATGGCCTATCTTCTATTCAGAATTTTATCGAGAAAGTTGTAAAGTGAGGAAACTAGGATGAAAGAGATTATTGAAAAACTAGCAAAATTTGAAAATTTATCAAGTGTCGAAATGACAGATGTGATCGAACGCATCGTGACAGGGCGAGTGACAGAAGCGCAAATCGCTTCACTACTTTTAGCCCTTAAGATGAAGGGAGAAACACCTGAAGAAAGAACAGCCCTCGCTCAAGTCATGAGAGGACATGCTCAACACATTCCAACAAATATTCAAGATGCTATGGATAACTGCGGTACAGGTGGAGATAAGTCATTTAGCTTTAACATCTCAACAACTGCAGCCTTTGTCTTGGCAGGTGGAGGAATCCACATGGCCAAACATGGAAATCGCTCTATTTCTTCTAAATCTGGGTCAGCAGATGTCTTGCAAGCTTTGGGAATCAATATTGATCTCAAACCATCACAATTGGGTAAGGTATTTGACCAAACAGGAATCGTCTTTCTCTTTGCCAAAAACATGCACCCAGCCATGAAATACATTATGCCAGCTCGTTTGGAATTGGGAATTCCAACTATCATGAATTTGACAGGACCTCTCATCCATCCAATGGTTTTGGAAACACAGCTTCTAGGAATCAGTCGTCCTGAACTTCTGGAAAGTACTGCTCAGGTTTTGAAAAACATGGGTCGCAAACGTGCTATTGTAGTAGCTGGTCCAGAAGGATTGGATGAAGCTGGTTTGAATGGAACTACCAGCATTGCCCTTCTTGAAAATGGTGAAATTACTTTATCAACCTTTACTCCAGAGGATTTGGGTATGGAACGCATTGCTATTGAAGACATTCGTGGAGGCAATGCTCATGAGAATGCGGCCATCCTTGTCAGTGTTCTTAATAACGAACCAAGTCCATTCTTGGAAACAACAGTCTTAAATGCAGGTCTCGGATTCTACGCCAATGGTAAAGCAGACAGTATCAAGGACGGAGTTGAATTGGCACGTCAAGTGATTGCCAGTGGTAAGGCCCTTGAAAAACTCAGACTATTACAGGAGTATCAAAGATGAGTCAGGAATTTTTATCACGTATCCTAGAGCAAAAGGCGCGTGAAGTTGAAAAGATGGAGCGAGAGGAGCTTCAATCCTTGCGTCAAACTTATCGATTGAGTGAATATTTAAAAAATCATCAAGACCGTTTGCAAATCATTGCTGAGGTCAAAAAGGCAAGCCCAAGTCTAGGTGATATCAATCTTGATGTGGATATCGTACAACAGGCCCTGACTTACGAGGCTAACGGCGCGGTTATGATTTCTGTTCTGACAGATGAGGTTTTCTTTAAAGGTCATTTGGATTATCTGCGAGAGATTTCCAGTCAGGTACAGATCCCGACACTGAACAAGGATTTTATTATCGATGAAAAGCAAATCATCCGTGCTCGCAATGCAGGTGCGACAGTTATCTTGCTCATCGTAGCGGCCTTATCTGAAAAACGACTGAAGGAGCTTTACGACTACGCGACAGATCTTGGTCTAGAAGTTTTGGTGGAAACTCATAATCTGGCTGAACTGGAAGTGGCTCATAAACTTGGAGCTCAAATTATTGGTGTCAACAATCGCAATTTGACAACCTTTGAAGTCGACTTACAGACCAGTGTAGACTTGGCCAAACACTTCAAGGACGATTGCTTGTATATTTCTGAATCTGCTATTTTTACAGAGGAGGATGCAAAACAAGTAGCACCATACTTTAACGGAATTTTAGTAGGAACAGCCCTTATGCAGGCAGAAGATGTAGCCCAGAGAATTAAGGAGTTGCAGATTGACAAAGGTTAAGATTTGTGGACTATCGACCAAAGAAGCCGTAAAAACAACTGTGTCGGCTGGAGCAGACTACATTGGTTTTGTCTTTGCTCCTAGCAAAAGACAGGTGACCTTGGAACAAGCAGCAGAGCTGGCTAAGATCATTCCTACAAATGTGAATAAAGTTGGTGTATTTGTTTCACCCAGTCGGGCGGACTTACTAGAAGCGATTGAAAAGGTTGGCTTGGACTTGGTGCAGGTTCATGGTCAGGTGGCGGATGATTTGTTTGAGGATTTGCCTTGTGCAAGTATTCAGGCTGTTCAAGTAGACGGGAATGGGCATGTACCCAATTCTCAGGCAGATTATCTACTCTTTGATGCACCTGTTGCAGGGAGTGGTCAAATCTTTGACTGGGGCCGACTGGATACGACAGGACTAGCCCAGCCTTTCTTCATCGCAGGTGGGCTAAATGAGGACAATGTAGCAAGAGCAATTCAGCATTTCTCTCCCTTTGCAGTAGATGTATCAAGCGGAGTAGAAACAGACGGACAAAAAGATCATGAAAAGATTAGAAGATTTATAGAGAGGGTAAAGAATGGCATATCAAGAACCAAATAAAGATGGATTTTACGGGAAATTCGGTGGACGTTTTGTCCCAGAAACATTGATGACAGCAGTATTGGAATTGGAAGAGGCTTATCGTGAAAGTCAGGCAGATCCAAGTTTTCAAGAGGAGTTAAACCAACTTTTGCGCCAGTATGTGGGTCGTGAAACTCCTCTTTACTACGCAAAAAACTTGACCCAGCATATCGGTGGAGCCAAGATTTACCTTAAACGCGAAGACCTTAATCATACAGGGGCCCACAAGATTAACAATGCCTTGGGACAAGTTCTCCTCGCTAAACGTATGGGCAAAAAGAAAATTATAGCTGAAACAGGTGCTGGTCAGCACGGTGTGGCAACTGCAACAGCTGCAGCACTCTTTAACATGGAATGTACTATCTACATGGGCGAGGAAGATGTCAAACGCCAAGCCCTCAATGTTTTCCGCATGGAGCTTTTAGGGGCTAAGGTAGAGGCTGTGACAGATGGTTCTCGCGTGCTCAAGGATGCGGTCAATGCAGCCCTTCGTTCATGGGTGGCAAATATCGATGATACCCACTATATCCTAGGTTCAGCCTTGGGGCCCCATCCTTTCCCAGAAATTGTTCGAGACTTCCAAAGTGTTATCGGACGAGAAGTCAAGCAACAGTACCGTGATTTGACAGGTGAAAATCTGCCAGATGCCCTAGTAGCCTGTGTTGGTGGTGGTTCGAATGCCATCGGGCTCTTCCATCCATTTGTGGAAGATGAGACAGTAGCTATGTATGGTGCTGAAGCAGCAGGGCTCGGTGTGGATACAGAGCACCACGCAGCTACCTTGACCAAGGGTCGTCCAGGTGTTCTTCACGGTTCTCTCATGGATGTGCTCCAAGATGCTCATGGTCAAATCTTAGAAGCTTTCTCAATCTCAGCAGGTTTGGACTATCCTGGTATCGGTCCAGAACATTCTCATTACCACGATATCAAGCGTGCGACCTATGTACCAGTGACAGACGAGGAAGCCTTGGAAGGATTCCAACTCTTGTCTCGTGTGGAAGGGATTATCCCAGCTTTGGAATCTAGTCACGCTATCGCCTTTGCGGTGAAATTAGCCAAAGAACTTGGTCCAGACAAGTCAATGATTGTCTGTCTATCAGGTCGTGGGGACAAGGATGTAGTTCAAGTCAAGGACCGCTTGGAAGCAGATGCAGCAAAGAAGGGAGAAGCTCATGTCTAAGACACTAACAGAAAAATTGAATGCAATTAAAGCAGCAGGAAAGGGAATTTTTGTTCCCTATATCATGGCTGGAGACCACGAAAAAGGGTTGGAAGGTCTCGGTGAAACAATTCACTTTTTAGAAGATTTGGGTGTGTCTGCTATTGAAGTGGGAGTTCCTTTCTCAGACCCAGTTGCAGATGGTCCAGTTATCGAAGAAGCAGGCTTGCGCAGTCTAGCTCGCGGAACCTCTACCCAGGCTCTGGTTGAAACTTTGAAGACTATTGAAACAGAAGTTCCACTTGTCCTCATGACCTACTTTAACCCCCTCTTTCAGTACGGTATTGAGAAATTTGTCAGAGATCTTGATGATACAGCGGTTAAAGGTTTGATTATTCCAGACCTACCTCATGAACATGCTAATTTTGTAGAGCCCTTCTTGGCAGGTACAGACATTGCTTTGATTCCACTTGTCAGCTTGACGACAGGAATGGAGCGTCAAAAGGAACTCATTGAGGGAGCTGAGGGTTTTGTTTATGCTGTTGCCATTAACGGAGTGACAGGGAAAGCAGGTAATTACCGAGATGACTTGGACAAGCACTTGGCTCAATTGCATCAAGTGGCCGATATCCCAGTCTTGACAGGTTTTGGTGTATCCACACAGGCTGATGTCGAACGCTTCAATGCTGTATCAGACGGCGTTATCGTCGGTTCCAAGATTGTTAAGGCTCTACATGAAGGACAAGTAGCAGAAATCGCTGACTTTATCAGACAAGCAGTAGCTTACCAAAAATAATCATACAAGCAGCAAGCAAGAGGAAGGGCACAAAAGGAAGTCTTTCCTTTTTCTTTAGTAGGAGAAAGGCTAGGATACCGGTCGTGGAGGCAAATTGAATTAAAATCAGCATTTCAGTTAGGCTAAAAATAAGTGCACAAGAGGCCAGAAAGAGAAAATCACCTGCACCTATGCGGATATCGATAAAGTGAGCCAAAATTCCCAAGATAAGAAAGAAAATCATAACTAGATTCCAACCACAGCAAACCATGAGGATTAAGTGAAAAATTAGCCAGACGATCAAGGGATATTCCTGATGACGAAAGTCGTAGATGCCCAAAGTCAAGCCGGCAGTTATCAAGATGACTTGCCCCAAAGTTAAAAATCCCACAGACTCAACTAGAAAGAGAAGCCCCAATCCAAACTCAAAGAGAGCATACCAAAAGGGATAGCTTGAATTACAGTAGCGACAACGAAAGCGATTGAATACCTGTGAGACAATTGGAATCAAATCCAAGGGACGTAAGTGAGTATGACAGGAATCGCAGTGACTAGCAGGGAAAACAATAGACTGCTCAGGAAAGCGGTCAATGACAAGACCTAGAAAGGAAGCGATAATAGCTCCAACAAGAAAAAAGTAAAGATGAATCATACTTATTTATTCGGAAAAAATAAGAGAAAGAGTATAATAGTTGGATAAAGGAGAAATTTTAGGAGCAAATATGAAAATTCACTTTGAAAAAGGACTTCAGATAGAAAATGCCCAACTCATTTGTCGCTGTTCTAATGCTTTGGGAGAAAGTTTTCAGAAGCAATGGATGGGACCAATGATTCCTTTTCCCTTGACAATTCAAGTCTTGCAAGATTTGGAAGGAATTTTTTCAATATTTGATGGACAAGAGTTTGTGGGGCTTATCCAGAAAATCAGGCTAGAAGACAGGAATCTTCATATCGGGAGATTTTTTATCAATCCTCAGAAACAGGGGCAGGGATTAGGTAGCCAGGCTTTAAGGAAATTTGTTAGTTTGGCCTTTGAAAATGAAGACATAGATACTATTTCTCTAAATGTCTACGAGGCAAATCAAAGAGCAAAAAATCTTTACCAAAAAGAAGGATTTGAAATCGTTCAAATGGTTGAAGTACCTGTACGAAAATATATAATGAGAAAATTGAGGTAAGGACTAGTTGATATCTAAAACTGCACCCGTACAATTTTTGGTTTTCAAACTTGTTGCAGAGAAATTTTCTTGATAAAATAGATACATGACTAGATATAAAGCAATCATTTCCTATGATGGATACGCCTTTGCTGGTTTTCAACGGCAACCACACGCGCGTAGTGTCCAAGAGGAAATTGAAAAAACTTTAACCAAATTAAATAAAGGGCAGGCCATTACCATCCATGGTGCAGGGCGAACGGATAGTGGTGTTCATGCTCTAGGGCAGGTCATTCACTTTGATCTCCCCTATCAGATGGATGAGGAAAAACTTCGCTTTGCTCTTGATACCCAAAGTCCTGAAGACATCGATGTGATTTCGATTGAGATTGTGGCTGATGATTTTCATTGCCGTTATGCCAAGCATAGCAAGACCTATGAGTTTATTGTGGACAGGGGGCGTCCTAAAAATCCTATGAGACGTCATTATGCCACCCACTATCCCTATCCACTAGATGTGGAACGCATGCAAAAGGCTGTGAAGAAATTAGAAGGAACCCATGATTTCACCGGTTTTACTGCTGCCGGAACTAGTGTGGAGGACAAGGTAAGAACGATCACGGAAGCCAGTCTCAGTGTTGACGAGACCGGTCAATTTTTGACCTTTACTTTCTCAGGCAATGGCTTCCTCTATAAGCAGATTCGAAATATGGTTGGAACCTTGCTGAAAATTGGCAACAACCGTATGCCAGTTGAACAGATTGACCTCATCTTGGAGAAAAAAGACAGACAGTTGGCAGGCCCAACTGCAGCACCCAATGGATTGTATTTAAAGGAGATTCGTTATGAAGAATAATCGTATTTTAGCACTTTCAGGAAATGATATTTTTAGTGGTGGTGGATTGGCAGCTGACCTTGCAACCTATACTTTAAATGGTTTGCATGGTTTTGTAGCTATGACTTGTTTAACTGCTTTGACGGAAAATGGTTTTGAGGTCTTTCCGACTGATGAGACTATTTTCCAACAACAGCTGGATAGTCTCAAGAGCGTAGATTTTGCAGCCATTAAAATCGGTCTCTTACCGACGGTCGGTGTTGCTGAGAAAGCTCTTAACTTTATCAAGGAACGCACAGGAGTTCCAGTGGTATTGGATCCAGTTCTCGTTTGTAAGGAAACGCACGACGTTGCAGTCAGCGAACTCTGTCAAGAGTTGATTCGCTCTTTCCCTTATGTGACTGTGATTACACCCAATCTACCTGAGGCAGAATTACTAGCAGATCAAAAGATTAAAACCTTGGATGATATGAAAACTGCAGCTCAAAAATTGCATGACTTAGGAGCGCCAGCAGTCATTATCAAGGGTGGGAATCGCCTTAGACAGGATAAGGCTGTGGATGTTTTTTATGATGGTCATGACTTTACCATTTTAGAAAATCCAGTCTTAGAAGGTCAAAATGCTGGTGCAGGTTGTACCTTTGCATCGAGCATTGCCAGTCAATTAGTACAAGGAGAGGAGCTCTTACCAGCAGTTGAGAGTTCTAAAGCCTTTGTTTACCGTGCTATCGCACAAGCAGATCAATATGGAGTCAGACAATATGAAGCAAACCAAAACAAGTAAAATCGCCCTATTATCTATACTAACTGCTCTATCAGTAGTTTTAGGTTATATTGTAAAAATCCCAACTCAAACAGGAATCTTAACTCTTTTAGATGCTGGTATCTTTTTCACTGCTTTTTATTATGGAAAACGAGAAGGAGCTATTGTTGGAGGATTAGGAGGATTTCTCATTGACCTAATTTCAGGTTACCCTCACTGGATGGTCTTCAGCTTGCTTTTCCATGGTCTGCAGGGATATTTTGCAGGTTTTAAAGAAAAATGGCAGGGGCTTGGATTAGTTTTGGCGACTATCATCATGGTAGCTGGATATGCATGTGCGACTGCTTGGATGAAAGGTTGGGGGCAAGCCTTGTTAGATGTCCCTCACAATCTGCTACAGAATTTTGTTGGGATGGTTGTTGGCTATCTTATTCATCAGAGTATTAAAAAGATTCGTAAGCAGTAAAAAGGGAATCTTCCTCTGAACTATTGAAAAAACTCTGATTTTTTGCTAAAATGAAAGCTATGAAAACACTCTACGATGTGCAACAATTTCTCAAACAGTTCGGCATTCTTGTCTATATGGGCAAACGTCTTTATGACATTGAACTGATGAAGATTGAACTTTCTCGAATCTATGATGCTGGCTTGATGGATAAGCTGGATTATCTTGAAGCGGAGGCTGTTCTTCGCAGAGAGCATAAGTTAGAATTAGACTATTTAGAAAAAAATGGAGATTAGAAATTATGGTAACTTGGGTATTATGGGGACTTATAGTGGCGATGTTGGTATGGATGGGATACAACTACCTTCGTATTCGTCGTGCGGCAAAAATTGTAGACAATGCAGAGTTTGAGTCTTTGATTCGTACAGGTCAGTTGATTGACTTGCGTGATCCTGCCGAGTTCCACAAAAAACACATCCTTGGAGCTCGTAACATTCCTTCAAACCAATTGAAGACAAGTCTTGCGGCTCTTCGTAAAGATAAGCCAGTTCTTCTTTATGAAAACCAACGTGCGCAACGTGTTACAAATGCAGCACTTTTCTTGAAAAAACAAGGTTTCTCAGAAATCTATATCCTGTCTTACGGATTGGATTCTTGGACAGGGAAAGTAAAAGTTGAAAAATAAGAAAAGAGGCTGGGACAAAAGTCCTAGCCTCTCAATTTTCTTTGGATTGTCGAGCAAGACGCAGTGGTTGAGTGGGCTCTACTACGCTGATTTCATCAACTTTTACAGCCCTACTCAACTGTGCGGAGGTGGGACGACGAAATCGAATTCTACCGAATTACCGATTTCTGTCCCACTCTCATTTTTTAACCACTTTTTCTAAGAAAGTCACGAATAATTGCCAATTCTTGTGAGTTTAGATGTCGATAGTCACCTTCTTGAAGATTGTCATCAAGACTCCAAGGGCCAAAATGGGTGCGTTTTAGGGCAGTGACCTTGACACCAACAGAGAGGAACATTTTTTTAACCTGATGGAACTTGCCCTCCGAGATAGTGATGGTGGCTTTGCTGACGGCTGGACTTGAAGACAGAATCTCAAGTTGAGCGGTTTTACAAACAGTTCCATCAAGAAAGATAATCCCATCTCTAAACTGCTGGATGTGGTCAGATGTGAGTGGTCCATTAACCTCAACTTGGTAAGTTTTATCCACATGATATTGAGGGTGGAGGAGCTGAAAACCTAGAGGACCATTATCTGTTAAGAGGAGAAGTCCTGTCGTATCTCGATCCAGACGACCGATGGCGTAAAGTTGCTCTGACTGGAGATGCTTAGGCAGTAGATCCATGACAGTTGTTAGTAACTTATCCTTGCTTGCAGTCACGACTCCATTTGGCTTATGGAGCATGAGGTAGGTGTGTTCATATCCTTGAATTCTTCTGCCTTGGAAAATCAGTTCTTGGAGTCCTGTATCAATATTTTGTGCAAGGGAAGTAGCAGGGAGTCCATCAACTAAGATTTCTTTTTTTAGAAGAGCTTGTTTCATGCCCTTACGGCTGATTTTTTCTTGGGCTAATAATCTATCTAAACGCATACCAGCCTATCTTATCACAAGTTGATTCTTTTGAAAAGAAAAGGTAAGCAAAGAAATTTTTTTTGAAAACATTTACACTTGCTTGAGTTAAGTCATTTGCCTAAAATTGTGGTATAATCGTTCAGTTAGAAAATAAATTTTTGAATATAACAGAGGAAATCATGACAAAATTAAGAGAAGATATCCGTAACGTAGCTATTATTGCCCACGTTGACCACGGAAAAACAACCCTTGTTGATGAATTGTTGAAACAATCTTCAACTCTTGATGCTCGTACAGAACTAGCTGAACGTGCTATGGACTCAAACGATATCGAAAAAGAGCGTGGAATTACCATCCTTGCTAAGAATACAGCGGTTGCTTATAACGGCACGCGCATCAACATCATGGACACACCAGGACACGCGGACTTCGGTGGAGAAGTTGAACGTATCATGAAAATGGTTGACGGTGTTGTCTTGGTAGTGGATTCTTATGAAGGAACCATGCCTCAAACTCGTTTCGTATTGAAAAAAGCTTTGGAACAAGACCTTGTCCCAATCGTTGTTATCAATAAAATCGACAAACCATCAGCTCGTCCAGCAGAGGTTGTAGATGAAGTCTTGGAACTTTTCATCGAGCTTGGTGCGGATGATGATCAGCTTGACTTCCCAGTTGTTTATGCGTCAGCGATCAACGGTACATCTTCATTGTCTGATGATCCAGCCGACCAGGAAGCAACAATGGCGCCAATCTTTGATACCATCATCGAACACATTCCTGCCCCAGTTGATAACTCTGATGAGCCCCTTCAATTCCAAGTGTCACTCTTGGACTATAATGACTTCGTAGGACGTATCGGTATCGGACGTATCTTCCGTGGTACAGTGAAGGTTGGAGACCAAGTTACTCTTTCTAAACTTGATGGTACAACCAAGAACTTCCGTGTTACAAAACTCTTTGGTTTCTTTGGTTTGGAACGTCGTGAAATCCAAGAAGCTAAGGCTGGTGACTTGATTGCCGTATCAGGTATGGAAGACATCTTCGTTGGGGAAACAATCACTCCAACAGATGCAGTTGAAGCTCTTCCAGTTCTTCACATCGACGAACCTACTCTTCAAATGACCTTCTTGGTCAACAACTCACCATTTGCTGGTCGTGAAGGTAAATGGGTAACTTCTCGTAAGGTTGAAGAGCGCCTTCAAGCTGAGTTGCAAACAGACGTATCTCTTCGTGTTGAACCAACAGATTCACCAGATAAATGGACTGTTTCAGGACGTGGAGAATTGCACTTGTCCATTCTTATCGAAACCATGCGTCGTGAAGGTTATGAGCTTCAAGTATCTCGTCCAGAAGTTATCGTAAAAGAAATTGACGGTGTTAAATGTGAACCATTTGAACGTGTTCAAATCGACACTCCAGAAGAATACCAAGGATCTGTTATCCAAAGCCTTTCTGAACGTAAGGGTGAAATGTTGGATATGATCTCAACTGGTAATGGTCAAACTCGTTTGGTCTTCCTTGTTCCTGCGCGTGGTTTGATTGGTTACTCAACTGAGTTCTTGTCAATGACTCGTGGTTACGGTATCATGAACCATACTTTCGACCAATACTTGCCTTTGATTCCAGGTGAAATTGGTGGTCGTCACCGTGGTGCCCTTGTTTCTATCGATGCTGGTAAGGCTACAACTTACTCAATCATGTCTATCGAAGAACGCGGTACTATCTTTGTCAACCCAGGTACTGAGGTTTACGAAGGAATGATCATCGGTGAAAACTCTCGTGAAAATGACTTGACAGTTAATATCACTAAAGCGAAACAAATGACCAACGTTCGTTCCGCTACTAAGGACCAAACAGCAGTTATCAAGACTCCTCGTATCTTGACCCTTGAAGAGTCTCTTGAGTTCTTGAACGACGATGAGTACATGGAAGTAACGCCTGAGTCTATCCGTTTGCGTAAACAAATCCTTAACAAGGCAGAGCGTGAGAAAGCAAACAAAAAGAAAAAATCAGCTGAATAAGAGCTAGAAAGAGCAGAAAATGGTCTATTTAATCATAGGGATTTTATTACTCTTACTCTATGTATTTGCGACACCTCAAAGTATCAAGGGAACAGTCAACATTGTTATTCTAGTATTTGCTTTTGTTGCCCTATTGATTCTATTGATGTTGTCAATCTTACAAATCTTCCAACTGCCAACAGAATTCTTTATCACAGTAGCTATGCTTGCTCTCACTTACTTTAGTTTGCGAGACATATCCTTAATGTCGGTGAAAAAGAGATAGGCAAATAGTTTTGGAGTTCTGCTTGAATTCAGTAATGATATTTATAAAACATACCACAAGTGAAGTCAGAAAAACTGATTTTACTTGTGGTTTTTTGCTCTGTAACAAAGAAATCATATTTAATTTTCTTGATATTGACTATCAAGGTAAGAAGGAAGTGATTTCCAGCCCTGAACGAATGAAGCAATTGATGGATGAAGCGGTAAAAGAAGAACTTGCTCAGATTAAAGCAGGAAATATCAGTCAAAAACAATACCGTTTCATTGAAACTCCTGTTCAGAAGTTGAAAAAATCTATATACAAGGCATATCTCAAGGAATCAAATGAGTTTAGAAATTCCATCTATACTTCTTAAGGGAAAGATAAGTCTATCATTAGGAGTTCATAGCAATTTTGCTACTCAGTAAGATTAACTAGTTAGCTAGGTTCGAGACAGAAAAACACCTTTTGAATTGCAAGTTTTTGCGGTTCAAAAGGTGTTTTGTTTATTAAGATAAATCGCTATATTCTTTAGCATAGCGTTGATAGAAATCAACTTTCAGTTGGATAAAGTTTTCCAATTCGCGTAGGAGTTGGAGCAAGGTTGCGCGTGTTTCAAATTCCTCTCTTGTTTTTGGGAGCGTGCGATGACGAAAAACTTCAAGATAGCCTTCGATAGCAACTAGCAAATCATCGGCAGGATTGGTCTGGCTGAGTTGATCGGCAATTTTCGCAAAAAGTTGAGCAAGGATCAGGCTTTCACTTGCGGCTAGATTACAGGTGTTGATTTGCTGGGCCATATTGCGAAGAATGCGACTCTGTCTCTGTCTCATTTCAAAATAGTGGATATGGTAATCGGTTTGGTGAAAAAGATGATCCGAATGGTCTAGATAGACGAGTTTGAGAGCTTCTTCGAGGAGTTGGTCCAGTTCTTCAATAAGTTGTGCACGGTTTCGGCCATCACCTTTTCCAAGGTAATATTCAAAACGAAGTAGGATATGCTTGAGTTTTTCTTCTACCTTGAGATGATAGAGATAGATCTCTTTTTGCCGAGAAGGCATATAGAGATTGACAGTCAAGGCAAAGCTGGTACCGATGAGAAATAGGAGGAGTTCATTCGCTAGTAGTTCTGGTGAGGTAGACTCTTGAACCAAGAGATGACTGACCAAGACACTACTAGGGGTAATCCCAATTTCCCAGCCGAATTTGTAGGCAAGAGGGACATAGAGGGCGAGATAGAGACCAAAACTCCAAATATGGTAGCCAGTCAGTTGAAAGGCCAGAACACCGATAGACAGAGCTAGCAGGGTTGAGAATAATCGGTTTTTAGCCAGCTTAATAGTGCTTCTACGGGTATCTGATAAGCTCAAAAGGGCGATGATACCAGCAGAAACAGCCGAAGATAAATCAAGAAAGTAGGCTAGAACACAGGCTAGACAAGTAGCTAGAACAAGTTTAAAAGTACGTTGGGTGATAGACATGAGACATTTCCTAAACTGAATGATAGAAACCAGACAAAGAGGTTGGGACAAAACATCCCGACCTCACTTTTTATCAGCAATCAAACTTTGACGCGGTAGCTGATTGAACTTTTTGTTCGTCTTTTAGACTCCAAAAAGCTCCTAATCATCCTCGCGGGGCTGGGACTACGAAATCGAGACTTTGTCTATCGATTTCTGTCCCACCGCCCTTGATTATTTTTTTCGAGCAGAAGCAAATTCGGCAACTGCTGTAAAGAGCACATCGGTTGAAGAGTTGAGGGCTGTTTCGCAAGAGTCTTGGATAACACCGATGACAAATCCTACCCCCACAACCTGCATGGCAATATCGTTTGAAATACCAAAGAGGCTACAAGCGACAGGGATGAGAAGGAGTGAGCCACCCGCAATACCAGAAGCCCCACAGGCTGAGATAGCTGCAACGATACTGAGTACAAAGGCAGTTGCAAAATCAACAGAGATTCCAAGTGTATTGACTGCTGCGAGGGTTAAGATGTTGATAGTAATAGCAGCGCCAGCCATATTGATGGTTGATCCAAGTGGGATTGAGACAGAGTAAGTATCAGGATTGAGTCCAAGATCTTTACATAGTTTCATATTGACTGGGATGTTGGCTGCAGAGCTACGTGTGAAAAAGGCGGTGACACCACTGATACGCAAGCATTTCCAGACTAGAGGATAAGGATTTCTCTTGATAAAGAGAAAAGCAATCAGAGGATTGATCACTAGGGCAACGAAAACCATAGTGGCAATCAAAAGTCCGAGTAGGATTCCGTAATTTGCTAAACTAGCGATACCTTGGTCTGAGATGGTTTTGAAGACCAAACCCAGGATACCAAAGGGCGCCAGGTTAATAATCCATTCGACAATTTTTGAAGTAACACTGGCCATTGTTTTGAGGAGCTCTTTACTCGTCTTGCTAGCTTCTCTCATGGCAATCCCGAAAACTACAGCCCAAGATAGAATCCCGATATAGTTAGCTTGAATAAGCGCATTGACAGGATTGTCTACGACTTTTAGTAGGAGATTGCTAAGGACTTGACCGATACCATCTGGAGGAGAAACTTCAGTGCTAGCGCTACTTAAGACAATCTGAACAGGAAAGAGAAAGCTGGCCATAACCGCCACAAGAGCCGCAGCAAAAGTTCCAAGTAAATAGAGGAAAATGACCGTTCTCATATTACTATCTTGGCCTTTTTGGTGTTGAGAGAGGGCGTTAGCAACGAGGGCAAAGACCAGGATAGGAGCAATAGCCTTAAGGCCTCCTACAAATAAATCTCCAAGTAAACCGATTCCGGAGACATTGGGAACGAATAGGCCGAGGATAGCTCCTATGGTCATTCCGATCCCTATTCTTTTGATCAGATTTGTTTTATTCCAAGCACGAATGATTCTTTTCATAGAGGCCTCCTTACTGTGTATTGTTTATGATTATAGTATAAATATGCTTGAAAAGCAAGTTAGTTGTAAATTTACATAAAACAAATGAATATTTATGAAAATAATAGCCTGGTAGATTTATGGTATAATGAAAAGGAAAGGAGTTTTGTATGCAAGAATTTTTTCAACGATATCTGGATAAATTAGATCTGACAACTGTTTTAGAGAATCTCTTGACCAAGGTGATTTCTCTTTTACTTCTCATTCTTCTATTTTACATAGCTAAAAAGTTCCTCCATGTTGCTGTAGGAAAGATTGTTAAACCTTCACTTAAGTTTTCAAATCGTGATGCAGGTAGACAAAAGACCATTTCTCGTTTGCTTGAAAATATTTTCAACTACACACTTTATTTCTTTTTGATTTACTGTATTTTATCCATTCTAGGTTTACCTGTCTCTAGCCTGCTTGCAGGTGCAGGAATTGCTGGGGTAGCTATCGGTATGGGAGCACAAGGCTTTCTATCAGACGTCATCAACGGCTTCTTTATTCTCTTTGAACGTCAGTTGGATGTGGGAGATGAGGTTGTTTTGACCAATGGTCCGATTACCGTATCAGGTAAAGTTGTCAGTGTTGGAATTCGGACGACTCAACTGAGAAGTGATGACCAAGCCCTCCACTTTGTTCCTAACCGCAATATCACCGTCGTTAGCAATTTTTCAAGAAAAGAAGAGAACTGAAATTTTACTTGATTTATGGTACAATAGAAAGAGTTTGGTAAAGGAGAAACGATGTTTTTAGATAAGCAGTTAGGGAATGGTTGTACCTGGATTAATCTAGATGTGGAAATCATCAAAAATCTCGAAGATTTATCAGAAATCTATGGATTGGATAAAGAAACCATCGAGTATGCGCTGGATAGAAACGAACGAGCCCACATGGATTATAATCGTGAAAATGGGACAGTGACCTTTATTTACAACGTTCTTGACTTAGAGAAGGACAAGGAATACTATGAAGCCATTCCTATGACCTTTATCGTGGAAAAACAACGAATGATTACCATCAGCAATCATAAGAACGCTTATGTCATTGATCAGATGCTAGGCTATCTTGAAAATCATGAAATCATTTCAATCTACAAGTTTCTATTTGCCGGTTTAGAGCTTATCAGCAATGCTTATTATCCTGTCATTGAACAGATGGATAAAAGTAAGGATGAAATCAGTGCCTTGTTGCGTCAAACAACCACTAAAAAAAATCTCTTTGCCCTCTCTGACTTGGAAACTGGTATGGTTTACTTGACAGCTGCGGCTAAACAAAATCGCCTCCTCTTGGAGCATATCCAAGGACATGCGCTTTATCGGAACTTTAACGAAGTGGAAAGAGAGCAGTTTGATGATGCTATGATTGAAGCTCATCAGTTGGTGTCCATGACAGATTTGATTTCCCAGGTTTTACAACAACTCTCAGGATCTTACAATAATATCCTAAACAACAATCTGAATGATAATTTGACAACCTTGACCATTATCTCAGTTTTGCTAGCCATTCTTGCAGTCATTACAGGATTTTTCGGAATGAATGTCCCTCTGCCATTTACAGAAGAGCCTAATGCCTGGATATATATTTTGATTGCTAGTTTAATTTTATGGGCAATCTTGGCTCAGTATCTAAAGAAAATTGCTAGAAACTAAAAAATAGAAAGAAAAGGAGCCAGAATGGCGATTGAAAATTATATGCCAGATTTTGCTGTGGAAGCAGTTTATGATCTGACAGTCCAAAGCCTGCAGGAGCAGGGCATCAAGGCTGTTTTGGTTGATCTGGATAATACCTTGATTGCTTGGAATAATCCAGATGGAACAGCAGAGATGAAGCAATGGTTACATGACCTTCGTGATGCTGGGATTCGTATCATTGTGGTATCTAACAATACTCCCAAACGTGTCAAACGAGCAGTTGAAAAATTTGACATTGATTATGTTTACTGGGCACTGAAGCCCTTTACTTTAGGAATTAACCGTGCCATGAAACATTTCCACTATGAAAAAGACCAAGTGGTCATGGTTGGCGACCAACTGATGACGGATATTCGAGCAGCCCACCGAGCAGGTATTCGTTCGATTTTGGTTAAACCCTTGGTCCAGCACGACTCTATTAAGACTCAGATTAACCGAGCTCGTGAGCGTCGTGTGATGAGAAAAATCGCTGAAAAGTACGGCCCTATCACATATAAAAAAGGAATCTAACTATGGAAGAAATACTCTGTATTGGTTGTGGAGCAACTATTCAGACGACAGATAAGACTGGTCTAGGATTTACGCCTCAGTCAGCACTCGAAAAAGGTTTGGAAACTGGTGAAGTCTATTGTCAACGCTGTTTCCGTCTCCGCCACTACAATGAAATCACTGATGTCCAGTTGACGGATGATGATTTCCTCAAACTCTTACACGAAGTTGGAGACAGTGATGCCTTGGTGGTCAATGTCATTGATATCTTTGACTTTAATGGTTCTGTCATTCCAGGCTTGCCACGCTTTGTATCAGGTAATGATGTGCTCTTGGTTGGTAATAAAAAAGATATTCTGCCCAAGTCAGTTAAACCAGGCAAGATTAGCCAATGGCTTATGGAACGTGCCCACGAAGAAGGTCTTCGTCCAGTCGATGTCGTCCTGACTTCAGCACAAAACAAGCATGCCATCAAGGAAGTCATTGAGAAAATTGAGCACTACCGTAAGGGTCGTGACGTCTATGTAGTTGGGGTTACCAATGTTGGGAAATCAACTCTTATCAATGCTATTATCCAGGAAATTACGGGTGACCAAAATGTCATTACGACTTCACGCTTCCCAGGGACAACCTTGGACAAGATTGAGATTCCGCTTGATGACGGATCTTATATTTACGATACGCCGGGAATTATCCATCGTCATCAGATGGCCCACTACTTGACGGCTAAAAATCTCAAGTATGTCAGTCCTAAAAAGGAAATCAAACCTAAAACTTACCAGCTCAATCCAGAGCAGACTCTATTTTTAGGTGGCTTGGGACGATTTGATTTCATTGCAGGAGAAAAGCAAGGCTTTACAGCTTTCTTTGACAATGAGCTCAAACTTCACCGTACCAAGCTCGAGGGGGCGAGTGCCTTTTACGACAAGCACCTTGGAACCCTTCTTACACCACCTAATAGCAAGGAAAAAGAGGACTTTCCAAAACTAGTCCAGCATGTCTTTAATATTAAGGATAAGACAGACCTAGTGATCTCAGGACTAGGCTGGATTCGTGTAACAGGAAGCGCCAAAGTCGCCGTCTGGGCACCAGAAGGCGTCGCCGTCGTCACACGCAAAGCAATTATTTAAACACAGAAAGGAAAGGGTTGTCTGAATTTGGGCGAGCATGGCGAGCCCCATAAAGAATACTTTTCGCCGTGGTGTTAGTTGGTACAAGAGCTTGTACCAACTGCGGAAAATTTGAGACCTTAGGCTCAAATTTTAGTCATGAAAGTCCAAAGGACTTTGCTGACGTCCGTAACCACTTCAGAAAAGTATAAAAAGAAACTCTTTTAAAGAAATTATGTCATTAACATCAAAACAACGTGCCTTCCTCAACAGCCAGGCACACACCCTTAAACCCATCATTCAAATCGGGAAAAATGGACTCAACGACCAAATCAAAACCAGCGTTCGTCAGGCTCTTGATGCCCGCGAATTGATCAAGGTTACTCTCTTGCAAAACACAGATGAAAATATCCACGAAGTAGCTGAAATCTTGGAAGAAGAAATCGGTGTGGATACAGTCCAAAAAATCGGTCGTATCTTGATTTTGTATAAACAATCAAGCAAGAAAGAAAATCGTAAGATTTCTAAAAAAGTTAAAGAAATCTAAAAATATACTCCCAAACTGTTTTTACAGAAGATTAAAGGAGATTAGCCTATGGCAATCGAATTATTAACTCCCTTTACAAAAGTGGAGTTAGAGCCAGAAATCAAGGATAAAAAACGTAAGCAAGTTGGAATCTTAGGGGGAAATTTTAACCCTGTTCACAATGCCCACCTGATCGTGGCAGACCAAGTGCGCCAGCAGTTGGGATTGGATCAAGTTCTGCTCATGCCTGAGTATCAACCGCCTCACGTAGACAAAAAGGAAACCATTTCTGAACACTACCGCCTCAAGATGCTTGAATTGGCAATTGACGGAATCGAAGGTTTAGCTATTGAGACCATCGAGCTGGAGCGTAAGGGTATTTCCTACACCTACGACACCATGAAGCTTCTAACAGAGAAGAATCCAGATACAGATTATTACTTTATCATCGGTGCTGACATGGTAGACTATTTACCCAAATGGTATAGAATTGATGAACTGGTCGACCTCGTTCAGTTTGTAGGAGTTCAGCGACCACGATACAAGGCTGGGACTTCTTATCCAGTCATCTGGGTGGATGTGCCTCTCATGGATATTTCATCCAGTATGGTACGTGATTTCATCGCCCAAGGTCGCACACCTAACTTTCTCTTGCCAAAACCAGTGCTAGACTATATTGAGAAAGAAGGGCTTTACTGATGGCATACCAAGACTATATCAACTGTTCGCGTGAAGAATTGTTGGAAAAAATGGCAGAGCTCCTACCTGAAAAACGTTTAACCCATTGTCTGGGTGTAGAGCATGCAGCCATTGAATTGGCTCAGCGTTTTGGTGTGGATGTTGAGAAAGCTGGTTTAGCTGGTCTCCTTCATGACTATGCTAAAAAGCTATCTGATCAAGAGTTTCTAGATTTGATTGATCGATATAAACTAGATCCAGGCCTTAAAAACTGGGGCAATAATGTCTGGCATGGCATGGTCGGTATCTACAAGATTCAGGAAGATTTGGATTTACAAGATTCTGAAATCCTACGAGCTATTGAAATTCATACAGTTGGAGCTGGTCAGATGACGGACCTTGATAAGGTTATCTACGTCGCAGACTACATCGAGCACAATCGTGCTTTTCCGGGAGTGGACCAGGCGCGTGAGATTGCTGAGCAATCGCTCAATAAGGCTGTGGCCTACGAAACAGCTCGTACTGTGGAGCATTTGGCTCACCAGGGATTTCCTATCTATCCCCAAACCCTTGAAACCTATAACGCCTATGTGCACTATTTGAAAGAGGACTAAATGAACGAAAAAGAATTATTAGAACTAGTCGTGAAAGCGGCTGATGAGAAACGTGCGGAGGATATCCTCGCACTTGACGTACAAGAATTGACCAGTGTAACAGATTACTTTGTTATCACTAGCTCAATGAATAGCCGTCAATTGGACGCTATCGCTGAAAATATCCGTGAAAAAGTAGCCCACGCGGGCTTTAAAGGTAGTCACGTTGAAGGCGATGCAGCTGGTGGCTGGGTCTTGCTAGACCTTGGTGGAGTCGTTGTGCATATCTTCTCAGAAGAAATGCGTGCCCACTATAACTTAGAAAAACTATGGCATGAGGCGAATTCAGTAGATTTATCTGAAACCTTGGCTTAGTAGATGACTTGAACTTCGGGTGGAAATTGCTTTGAAATTCGACAATGTATTGAGATTATTCTTGTTTTCTGAGTGAGAAGTGAGAAATTACCGAGACTTTCCGTTGTGATAAAACTTCTTGAAACGATAATGTTTCAAGAAGTCGGGAGTTTTGAGAGTAAAACAGTTCGGGGAACTGTTTTAGCCTGAGTTTAGAGATGAAAAACGAAGGGCTCAAAACTAAGTCTTGGAACTTCGAAGAAGGTCGCAGACGTCCGAAATCACCTAAGGAAAGTCTTAAAAAGACTTTGTCTTCAATTGAACTCAGTTGTAGTCAACTGAGTTTCTTTGCTTATTTTAGAAGAAAATTGTTAGAAAGGATTTGAACCCGTCCTGTAATTCTCGGAAAATAGACAGCCTTCCTTGGAGCTCGGCTCCATTGTCAGGCTCCTAATTTTCTATCGAATTACGGGCGGACTTGGTATCATGTTTTATGGCGACTTATGAAACGTTTGCGGCTGTTTACGATGCTGTGATGGACGATAGTTTATACGATAAATGGACGGATTTTTCCCTCCGTCATTTACCAAAGACTAAGGAGAGAAAGAAACTCTTGGAGCTGGCTTGTGGTACAGGGATCCAGTCTGTGCGCTTTTCTCAAGCTGGTTTTGATGTGACTGGACTTGATTTGAGTGCGGATATGTTGAAGATTGCCGAAAAGAGAGCGGCTTCAGCCAAGCAAAAGATTGATTTTATTGAAGGCAATATGCTGGATTTATCCAAGGCTGATCAATACGACTTTGTAACCTGTTATTCCGATTCAATCTGTTACATGCAGGATGAGGTGGAAGTTGGGGACGTTTTTAAAGAAGTCTATAATGCCCTCAACGAAGATGGAGTATTTATCTTTGATGTACATTCGACCTACCAGACGGACGAGGTCTTTCCAGGCTATTCTTACCATGAAAATGCAGAAGACTTTGCCATGCTCTGGGATACCTATGAGGATGCAGCACCACATTCTATCGTGCATGAGTTGACCTTTTTTATCAAGGAAGCGGATGGTTCCTTTAGTCGACACGACGAAGTGCATGAGGAGCGAACTTACGAAGTCTTGACCTATGATATTTTGCTAGAACAGGCTGGTTTCAAATCCTTCAAACTCTACGCAGACTTTGAGGATAAGGAACCTACAGAAACTAGCACCCGTTGGTTTTTTGTGGCGCAGAAGTAGGAGATTAGCATGACCATCACAGGTATTATCGCGGAGTTTAATCCCTTTCATAATGGACACAAATATCTGCTGGAACAGGCAGAGGGACTGAAAATCGTTGCCATGTCTGGGAATTTTATGCAACGTGGGGAGCCTGCTATCGTGGACAAGTGGACACGGGCTCAGATGGCGCTGGAAAATGGGGCAGATCTGGTAGTAGAATTCCCTTTTTTAGTCAGTGTTCAAGCGGCGGATTTCTTTGGACAAGGAGCAGTAGATATCTTGGCACAGTTAGGAATTGACAGCCTAGCTTTTGGGACGGAGGAAATTCTGGATTACCAGAAAATTACTGACTTATATGCAGAGCGTGGTCAAGAGATGGAGGATTTTTTGGATAATCTACCTGATTCCCTCTCCTACCCTCAGAAAACCCAAGCCATGTGGAAGGAATTTGCAGATCTTGATTTTTCGGGTGATACGCCAAATCATGTTCTTGCTCTCGCCTACGCCAAGGCAGTTGCAGGACGAAATATCAGACTTCATCCGATTCAGCGTCAAGGAGCCGGCTATCATTCTGTGAACAAGGATGTGGACTTTGCCTCAGCGACAGCTCTGCGTCAACACCAGAAGGACCAAGATTTCTTAGAACGCTTTATGCCTTCTGTTAACCTTTTTGAGCAGGTCAGTAAGGTGAGCTGGGATGACTATTTTCCTTTGCTCCGCTATCAAATCTTGTCAAATTCCGACCTAACCACCATCTATCAGGTCAATCAGGAAATGGCAGTGCGTATCAAGGAGGCTATCAAGACAGCCCAGTCTGTTGACGAATTGGTCGAGGTAGTTGCTACCAAACGCTACACCAAGGCGCGTGTCAGACGCCTCTTGACCTATATTTTAGTGCAGGCTAGAGAAAGTAATCTGCCAGAAGCCATTCATGTCCTTGGCTTCACTGAAAAAGGCAGACAACATCTTAAATCCTTGAAAGTCCAAGTCCAACTAGTTAGCCGCATCGGCAAAGAACCCTGGGATGTCATGACCCAAAAGGCAGATCAGATTTACCAACTGGGAAAATCAAGTATAGCAGAACAGAATTTTGGAAGAGTGCCAATCAGAATCGAAACAAACTAAGTCTACTGAGAGGTGGGCTTTTTTTAGTTTTTTTCGAATAACTAGATAGAAAAGAAAAAAATCTTGTACAAGTTCCTGACAACTTTTTTCTTTTCGTGTATAATAGTGGAAAAGAGGTAAAACGAGGTATGCTTATGGAAGCAGTTCTTTACTCAACATTCCGAAATCATTTAAAGGACTATATGAAGAAGGTAAACGATGAGTTTGAACCTTTGACTGTGGTCAATAAAAATCCTGACGAGGACATTGTAGTTCTTTCAAGGAGTGAGTGGGATAGAATTCAAGAAACGCTGAGGGTTGCTCAAAACAAGGAGCTTTCTGACAAGGTCTTGCGAGGAATATCCCAAGTTCGTGCGGGACACACTCAGGTGCATGTGATTGAGGAGTGATGGATGCTACTCAAGTTTACAGAAGATGCCTGGGCAGATTATTGCTATTGGCAAAACCAAGATAAGAAAACATTAAAAAGAATCAACAAACTAATCAAAGATATTCAATGCGATCCATTTACAGGAATTGGTAAACCAGAACCGCTCAAATATGATTACCAAGGAGCTTGGTCACGTCGCATTGATGCAGAAAACCGCATTATCTATATGATGGATGGTGATAGCGTCGCTTTCTTATCCTTTAAGGATCATTACTAAGTCTACTGAGAGGTGGGCTTTTTCTAATTTGTGTGTAAAAAAATCTTTAAAGATTTGCTTAGTAACAATACCCTAGTTTATTAGGGAAAATAAGGATTTTAATCCCCGAAATAAGCAAAACAACTTCAAATTAAGGTTTGTTAAAAATCAATTTTTGTGGTAAAATGTATAAGAATGTAATTCATTCGGATTAACAAATTTAATGAGGTAAAAACATGGAAATCATGACAATTGCGATTGTTGTTTTTGCCGTCATCATTGGTTTAGTCATTGGATATGTCAGCATCTCAGTCAAGATGAAATCATCACAAGAGGCTGCGGAGTTGATGCTTTTAAATGCTGAACAAGAAGCAACTAATTTACGAGGACAAGCTGAGCGCGAAGCGGATTTATTACTCAATGAAGCTAAGAGCGAAAGCAAGTCTCTTAAAAAAGAAGCACTATTGGAGGCCAAAGAAGAAGCCAGAAAATACCGTGAAGAAGTGGACGCTGAATTTAAATCAGAACGTCAAGAACTCAAGCAAATCGAAAGTCGTTTGACCGAACGTGCTAGCAGTCTTGACCGTAAAGATGATAATTTAACGAACAAAGAAAAAACACTTGAACAAAAAGAACAAAGTATTTCTGATAGAGCAAAAAACCTTGATGTACGTGAAGAGCAACTAGAAGAAATTGAGAAACAAAAGCAAGCTGAACTAGAGCGTGTCGGAAGTCTGACTCAGTCGGAAGCAAAAGACATTATCTTGGCCCAGACAGAGGAAAACTTGACTAAGGAAATTGCTAGTCGCATTCGTGAGGCTGAGCAAGAAGTCAAGGAACGTTCAGACAAATTGGCTAAGGATATCTTGGCTCAGGCCATGCAGAGAATTGCTGGTGAGTATGTGGCTGAGTCTACCAACTCTACGGTTCATCTGCCTGATGATACCATGAAAGGTCGCATCATTGGTCGTGAAGGGCGTAACATCCGTACTTTTGAAAGTTTGACAGGGGTTGATGTCATCATTGATGATACGCCAGAAGTGGTAACCTTGTCAGGTTTTGATCCTATCCGTCGCGAGATTGCCCGTATGACTATGGAAACCTTGCTTAAGGATGGACGAATTCACCCAGCTCGTATCGAAGAGTTGGTTGAGAAAAACCGTCAAGAGATTGATAACAAGATTCGTGAATATGGTGAAGCTGCAGCCTATGAAATTGGTGCGCCGAACCTTCACCCTGACTTGATGAAGATCATGGGTCGCCTGCAGTTCCGTACTTCATACGGACAAAATGTCTTGCGTCATTCGATTGAAGTTGCTAAGTTGGCTGGTATCATGGCCAGCGAACTTGGTGAAAATGCCGCACTTGCCCGTCGTGCAGGATTCCTCCACGATATTGGTAAAGCCATTGACCGTGAGGTAGAAGGCAGCCACGTTGAGATTGGTACAGAATTGGCTCGCAAGTACAAGGAGCATCCAGTTGTGATTAACACGATTGCCAGTCACCACGGAGATGTGGAACCTGAAAGTGTGATTGCAGTTATCGTTGCTGCAGCGGATGCCTTAAGCGCAGCCCGTCCAGGAGCTCGTAGTGAGTCACTCGAAAGCTACATCAAACGTCTCCATGATCTTGAAGAAATTGCTAATAGCTTTGAAGGTGTTCAAAACAGCTTTGCCCTTCAAGCTGGTCGCGAAATCCGCATTAT
The DNA here is from genome assembly GCF_047460875.1 of Streptococcus infantis. Taxonomy (GTDB): domain Bacteria; phylum Bacillota; class Bacilli; order Lactobacillales; family Streptococcaceae; genus Streptococcus; species Streptococcus infantis_AA. The sequence goes on along the minus strand of NZ_JASHFI010000002.1, from coordinate 248,602 downwards.
GGTAAATCCAGGTCAAATCAAGGACGACAAGGTCACAATCTTGGCTCACAAAGTTCGTGAGAAAATCGAAAACAATCTCGATTACCCAGGAAATATCAAGGTAACCGTGATTCGTGAACTTCGTGCAGTTGATTATGCAAAATAAATAAGAAAGAGCAGTTGAAAAATTACTGCTTTTTTGTTACACTAGATAGAAAGATTGTAGTAAGCAGAAATGCCTTCACAAAGAGAATTCTGAATGAATTTCCAAGGTATTTCACAAACTATCTAAAGGAGACATAATGGCAGACCGAGGCTTACTAATCGTTTTTTCAGGTCCTTCTGGAGTTGGGAAAGGAACGGTTAGACGAGAAATTTTTGAGTGTTCTGAAAATCAATTTCAATATTCAGTATCTATGACGACGCGGGCACAACGTCCAGGTGAAGTAGATGGTGTTGATTATTTCTTCCGTACACGGGAGGAATTTGAAGAGTTGATCCGTCAAGGGCAAATGTTAGAGTATGCAGAGTATGTGGGTAACTATTATGGAACTCCTCTGACTTATGTTAATGAAACGCTTGATAAGGGAATCGATGTCTTTCTTGAAATTGAAGTGCAGGGAGCTCTCCAGGTTAAGAAAAAAGTTCCAGATGCGGTCTTTATCTTTTTGACCCCACCAGATTTGGAAGAATTGCAAGACCGTCTCGTTGGCCGAGGTACAGATAGTGCAGAAGTGATTGCTCAGCGTATCGAAAAAGCCAAGGAAGAAATTGCTTTGATGCGTGAGTATGACTATGCTATTGTCAATGACCATGTTCCTCTAGCTGCCGAGCGTGTTAAACGTGTGATTGAAGCAGAACATTTCCGTGTAGACCGCGTGATTGGTCATTATCAGGATATGCTACCAAAGTCTCCGACTATTCGATAAAATTTAGAAAACAGGTACAAACAAATGATGTTAAAACCCTCTATTGATACCTTGCTTGACAAGGTACCATCAAAATATTCACTCGTCATCTTGGAAGCAAAGCGTGCTCATGAATTAGAAGCTGGAGCACCTGCAACTCAAGAATTCAAATCTGAAAAATCTACTCTTCGTGCCTTGGAAGAAATTGAATCAGGGAATGTAACCATCCACCCAGATCCAGAAGGGAAACGCGAAGCTGTTCGTCGTCGTATCGAAGAAGAAAGACGATTGAAAGAAGAAGAAGAAAAGAAAATTAAAGAGCAAATCGCGAAAGAAAAAGAAGAAGGTGAAAAAATTTAAGGTTGGGGGGACTCAATCTTATTTTTTCTATTGCAAGAATACTCAATCAATTGAAACGATTTAAGAGGAGAAGGAGGTGAGGATATGGCTATTGCAAAAATCATTGTGGATGTTCCCTTGATGCAGACAGACCAGCCCTATAGCTACAAGATTCCAGAGGAATTTGAAGAGATGCTGGAAGTTGGCATGCGAGTTCATGTACCTTTTGGGAAGGCCAATCGCTTGATTCAGGGAATTGTTCTTGGGTTGGAGTCTCAATCTGATGCAGATGTGGCAGACGAGGACTTAAAAGAAATTGCTGAGGTGCTGGACTTTTCTCCTGTCTTAACGGAGGAACAACTCTGGCTGGCCGAAGAACTACGTAAGTCAGTTTTTTCATACAAGATTTCTATTCTAAAAGCCATGCTTCCAGGATTTTTGAATTCTAGCTATGATAAAATCCTCTATCCTCTGGAAGGCTTGAGTCAGAAAGACAGAGACCGTTTGTTTGGATCGCAAGAGTCCTTAGCATTTTCATCTCTAGACTTAGAAAAGCAGGCTGAGATGATGCGGTTGACTCGCAAAGGACTTTTGAAGTTAGAGTATCAGGCTATAGACCAGAAGAAGGTCAAAACACAGTCTTGGGTTGAAGTTCATCTTGAACAGTTAGAAAAGCTAGAAATCTCAAACCGTGCCAAGAAGAAATTGGAACTGCGAGATTATTTAGTAGCACATCCAGAAAGTACTCCTTTGGCTACTTTGTTAGAACATTACTCACGGGAACAAGTTAACTTCTTTGTGGAACAGGGTGCTTTGACGATTCTTCAAAAGGAAGTTCAACGTTCAGCTGCCTACTTTGAAGGAATCGAGTCAAATCAAGCATTAGAGTTAAACCCAGAGCAAAAACAAGCTTGTGAGGCGGTTGTTGGTGCGATTGGTAAGCAACATCCTCCCTTTCTTCTTCAAGGAATCACTGGAAGTGGGAAAACCGAGGTTTACCTGCAGATTATCCAAGGAGCCTTGGATATGGGGAAAACAGCTATCGTTTTAGTCCCAGAAATCTCTCTGACACCTCAAATGACCGAGCGTTTCATTGCTCGTTTTGGTGATAAAGTAGCCATTCTTCATTCAGGTTTGTCCAATGGTGAAAAGTACGATGAATGGCGCAAAGTGGAGCGTGGAGATGCTCAGGTAGTCGTTGGGGCTCGGTCTGCCGTTTTTGCCCCTTTGAAAAATCTAGGGGTTATCATTATCGATGAAGAGCATGAGGCCAGCTACAAGCAAGACAGCAATCCACGTTACCATGCTAGAGATGTGGCTCTTTTACGAACACAGTACAATCAAGCGGCATTAGTCCTTGGTTCTGCAACACCGAGTCTAGAAAGTCGTGCGCGTGCTGGTAAGGGTGTTTATCAACATCTACGCCTAACTCAACGTGCCAATCCTTTAGCAAGTATCCCTGAAGTTCAACTCATTGACTTTCGTGATTATATCGGGCAAAATGAAACATCAAACTTTACACCACCACTGATTGAGGCCATTCAAGATCGACTGGATAAAAAAGAGCAGGTTGTTCTCATGCTCAATCGTCGTGGTTATTCTAGCTTTGTCATGTGCCGAGAATGTGGGACTGTTGATACCTGTCCAAACTGCGATATTTCCTTGACGCTGCATATGGATACTAAGACTATGAATTGCCATTATTGTGGTTTTTCTAAGGAAATTCCTCATGTCTGTCCAAACTGTCAGAGTCGTAGTATTCGATACTATGGAACAGGGACTCAAAAAGCCTACGATGAGCTGGCTGAACTCTTTCCAGAGGCACGTATTCTGCGCATGGATGTGGATACAACTCGTAAAAAGGGCAGTCACCAAGCACTTCTTGAGCAGTTTGGCAAGGGTGAAGCGGATATTCTTCTGGGAACCCAGATGATTGCCAAGGGCTTGGACTTTCCAAATGTAACCTTGGTTGGTGTTCTCAATGCGGACACAGCCTTGAACCTGCCTGATTTCCGTTCTTCAGAGAGAACCTTCCAACTATTGACCCAGGTGGCAGGCCGAGCAGGTCGGGCGGAGAAGGCTGGACAGGTCTTGATTCAGTCCTATAATCCTCAGCACTATGCTATACGATTTGCCAAGGACCAGGATTATGAAGGATTCTACACCTATGAAATGGGCATCAGACGTCAGTTGGGTTATCCACCTTATTATTTCACAATTGGAATTACCTTGTCTCATAAGAAAGAAGAAGAGGTTCTTAGACGTGCTTATGAAGTCATGGAAATTTTGAGGTCAGGTTTATCGGATGCTAGTATTATCCTTGGACCAACACCAAAACCTATCGCTCGCACTCATAACCTCTATCATTACCAAATTTTGATTAAATACCGTTTAGAAGATGAGCTGGGTCCAACCCTTAACCAGGTCTTGGCCTTGACACAAGAACGGGAAAATAGCGAACTTCGTCTCAGTATTGACCACGAACCGCAACAATTTTTATAGAAGGAGAAAAGATGACAAAACTAATCTTTATGGGAACTCCCAATTTTTCAGCAACTGTTTTAAAGGGGCTCTTGTCAGATGACCGCTACGAGATTGTAGCGGTTGTGACGCAACCAGATCGTGCCGTTGGACGTAAAAAAGTTATTCAAGAAACCCCAGTCAAACAAGCTGCCAAAGAGGCAGGACTTCCTATCTACCAACCAGAAAAATTATCAGGTAGTCCAGAAATGGAAGCTATCATGAACTTGGGTGCTGATGGAATTGTGACTGCAGCTTTTGGACAATTCCTCCCAAGTAAACTCCTTGATAGCATGGATTTTGCAGTCAATGTTCATGCTTCGCTCCTTCCTAAACACCGTGGTGGTGCTCCCATTCATTATGCCTTGATTCAAGGTGATAAGGAAGCAGGAGTAACCATTATGGAAATGGTCAAGGAAATGGATGCAGGGGACATGATTTCTCGTCGCAGTATTCCCATTACTGATGAGGACAATGTTGGAACCTTGTTTGAAAAATTGGCCATTGTTGGGCGTGATTTACTTTTGGATACTCTACCTTCTTATATAGCTGGTGAAATTCAGCCTCAACCGCAAGACCCAAGCCAAGTAACTTTCTCACCAAATATCAAACCTGAGGAGGAAAAACTAGATTGGAACAAGACCAATCGTCAACTCTTTAACCAAATCCGTGGGATGAATCCATGGCCAGTTGCTCATACCTTCCTCAAGGGAGAACGCTTCAAAATCTATGAAGCTCAGCCTGTAGAAGGGAAGGGGAATCCGGGTGAGATTCTTTCCATCGGTAAGAAAGAATTAATCGTCGCAACGGCAGAAGGAGCTCTATCACTCAAACAAGTTCAACCAGCAGGGAAACCTAAGATGGACATTGCTTCCTTCCTCAACGGTGTGGGACGAACTTTGGCAGTAGGAGAACGATTTGGTGACTAAAGTAGAAACGGCTAGAAGTATAGCCCTAGAGGTATTGGAGGATGTCTTTATCCAACAAGCTTACTCCAATATCGCCTTAAATAAACATCTCAAGGGAAGTCAACTGTCAGCTGCAGATAAGGGTTTGGTGACAGAGCTTGTGTATGGTACTGTAGCTCGAAAACTTACATTGGAGTGGTACATTTCTCACTTTATTGAGGATAGAGATAAGCTAGATAGCTGGCTCTATGTTCTGCTTCTCATGAGCGTCTATCAACTCCAATACTTGGATAAGCTTCCTGACCATGCAGTAGTCAATGAAGCGGTGGAACTGGCTAAACTTCGAAAAAAAGGTAGCGAAAAATTGGTCAATGCCGTCCTTCGCCGTATCTTGCGAGAAGGTTTGCCAGATATTGCCTCTATCAAGCGCAAAAACAAGCGTGATTCCATCGCCTACTCTTTACCAGTTTGGTTGATTTCTAAGCTAAAGGAAGAATACGGGGAAGAGCGAGCTCAAGCGATTTTTGAAAGTCTACTCCAGCGTAACAAAGCCAGTATCCGAGTGACTGATTTGAGTCGAAAAGAGGAAATTAAAGCTTTGCTTGATGCAAGTGATTCTGCCCTATCAGCTTCTAGTCTGGTCAAGGAGCAAGGGCACTTTGCAAGCCATGATTTGTTTGCTGAGGGGGCTATTACTATCCAGGATGAGTCTAGTCAGTTGGTTGCGCCAACATTGGATTTGCAAGGAGATGAGCAGGTTTTGGATGCCTGTGCAGCCCCAGGTGGGAAAACAGCCCATATGGCATCTTATTTGACGACAGGTCAGGTAACGGCTCTAGATCTCTATGATCATAAACTCAATTTGATTCAAGAAAATGCTCAGCGTTTAGGTGTAGCAGACCGTGTCCAAACGCAAAAATTGGATGCCAGAAAGGTGCATGAGTTTTTTGGCAAGGACCAATTTGATAAGATTTTAGTAGACGCTCCTTGTTCAGGGATTGGTCTATTGCGTCGAAAACCAGATATCAAATACAATAAAGAAACGGCAGATTTCGCGTCATTACAGGAAATTCAGCTGGAAATATTAGGTAGTGTTTGTCAAACACTACGAAAAGGTGGTATAATAACCTATAGTACCTGCACTATTGTCTCGGAAGAGAACTTTCAAGTGGTTCAAGCATTTTTAGAAAGTCATCCCGAGTTCGAGCAGGTTAAACTAGAACACGAATGCAAGGATATTCTAAAAGATGGCTGTATCCTTATTACTCCGGAATTATACGGAAGTGATGGATTCTTTATTAGCCAATTTCGTAAGATATCCAATTAGGAAGGAACTGACACAATGGAGATTTCATTATTAACAGATGTGGGTCAGAAGCGTACAAATAATCAAGACTATGTCAATCTTTTTGTCAACCGAGCAGGTTGTACAATGATTCTCTTGGCTGACGGAATGGGAGGTCATCGCGCAGGAAATATTGCGAGTGAGATGGCAGTAACGGATTTAGGCGTTGCCTGGGTAGATACCCAGATTGACACGGTCAATGAAGTTCGCGAATGGTTTGCCCACCATCTAGAAGTTGAAAATCAAAAGATTTATCAACTAGGACGAGATGAAGCCTACAAGGGAATGGGGACAACCCTCGAAGCTCTTGCAGTTATCGGAAATCAGGCAATTTATGCCCATATCGGAGATTCTAGAATCGGTCTTATTCGAGGGGAAGAGTACCGTCAACTGACAAGTGATCATTCTTTGGTTAACGAATTGCTCAAGGCGGGTCAATTGACACCAGAAGAGGCAGAAGCGCATCCACAAAAAAATATTATCACCCAATCTATCGGACAAAAAGACGAAATTCAACCTGACTTAGGAATTGTCAGTTTGGAAGCAGGAGACTATCTCTTGCTCAATAGCGATGGTCTCACGAATATGATTTCAGGAAGTGAAATCTATGACATCGTGACAAGTGATATTTCACTTGAAGACAAGGCGGCAACTTTAGTGCGATTTGCAAACAATGCCGGAGGGCTTGACAACATTACTGTTGCCTTGATTGCGATTGAGGAGGAATCAAAATGATCCAGATCGGCAAGATATTTGCCGGACGATATCGGATTATCAAACAAATTGGTCGCGGAGGTATGGCAGATGTCTACCTGGCCAAGGATTTGATTTTAGATGGGGAAGAGGTAGCGGTGAAGGTACTGAGGACCAACTACCAAACGGATCCAATCGCTGTTGCACGTTTTCAGCGTGAAGCACGTGCAATGGCGGACCTAGATCATCCTCATATCGTTCGAATTACGGATATCGGTGAAGAAGACGGTCAACAGTATCTAGCTATGGAATATGTAGCTGGGCTTGACCTCAAACGTTATATCAAAGAACACTACCCTCTACCAATCGAGGAAGCTGTTCGTATCATGGGTCAAATTCTCTTGGCTATGCGTTTGGCGCATGCAAAGGGGATTATTCACCGTGATTTAAAACCTCAAAATATACTCTTGACTCCCGATGGAACTGCAAAAGTTACTGACTTTGGGATTGCAGTTGCCTTTGCAGAAACCAGTTTGACACAGACCAACTCCATGTTGGGTTCTGTTCACTATCTATCACCTGAGCAGGCGCGTGGTTCTAAGGCGACCATACAGAGTGATATTTATGCAATGGGAATTATCTTTTTCGAAATGTTGACAGGCCATATTCCTTATGATGGAGATAGTGCTGTGACCATTGCACTTCAGCATTTCCAAAAACCACTTCCTTCGGTCATTGCTGAAAATTCATCAGTACCACAATCCTTGGAAAACGTGGTTATAAAAGCGACAGCTAAAAAGTTGACAGACCGTTATCAAACTGTCTCAGAGATGTATGTTGACTTATTGAGCAGTCTTTCTTATAACCGTCGAAATGAACCAAAGCTGGTATTTGAAGATACAAGTAAAGTTGACACAAAAACCTTACCGAAAATTTCACAATCTACTTTAACAGCGATTCCTAAAGTGCAACCAAAGGAAGAAAGTCCTCAGAACCAAAAGCCGACCCAAAAGGCAACTAGTAAAGAAACTGTTGCAAAACCGGTCAAGAAACGTCGTTTTAAAGCGAGGTATTTGGTGTTTTTAGCTAGCTTTATACTTGTTTTAGCTTCTCTGTTTTGGATAGTATCCAAAACACCAGCAACTGTTGATATTCCAAATGTAGCAGGTCAAACAGTTGCTGAGGCCAAGGAAACCTTGAAGAAAGCAAACTTTGAAGTTGGTGATGAAAAAACTGAGGCAAGCGAAACAGTGGAGAAAGGTCGTGTCATTCGCACGGATCCTGAGGCAGGTAGTAGCCGTAAAGAGGGAAGTAAGATTAATCTGATTATTTCAACTGGTAAGCAATCCTTTAAGATTGGTAATTACATTGGTAAGAAATCTACAGATGTCATTGCTGAGTTGAAGGAGAACAAAGTTCCCGAAAATCTGATTAAGATTGAGGAAGAAGAGTCCAGTGAATGGGAACCAGGGGTGATTTTGAAACAAAGTCTCTCAGAAGGTACGACCTATGATCTCACCAAAGCGACCCCTATTGTTTTGACTGTTGCTAAAAAGGTGACAACTGTTTCTATGCCAGGCTACATTGGTTCAAGTCTTGAATTTACAAAGAACAACTTGATTCAAATTGTAGGTGTGAAGGAGGCTAATATCGAGGTAGTAGAGGTGACAACAGCACCTGAGGGAACTGCCGAAGAAACCGTTTTGGATCAAAGTCCAAAACCAGGTGAAAAAATAGATTTAAGTACGACTCGTATTAAGATTTCTATTTATAAACCGAAAACACCATCACCATCATCTTCTTCTGTCCCATCTTCAAGCCAGCGCAATACTAATAGAACGGACAATACAGTGCCATCGCAAGGTCCAACAACTCCAACTCCATCTTCGTCTTCGCAAACTCATGTGGACGAACATAGCACAGATAACTAATCAATCTTTGTCACAGTTTTTGTGACAAAGATTTTTTTTCCTTCAAATTTGTGATAAAATAAAAGAAGCATATCAAGGAGGGGAACATGGACGAATCAAAAAAACTGAACGCAGTTATTGATGTCATTATGCTTGCAGGAACGATTCTGCTTCGAAATGGCTCTGAGATCCATCGTGTCGAGGATACTATGATTCGTATCGCGCACTCGCAAGGCATTATGGATTGCAATGTCCTAGCCATGCCTGCAGCTATTTTCTTCTCTATTGAAAATACCAATATCTCTCGTATGAAGCGGGTTACTTCCTCTTCCTATAATATTGAAAAGGTTTGTGATGTCAATCAGATTTCACGCCAGATTGTGGCTGGCCAGCTTAATTTAGAGGCAGCTTTCATTGAGCTGAAGGAATTAAATGCAAAACCTTCTCCCTATACCAAGGTCCAGTTAACGGTGGCAGCGACTCTGAGTGCTCCCTTCTTCTCTATCATGTTCGGGGGGAATGTCTACGATGCCATTGGAGCAGGAGTGGCGACCTTGTTTGCCTTCACCTGTTCTCTTTACGTAGAAAAATTTATCCGTATTCCCTTTATGACAGCTTTTGCAGGTGCCTTTGTCTTTGGTTTGATTGCACAATTTTGGGCGCGTTATTCAGGTTTACCATCTACAGCTGATTTGGTCATTGCAGGTGCGGTTATGCCATTTGTACCGGGAATTGCTCTGACTAATGCTGTTAGAGATATTATGACCAATCACATTAACTCTGGTATGAGCAAGATGTTTGAATCCTTGCTGATTACCCTTGCCTTAGGGGCTGGAACATCAGTCGCCCTCGTACTCATGAACTAATATGACTCTAACAACATTTTTATTGCAGGCTCTAGCTAGTCTGCTAGCTATTATCACTTTTTTAATCGTTTTAAACGTCCAACGTTCTATGCTCATTCCTGGTGGAGTTTTGGGAATGTCAATCTGGCTGCTCTATCTAATACTCAAGGAGCCAACCAATGTTATTTTGGCGACCTTTATTGCCGCTGTAATTGGTTCTTGTATCAGCCAGATTATGAGTATTATCTATAAAACACCAGCCGTTGTGTTTGCTTTAGCCATCTTGGCTCCACTAGTACCAGGTTATCTGTCTTACCGAACGACTTCATTTTTTGTGACAGGCGACTATAGAAACGCCATTGCCAGTGCCATGCTAGTCATGATGTTGGCCCTTGTTATCTCCATTGGAATGGCCAGTGGAACAGTTTTGTTGAAATTGTATTATTATCTCAAAAAGAATCGAGTTAGTTAAGGCTCGATTCTTTTTGGGTCCGTAGTTCTGTCTGTTGAGATAGTTTCAAAATGAGCTAAGGTTTTTAATACTCTTCGAAAATCTCTTCAAACCACGTCAGCTTCCATCTGCAACCTCAAAATAGTATTTTGAGCTGACTTCGTCAGTCTTATCTACAACCTCAAAGTAGTGCTTTGAGCAACCTACGGCTAGCTTCCTAGTTTGCTCTTTGATTTTCATTGAGTATAAAATGAACTTGATTTGGTGAATCAAGTCTTTTTTCGCGCATTTGACCTCAATTATGATAAAATAGAAGTGAACGAATTTTTACAATGAATGATAAAAATAGAGGTAAATATGAAAATCGGTATTGATAAGATTGGTTTTGCGACCAGTCAATACGTTTTGAAATTACAAGATTTAGCAGAAACCCGAGGAATTGATCCTGAAAAATTGAGTAAAGGACTCCTTTTAAAAGAATTGAGTATCGCTCCGTTAACAGAAGATATTGTGACCTTGGCTGCCAGTGCAGGAAATTCTATCCTGACTGAAGAAGATAAGCAAGAGATTGATATGGTGATCGTATCTACAGAGTCTGGAGTCGATCAAAGTAAAGCGGCTGCGGTTTTTGTACACGGTTTACTTGGGATTCAACCTTTTGCTCGTAGTTTTGAAATCAAGGAAGCTTGCTATGGTGCAACTGCGGCCCTTCATTATGCTAAGTTACACGTAGAAAATTCTCCAAAATCAAAAGTCTTGGTACTTGCTAGTGATATTGCAAAATATGGTGTCGAAACTCCTGGGGAACCAACTCAAGGGGCAGGCTGTGTTGCCATGTTGATTAGCAAAGATCCGCGTGTCATGATTTTTAACAACGATAATGTCGCGCAAACTCGTGATATTATGGACTTTTGGCGTCCAAATTATTCAACGACACCATTTGTCAATGGAGTCTACTCAACACAGCAGTATTTGGATAGCTTAAAAACGACTTGGGAAGAGTACCAAAAGCGATATGATTGCGACTTGAATGATTTTGAAGCTATTTGTTTCCATTTGCCTTATCCAAAGCTAGCTCTCAAGGGATTGAAAAAAATTCTTGATAAATCTCTACCTCAAGAGAAAAAGGATTTACTTCAAAAACACTTTGATGAGTCTATTATTTATAGCCAAAAGGTTGGGAACATCTATACAGGTTCCCTCTTTTTAGGACTCTTGTCCCTGCTTGAGAATTCGGATAGCCTTAAGGCAGGTGATAAAATTGCCCTCTACAGCTACGGAAGTGGTGCTGTATCTGAGTTCTTCAGTGTGGAATTGGTTGAAGGCTATGAACAGCAATTGCAGAAAAATCGCTTAGAATTGCTAGACCAGCGTCAAGCATTGAGCGTAGCTGATTATGAACGAATCTTCTTTGAGGAAGCAAACTTGGATGAGTCCGGTTCAGCAACCATGTCAGGCTATGAGGGACAGGACTATGCTCTGGTTGAGATTGTAGAACACCAACGTCGCTACAGCAAGGTTGAAAAATAATGAAAAAAAATTGGAATGGATTTGCTAAAAAATCAATTCAAGAGCGCCTTGAGCTAGTTAAGTCTCAGGCGCTTACTTCTAGGGAAGCCCAAGAAAGTCTTGAGCAAAATGAAAATCTTAGTATAGCAGTTGCGGACCAACTGAGTGAAAATGTAGTGGGGACCTTCTCACTTCCATACTCAGTAGTTCCAGAAGTGTTGGTAAATGGTCAAGAGTACACAGTTCCTTATGTAACAGAAGAACCATCCGTCGTTGCTGCAGCTAGTTTTGCCAGCAAAATTATCAAAAGAGCTGGTGGGTTTAGAGCTCAGGTTCATCAACGCCGAATGATTGGTCAGGTAGCTCTTTATCAGATTCCAGATAGGGATAAAGCATGTCAGGCTATTTTGAGTCAGAAAGCAGAGCTACTCGAACAAGCAAACCAAGCCTATCCATCTATTGTCAAACGTGGTGGTGGAGCCAGAGAGATAACAGTTGAGAAAATTTCTGGTGAGGCTGACTTTTTAGTGGTTTATCTCCATGTGGATACTCAGGAAGCCATGGGAGCTAATATGCTCAATACCATGCTTGAAGCTTTAAAACCTAGCTTAGAGGCTCTATGTCAAGGGCAAAGTTTAATGGGAATTCTATCCAACTACGCAACAGATTCTCTAGTGACTGCAACTTGCCGGATTGCCTTTCGTTATTTGAGTCGCCAAAAGGATGAAGCGCGTGAATTAGCAGAAAAAATGGTTTTAGCCAGCCAGTTTGCTCAAGCAGATCCATATCGAGCAGCTACTCACAATAAGGGAATCTTTAATGGAATCGATGCTCTCTTGATTGCGACAGGAAATGATTGGCGTGCCATCGAAGCAGGAGCGCATGCCTATGCCAGTCATGATGGTGCTTATCGAGGTCTCAGTCGTTGGACTATGGATTTGGAAAACGAAGAGCTTATTGGAGAGATGACCATGCCGATGCCGGTTGCTACCAAGGGTGGATCTATTGGTCTCAATCCTCGAGTCGTACTCAGTCATGAGTTGCTAGGTCATCCATCTGCCAAAGAATTGGCTCAAATTATCGTGTCAATTGGTCTTGCACAAAACTTTGCAGCCCTTAAGGCTTTGGTCAGTACAGGGATTCAGCATGGACACATGAAACTTCAGGCAAAATCGTTAGCACTTTTAGCAGGTGCGACTGAGGCAGAAGTACCTAAGCTAGTAGAAAACTTGATTGCTGAAAAAACTTTTAATTTAGAAAAAGCCCAAACTCTTTTGAAAAACTTAAGATCATAAGAAAAACTCAGACGAAACTAGTCTGAGTTTTTTGTGCTTAAATACTTTTACCTGGTAAAAGGGAGACTGGCAAGAAATAACCAGTAGTAGCAACCTCTTTGCCTTCAATTTTTTGTAAGAGCAAATCAACTGTTAGGCGAGCAATTTCTTCTAAAGGTTGTTTAATGGTAGTAAGGTGAGGATAGAAATTCTCGATAAAATAAGTTCCATCATAGCCGATTACCTTGAGTTGGTCAGGTACAGAAATCCCCAGTTCTTGAGCAATCTTGATAATGAGGATGGCTGTCAAATCATCCGATGCAAAGATAGCATCGGGTTTTTGTTTTGTCAAGATATTTTTAATCTCCATCTCCTTTCGAAGAGGAGAATAATCACTGGACACATTGATAATTGGAGCTTTTGGCAGGATAGAGGCAAATCCAGCGTGGCGAAGCCCAGTTGGAGAGTTGGAGTTATCATTTCCTGTAATCATGATGATAGACTTGGCTCCAGACTTTTCTAATGTTTGAGCTGCCAACACTCCACCAGCATAGTTGTCAGAGGAAACAACAGGGATGTCTGGTGCCAGGTTCCGGTCAAAAGAGATGATAGGAGCAGTCACTCGATTGTAGTCCTCAATTCCAAGGTTGTGACTTCCCGAAATGATACCGTCCACCTGATTGGCTTCTAGCATTTCGATGTATTCACGCTCTTTTTCTGAATCATGCTCACTATTACAGATGATGGTCTTATAACCTTTTTTGAAGAGTTCGTGCTCCAGTTTATCAATCAATTCAGCATAGAAAACATGGCTGATTTTCGGGAAAATCAAGCCGATTAGTTTAGCAGACTTACCTTGGAGACTGCGAGCTAGGTTGTTGGGTTTATACCCCAATTCACGCATGGCATCCTTAACTTTTTGAATGGTTTTTTCTGACAGGTAGCCTTTTTTATTGATAACGCGTGAGACAGTGGTTGGGCTGACGCCTGCTAGTTCTGCGACATCAGTTAGTTTTGCGACCATATTCTAATTCGTAGTAAGTTCCAGTTGGGTTTCCAGATTTGATAAGGATTCCATTTTGATTCTTATCTGGGAAGACACGACCAGAAAATACCTTTTCTCCTTTATTGATGAAAATTTCAAAGACTGAGTTGTCGATGAAGATATTAACAGTAGTTGCTTGATTAGTAACTGAGCAAGAGCGAGTAGTTCCAAATTCTTGAGCATATTGCTCACCTGCTTGACTACGATCAACGGTTACTTGGCCATTGACAATGTCAAAATTGATAGATAGCCCCTTGCCGTCTTTATCAGCAAGAAGGACGATTTCGCTTTGGCTATTGGCTTCTAAGTTCAGTTCAAGTTCGTAGGTGTTTTTAGTTTCAGAACGATTTGAAAATTCCTCTTTTGAAGCTCGGAGGTCTTGGATAGCAGCTACAGGATACTGATAGAGTTTTCCATCTTTAATGGTAAGTTCCTTGACCAATGAGAAAGTTCCTTGGTGATCAAAACGGTCAGATGGATAAGACACATCAGGTAGACCAAGCCAACTAACAGCAAGTGCACGTCCATCAGGCGCATTGAAGGCTTGAGTAGCGTATGCTTCGAAACCATAGTCTAGATTGTGTAGTTCAGACACATCTACCAAACGAGCATTTTCAGGATCGAAGGAAGCACCAATTTTATACATATTTGGATAGATATTGTCATAGTCAAGGACCTTTTTGTCCAAACCTTGTGGACAGTAGAGAAGGACAGGTTGTTCTCCGACAAAGACAAGATTCGGGCACTCCATCATATAGGCAGTACGGTCGTTGTTGAAGTCCAAATCACCAACTTCTTGCCAGTTTGTATAATCATTATCGACAGCTTTGTAGAGACGGACAAAACCTTTTTTCTCCAAGTCTTGACCACCAACGATAGCGTAGTATTGGCCTTTAAAGTTAAAAATTTGTGGATCGCGGAAGTGGTCAGTAGCATCAGCAGGTTGATCAATTAAGATTTTGTCAATCTTTTCAACCTTTCCATCCTTGTCGACCAAGGCACCAATCTGATAAGGGTGGCGAATCCAATTTTCATCGCGAACATTTCCTGTATAAAATAAGAACAATTGATCACCAAACTGCATAGCAGATCCTGAGTAAGCACCGTGGCTATCTAGTTTTGTATCAGGCAAGATTTTAACCCCAGTTTCAGTAAAGTGAACTAAGTCATCACTTTCAAGCTGCACCCAAGATTTCAAACCATGAGCTGCACCGAAGGGGAAGTTCTGATAAAAGACAACCCACTTGCCATCGAAATAAGAAAAGCCGTTTGGATCATTGAGAAGACCTTGCTTGGGTTCGACGTGATAGGCAACATGCCATGGTGACTGCGCCATCTTTTCTTGGATTTCTTTTCTTTCTTCTTGTGTCCAATCTTCATAACGTCTGTAGCGACGTTCAGTTGTCCATTCCATTTATATTCCCTCCATAAATTCTACTATCTTTATAGTAAACGTTTCCTTATAAAAAAGCAAGTCTTTTATTATAAAATTAAGAAAAAAATGTCAAACGATTGACAGAATACTGAGGTGGGATTTTATGAAAAATAATGAAATTATGAAAGAATTTGAAAATTTAAAAGTAAAAACCTTGAGTTTATAGGGTGTTTATTGCTGTATTGATGAAAAAAATAGCAAAAACAATCAAAAAATAAAAATTAGCAAAATTTTTTCTGCAAAACGCTTGACATATTTTTTAAACGTGATAGAATAATATTCGTAGGGCGGATAAAATCGCTTTCAAACATTTTACAAATTTTTTATAAGGAGATTTTTGCAAATGACGAATACAGAAATTGCAAAAAAAGTCATCGAGGCCTTAGGTGGACGTGAGAACGTTAATAGTGTAGCTCACTGTGCGACTCGTCTTCGCGTTATGGTTAAAGATGAAGCGAAAATTAACAAAGATGCTATCGAGAGCTTGGAAAAAGTTCAAGGTGCTTTCTTTAACTCAGGTCAATACCAAATCATCTTTGGTACTGGTACAGTAAACAAGATGTACGATGAAGTCGTAGCTCTTGGTTTGCCAACTTCAACAAAAGCTGAAATGAAAGCAGAAGCTGCTAAACAAGGAAATTGGTTTCAACGTGCCATCCGTACTTTCGGTGACGTCTTCGTACCAATCATTCCAGTTATCGTAGCGACTGGTCTCTTCATGGGTGTTCGTGGTCTCTTGACTGCTCTCGGAATGACACTTCCACAAGATGTGACAACTTACACTCAAATCTTGACTGACACAGCCTTTATCATCTTGCCAGGATTGGTTGTTTGGTCAACCTTCCGTGTATTCGGTGGTAACCCAGCCGTTGGTATCGTCCTTGGTATGATGCTCGTATCTGGCTCACTTCCAAATGCCTGGGCTGTTGCTTCTGGTGGTGAAGTAACTGCAATGCAGTTCTTCGGATTTATCCCAGTTGTAGGTTTGCAAGGTTCAGTTCTTCCAGCCTTCATCATCGGGGTTGTCGGAGCTAAATTTGAAAAAGCTGTTCGTAAAGTTGTTCCAGACGTTCTTGACCTCTTGGTGACACCATTCGTAACACTTTTGGTTATGTCAATTCTTGGTTTGTTTATTATCGGACCAGTCTTCCACGTTGTTGAAAACTACATTCTCATTGGAACTAAAGCAATTCTTAACTTGCCATTCGGACTAGGTGGTTTCTTGATTGGTGGAGTTCACCAATTAATCGTCGTATCAGGTGTTCACCACATCTTCAACTTGCTTGAAGTTCAATTGCTTGCTGCTGACCATGCTAACCCATTCAACGCTATCATCACAGCTGCCATGACTGCTCAAGGTGCTGCGACAGTAGCCGTTGGTGTGAAAACTAAAAATCCTAAACTTAAAACACTTGCTTTCCCTGCTGCTCTTTCTGCCTTCCTTGGTATTACAGAGCCTGCTATCTTCGGGGTTAACTTGCGTTTCCGTAAACCATTCTTCCTTTCATTGATCGCTGGTGCTATCGGTGGTGGATTGGCATCTATCCTTGGTCTTGCTGGTACTGGTAATGGTATCACTATCATCCCAGGTACAATGCTCTACATTGGTAACGGACAACTTCCACAATACCTTCTTATGGTAGCTGTATCATTTGCTCTTGGTTTTGCTCTTACTTACATGTTTGGTTATGAAGATGAAGCAGAAGTAGCTTCAGAAACTACAACTGAACGTTTGGTTGACGAAGCGGTAACTGGTACTGTTGTTGCTCCTAGCGAAGGTGTCATCCAAACTCCAATCGTTGGTGACGTTGTAGCTCTTGCTGATGTGAACGACCCAGTTTTCTCAAGTGGAGCTATGGGACAAGGAATCGCTGTGAAACCTAGTCAAGATGTTGTCTATGCACCAGCTGATGCTGAAGTGACAATCGTCTTCCCAACAGGGCATGCTTATGGTTTGAAAACAGCAAACGGAGCTGAAATCTTGATTCACGTTGGTATCGACACTGTTTCAATGAACGGTGAAGGATTTGACAAAAAAGTTTCCCAAGGTGAAAAGGTTAAAGCTGGAGATGTTCTTGGGACATTTGACTCAGCTAAGATTGCCGCTGCAGGACTTGATAACACAACTATGGTTATCGTGACAAACACTGCAGACTTTGCTTCAGTAAATCCAGTTGCTTCTGGATCAGTTGCTAAGGGTGATGCAGTCATCGAAGTTAAAGCTTAATACTCTTCGAAAATCAAATTCAAACTGCGTCATACTCGCTTTGCCGTATGTATGTGTTACTGACTTCGTCAGTTCTATCTACAACCTCAAAGCCGTGCTTTGAGCAATCCGCGGCTCGATTCCTAGTTTGTTCTTTGATTTTCATTGAGTACACTACTTTCGATTTAATAGATCAAAAAACGAACAAATGTCATGTTTGTTCGTTTTTGATTGAATGGTAAAATTTACAGAGGAAAATCTAAAATATTGAGCAATTTTCAGTCTGGAAATATGCTATAATAAAGAAAATAAATACAAGAGGTTAATCATGACAAAACTATACGGAAGTTTGGAAGCAGGCGGTACAAAATTTGTCTGTGCTGTCGGAGATGAAAACTATAACATTGTAGAAAAAGTACAATTTCCAACAACAACACCTATCGAAACTATCGATAAAACCATCGAGTTCTTCTCAAAATTTGATAATCTTGTGGGACTTGCCATTGGTTCATTTGGTCCAATCGATATCGATAAAAACTCAAAAACTTACGGGTTTATCACAACAACTCCAAAACCTAACTGGGCAAATGTAGACTTGCTCGGTGCTCTCCGTCGCGCTCTAAACGTGCCAATGTACTTCACGACAGACGTAAACAGTTCTGCATACGGTGAAGTGGTTGCTCGTAATAATGCAGGAGGTCGTATCGAAAACTTGGTTTATTACACTATCGGTACAGGTATCGGTGCAGGTGTTATCCAACGTGGCGAGTTTATTGGCGGTGTTGGTCACCCTGAGATGGGCCATTATTATGTGGCTAGACACCCAATGGATATTGAGAAAGAATTTAAAGGTGTTTGTCCTTTCCATAATGGATGTTTGGAAGGTTATGCAGCTGGTCCAAGTTTGGAAGCTCGTACAGGTGTTCGTGGGGAAAACATTGAACTCAACAACTCTGTCTGGGATGTTCAAGCCTACTACATTGCTCAAGCCGCAGTGAATGCGACTGTAACTTTCCGTCCAGATGTCATCGTCTTTGGTGGTGGGGTTATGGCTCAACAACATATGCTTGACCGCGTACGTGAGAAATTCACAGCCCTACTCAATGGCTACCTACCAGTTCCAGATGTACGTGACTATATCGTGACTCCAGCTGTTGCTGGCAATGGTTCAGCTACACTAGGAAACTTCGTTCTTGCTAAGAGCGTTGCAAAATAAACATGAAAAATGAGGTCGGGAATTATCCCGGCCTCATTTTTAGTCTTTTTCTTTTTTTGTTTCCTGATGGAAAATATTTTGCCAAGTTTCGTGACGGCGCCAGATGCTGGTATGAATGGTATCACCGACTTGGTAGCGGATGAGTTTAGTCTTTTGACTGATAGAGGTTAAATGAAGCTCCTTGATAGCAGAGGTCAGTTCTTTTTCAGTCTTATAGGCATCCTTGTCCAGTTCTTGTCCGTCCTGGCGGATATAAATGAAATCTTCTGCAAGTAACTCTTCCAGTTGATTTCCTTGGTCGATTAGTTGCTCTCTCATGAGCAATTTTTTATAGACATTATCTAGAATTTCATCCTCAGGGATTGGTGCTGGTTCGATATGAATGTCTGTATCAAAGACACCAAAGCGTTCTGATAACATGGATTCAACCTGGTCCGCAATTTCATGACTCTCATAAACAGAGAGATCTGGGTTCATTTCCAGAGTAATGTCCAGATAAATGTTGCTTCCGTAAGTACGACCGCGTTGAGATTTGACCTTGCTAATCTTAGGAATTTCCATGATAGCTTTTTGGTAATCTTCGAGCAAGTGTTCATCAAAACCATCAGAAAGGCTGAAGGATGACTCGATAAAGATATCATAAGCAGTTTTAAGAATAAAGAAGGTAATGATAATCGCAACCAACTTATCCACGATTGGATAGTTAAAGCTACTAGCCAGGATAGCAATAGATGTTCCAAGAGAAGTCACAGCATCTGACAAATTGTCCTTGGCTGCTGTCTTGAGAGCTTTGGACTTAGCTTGCTTGCTCAGATGGGTATTGTAGAGATAAACTGCAAACATGATGATAGCAGAGATGATTCCCAGAGTCGCCCCAAGTGGGTCAATGACCGTTTGTTCTCGGCTGAGTATTTTTTGGATGGTATCCCGTAGAACATCAAAGCCAACGTAAAACATGATGATGGAAGTGATGAGACTTGCCAAATCCTCTATTTTCCAGTGGCCGAAGCGATGATCTCTATCTGCTGGTTGGCGTGCTAAACGAATCCCTATTAGGAGGGCCACGTTTCCAACAATATCTGAAACGTTGTTAAAACCATCTGCTACCAAACTGGATGAATGGAGGAGGTGTCCGGTCGCTAGCTTAGCTGCAGATAAGAATAGATAGGTCAAGATGCTGATAATGGCACCACGCTCAGCTAATTTTAAGTTTGAAACCGATTGATTCATCTAACTCCCCTTCTAGCATTTTAGTATTCTTTCATTATACTGGTTTTCCAAGGAAAATTCAAATGGAGGAAGTAAGTTAAATACACCTCAAAACTTGAAAACTTTTGAAATTTTGATATAATAGAACTACTCAAGGGAGTAGCTGGCGGTTAACCGCGATAGTGTCGTCATTACGAATTATTTCCGGCACTATATTAAACAGCGAGACTTGTTTTTTTAAAAAACAGGTCTCTTTTTTTGTAAAAAGAGGCCAAAAAGGAGGAGACTGTTTTGTCAAAAGAACAAAATAAAGACTTGTTTTACACACAAACCTCAGAAGAAGTCCTAAAGAACTTGGACACATCTATCGAAGGTTTGTCAACTGCTCAAGCTCAAGAACGCTTAGCGACTTATGGTCGTAATGAGTTGGAAGAGGGTGAGAAACGTAGCCTACTAGCTAAATTCCTTGATCAATTTAAGGATTTGATGATTATCATCTTGCTTGCGGCAGCGGCACTTTCTGTGATTACAGAAGGAATGGACGGTTTAACAGATGCCATTATCATCTTGGCCGTTGTTGTCTTGAATGCTGCCTTTGGGGTTTACCAAGAAGGGCAAGCAGAAGCAGCCATTGAAGCTCTGAAAAATATGTCTAGCCCGATGGCCCGTGTTCGTCGTGATGGTCATGTTATTGAGATTGACTCGAAAGAATTGGTACCTGGAGATATCGTCTTGCTTGAAGCGGGAGATGTCGTGCCTGCAGATATGCGTTTGTTTGAAGCAGCTTCTCTAAAAATAGAAGAAGCAGCTCTTACAGGGGAGTCTGTCCCAGTTGAAAAAGATGTGACAGGACTTGTTGAAGCAGATGCTGGTATCGGGGATCGTGTTAACATGGGTTACCAAAACTCAAACGTAACATACGGTCGTGGTATTGGTGTCGTGACCAACACTGGTATGTATACAGAAGTTGGTAAGATTGCGGACATGTTGGCCAATGCAGATGAAACGGAAACACCGTTGAAGCAAAGCTTGGAACAATTATCTAAGGCCTTGACTTACTTAATCATTGTGATTGCAGTGATTACCTTCTTGGTTGGTGTCTTTGTTCGTGGAGAACATCCATTAGAAGGCTTGATGGTGGCGGTTGCTCTTGCAGTAGCGGCTATTCCAGAAGGGCTTCCTGCCATTGTAACCATCGTTCTATCTTTGGGAACTACAACCCTTGCAAAACGTAATTCGATTGTCCGTAAATTACCAGCGGTAGAAACACTTGGTTCAACAGAAATCATCGCATCTGATAAAACAGGTACTTTGACCATGAACCAAATGACGGTTGAAAAAGTTTATACCAACGGTCAATTGCAAAGCTCGGCATCTGAAATTGCTGCTAACAACAATACGCTACGTATCATGAACTTTGCCAATGACACCAAGGTGGATCCATCTGGTAAGTTGATTGGGGATCCTACGGAGACAGCTCTTGTACAGTTTGGTTTGGACCACAACTTTGATGTTCGTGAAGTCTTGAAGGATGAGCCACGTGTGGCTGAATTGCCATTTGACTCTGATCGTAAGCTCATGTCTACCATCCATAAGGAAGCAGACGGTTCTTACTTTATCGCTGTCAAGGGTGCGCCTGACCAACTGCTCAAGCGCGTGACTCGTATTGAAGTCAATGGGGAAGTTCGCCCAATCACAGAAGAAGATAAAAATGCCATCCTTGCTACCAACAAAGACTTGGCTAAACAAGCCCTTCGTGTCTTGATGATGGCTTATAAGACAAGTAACGAAATTCCAACCTTGGAATCTGAAATTGTTGAGTCTGACCTCATCTTCTCTGGTTTGGTCGGCATGATTGACCCTGAGCGTCCAGAAGCTGCAGAAGCTGTACGTGTCGCTAAAGAAGCAGGTATCCGTCCGATTATGATCACTGGTGACCACCAAGATACAGCGGAAGCTATCGCTAAACGTCTCGGTATCATCGATCCAAATGATACAGAAGACCATGTCTTCACGGGTGCTGAGTTGAATGAACTCACTGATGAAGAATTCCAAAAAGTCTTCAAGCAATACTCTGTTTATGCTCGTGTATCACCTGAGCACAAGGTTCGTATCGTGAAAGCTTGGCAAAATGAAGGCAAGGTTGTTGCCATGACAGGTGACGGGGTCAACGATGCACCATCACTTAAGACAGCGGATATTGGTATCGGTATGGGGATTACAGGTACAGAAGTTTCTAAGGGAGCTTCGGATATGGTCCTTGCTGATGATAACTTTGCAACCATTATCGTAGCGGTAGAAGAAGGACGTAAAGTCTTCTCAAATATCCAAAAATCCATCCAATACCTCTTGTCTGCTAATATGGCTGAGGTCTTCACCATCTTCTTTGCAACCTTGTTTGGTTGGGATGTGTTGCAACCAGTGCATCTTCTCTGGATTAACCTGGTAACAGATACACTACCAGCCATCGCCCTAGGTGTTGAACCAGCTGAACCAGGTGTCATGACCCACAAACCTCGTGGTCGTAAGTCTAACTTCTTTGATGGTGGTGTCTTCGGAGCAATCATTTATCAAGGAATCTTCCAAACCATGCTAGTTCTAGGTGTTTATGGTTGGGCTCTTCTTTTCCCAGAGCACCAAAGTCATACTGAAATCCATGCGGATGCCCTTACCATGGCTTTTGCAACTCTCGGTTTGATCCAATTGCTCCATGCCTTTAACGTTAAGTCGGTTTACCAATCGATCTTTAAAGTGGGACTCTTTACTAACAAGACCTTTAACTGGTCTATCCCAGTTGCCTTTGTCCTCTTTATGGTGACAATTTTGGTTCCTGGATTTAATAATCTCTTCCACGTGTCACACTTGAGCTTGACTCAATGGGTGGTGGTCGCTGTAGGAGCGCTTATGATTGTAGTCCTTGTTGAGATTGTAAAAGCAGTCCAACGAGCACTTGGAAAAGATAAAAACGCTATTTAAGCATTATGAAAGTCATCTTCGGATGGCTTTTTGTTTTCATGTAAAGATAAACTGACATAATACTCAATGAAAATCAAAGAGTAAACTAGGAAGAGAGCTGCAGGTTGCTCAAAACACCGTTTTGAGGTTGTGGATAGAAACTGACGAAGTCAGTAACACATATACGGCAAGGTGAAGCTGACGTGGTTTAAATTTGATTTTCGAAGAGTATAATTTTGTGCTATAATCAAGTAGACTGATATGGTATGGAGGAAAGAATCTTGGAAAAGAAAATTGTAAAAGATATCTTGTTTTTGTCGCAGGTATCCCAGCCTGCTAGTCAGGAAGATTTACCCCTAGCAAAGGATTTGCAGGACACCTTACTGGCTAACCGAGAAATCTGTGTTGGACTAGCGGCTAATATGATTGGAGTACAAAAACGCGTCATTATTTTTAATATCGGAATGATTCCCATGGTTATGTTTAATCCAGTTCTCCATTCTTTTGAAGGGGCATACGAAACAGAGGAAGGTTGTTTGTCTTTGACGGGTGTAAGACCGACAACTAGGTATGAAAAAATTACAGTAAGCTACAGAGACATCCATTGGCAAGAGCAAACCATTACCCTGACAGGATTTCCTGCTCAGATTTGTCAGCATGAATTGGATCATTTGGAAGGGATTATCATATAGGCTTTGTATCCCAGATCAGGGTACATCCTTCAAGCTTAAGGAAACAACCTCGTTTTTCTTGCACTCTTGTTTGAAATTTGTGATAATGAAAGAAAGAATAATAAATGGAGGACAGTCAAATGGGATTTTATCTGATGATTGGTTCGATGTTGCTTGGTCTTTTCGCTTTGAAGATAGGATTTTCTCATCTAAAGGAGAAAAAGGTTACTCTTTCATCTATCTTGACAAGCTGCCTTGGGACAGCACTAGTTCTCTTTGCGATCTGGTTAGGATTGCCAAAATAAGGAAAGAAGCCTCGGTATTCACCGAGGTTTTTAGGTGCAAATCCTTGGTAGTCCTAAAAAAATATGCTACACTAACATTATGAAAATTCTAATCCCAACTGCAAAAGAAATGAACACCGAAATTCCTAGATTAGAGGCTAAACCATTGCGTCCTGAAAGTCAGGCTGTAGTGGATGAATTAGCGATATATTCTGCCCAAGAGCTGGAGAGTTTTTACAAAATATCTGCCGAAAAAGCGCAAGAGGAGTATGACCATATCCAGGCCTTGAAAAATGAAACTGCGACAAACTATCCAGCCTTGCACCTCTTTGATGGACTCATGTATCGCAACATCAAACGGGACGATCTCACTAAGGAGGAGCAAACCTATCTGGAAAAACACCTCATGATAACGTCAGCTCTCTATGGTGTGATTCCAGCCTTTGAACCGATTGCGCCTCACAGACTGGACTTTTTGATGAAACTCAAAGTCGCTGGGAAAAGCCTAAAAAATCATTGGCAGGAGGCCTATGAAGAGTCGATGAAGAGTGAAGAACTAATCTTTTCTCTCTTGTCTTCGGAGTTTGAAACTGTCTTCCCTAAAGAAATCCGTGAGAAAATGGTGACCTTTAAGTTTATGGAAGACAGAGATGGGAAACTAAAAATCCATTCAACCATTTCGAAAAAAGCTAGAGGCGCCTTCTTAACAGCTTTGACGGAAAATCAGATAACTTCAGTTGAAGAGATTAAAAAGCTCAACTTTGCGGGTTTCAATTATCGAGAAGACTTGTCTAGTGATAAGGAATTGGCTTTTGTAAAATAGATAGAAAATAGAGAGAGTGGGACAGAAATCGGTAATTCGTTAGAATTCGATTTCGTCGTCCCACCTCCGCACAGTTGAGTAGGGCTGTAAAAGCTGATGAAATCAGCGTAGTTAGAGCCCACTCAACCACTGCGTCTTGCTCGACAATCCATAGACAAATGAGAGGCTAGGACTTTTGTCCCAGCCCTTTTTTGTGATTTGGTGCTCCTATTTTTAGTTTAGAATGGTAGGAATTTTCTCACAATTTTGGTATAATAGGACTATTAGAAAATTTCGAGGAGACAAACATGTCAGTTAAGATTGCTTTACTTGGATTTGGTACAGTAGCCAGTGGTGTGCCATTCTTGCTAAAGGAAAATAGAGAAAAAATTGTTCAAGCAGCCCAGTCAGAAATTGAAGTAGCTAAAGTTTTGGTCAAAGACGATCAAGAGAAAGCCCGCTTGCTTGAAGCAGGAAATGAATTTAATTTTGTAACAAATATCGATGAAATCTTGTCAGACAAAGACATCACGATCGTTGTTGAGTTGATGGGGCGTATCGAACCTGCTAAAACCTTTATCACTCGTGCCTTAGAAGCAGGTAAACATGTCGTGACAGCCAACAAGGACCTTTTGGCAGTTCATGGTGCAGAATTGCTTGAGGTAGCCAAAGCTCACAATGTTGCCCTATACTATGAAGCAGCAGTTGCTGGAGGAATCCCAATTCTTCGTACCTTGGTCAACTCACTAGCATCAGATAAAATCACACGTGTTCTTGGTGTTGTCAACGGAACATCTAACTTCATGATGACCAAAATGGTAACAGAAGGTTGGTCTTATGAAGATGCTTTGGCAGAAGCCCAACGACTTGGCTTTGCTGAAAGCGACCCTACCAATGACGTTGATGGGATTGATGCAGCCTACAAGATGGTCATCCTCAGTCAGTTCGCCTTTGGGATGAATGTCAAGTTTGAAGATGTGGGTCACCAAGGGATTCGCAACATCACTCCAGAAGATGTAGCAGTAGCTCAAGAACTTGGTTATGTTGTAAAACTAGTTGGTTCTATCGAAGAAACGGCTTCTGGTATTGCTGCTGAGGTTACGCCAACCTTCCTTCCTAAAGCACATCCACTTGCAAGTGTTAATGGTGTTATGAATGCTGTCTTTGTGGAGTCTATCGGTATTGGCGAGTCTATGTATTATGGACCAGGTGCTGGTCAAAAACCAACTGCAACAAGTGTTGTGGCTGATATTGCCCGCATCGTTCGTCGTCTGAATGATGGAACAATTGGAAAAGCCTTTAATGAATACAGCCGTCCAGTAGTCTTGGCTAAGCCAGAAGATGTCAAAGCTAACTACTATTTCTCAATCTTGGCTCCAGATTCAAAAGGACAAGTCTTGAAATTGGCTGAACTCTTTAATGCAGAAGATATTTCCTTCAAGCAAATCCTTCAAGATGGTAAGCAAGAGGGCAAGGCTCGTGTTGTCATCATCACTCATAAAATCAACAAGGCGCAACTTGAAAATATTACAGCAGCTTTGAAGGGTGTAGCTGAGTTTGAACTTCTCAACACCTTCAAGGTTTTAGGAGACTAAGATGAAGATTATTGTACCTGCTACAAGTGCCAATGTGGGTCCTGGCTTTGACTCGGTTGGTGTAGCTGTAACTAAGTATCTAGAAATTCAGGTTTGTGAGGAACGTGAAGAATGGATGATTGAGCACCAATTAGGCAAATGGATTCCACGTGACGAGCGTAATCTTTTGCTGAAGATTGCTCTACAAATTGTTCCAGATCTACAACCAAGACGTTTGAAGATGGTTAGCGATATTCCACTTGCGCGTGGACTAGGTTCTTCTAGTTCTGTCATCGTTGCAGGAATTGAATTGGCAAATCAACTAGGAAATCTCAAACTAAGCAAACATGAAAAATTACAATTGGCGACTAAGATTGAAGGGCATCCTGATAATGTTGCGCCAGCTATCTATGGTAATCTGGTCATTGCAAGCTCAGTCGAAGGTCAGGTTTCAGCTGTTGTGGCGCCTTTCCCAGAGTGTGCTTTCCTAGCTTATATTCCAAACTATGAATTGCGAACTCGAGATAGTCGTGGTGTCTTGCCTAAGAAACTATCTTACAAGGAAGCTGTTGCGGCAAGTTCTATCGCCAATGTGGCTATCGCATCCCTACTGACTGGAGATATGGTCAAAGCAGGCCAGGCTATCGAGAGTGACCTCTTCCATGAGCGTTACCGTCAAGAACTGGTGAGAGAATTTGCAACGATCAAGAAAGTTGCCAAGAGAAATGGTGCTTATGCGACCTACCTCTCTGGTGCTGGTCCGACTGTTATGGTCTTGGCTGATCCTGACAAGATGCCTAAGATTAAGGCTGAGCTTGAAAAGCAACCTTTCAAAGGCAAGCTTCATGAGTTGCAAGTAGATACACAAGGCGTTCGCGTTGAAGCAAAATAAACATAGCAATAGGATGGGGAAACTCTCTATTAGAGGGCTTCCTGTCCTTTTTTTGAAAATGAAACATGGGATATGAAATGATTCCCAGTTTTGTCGACCGACAGATGGTCAAGGAGGATTTGAAATGGCAGAAATATATTTAGCAGGTGGTTGTTTTTGGGGCTTGGAAGAATACTTTTCACGTGTTTCTGGAGTGCTGCAAACAAGTGTTGGTTATGCTAATGGTCAAGTAGAAACTACTAATTATCAATTAATTAAAGAAACAGATCATGCCGAGACTGTGCAAGTTATTTATGATGAAAAGGCGGTCTCGCTCCGTGAGATTTTACTCTATTATTTCCGAGTTATCGATCCCCTTTCTGTCAACCAACAAGGGAATGACCGTGGTCGTCAATACCGCACAGGGATTTATTACAAAGATGAAGAGGATTTACCGACTATCAATACAGTAGTTCGTGAACAAGAACTACTCATCGGTCGTAAAATTGCAGTGGAAGTGGAGAAGCTTCGCCACTATATCTTAGCTGAAGACTATCACCAAGACTACCTCAAGAAAAATCCTGGTGGCTATTGCCACATTGATGTGAGAGATGCTGAGAAACCACTGATAGATGCCGCCAACTATGAAAAACCGAGTCAGGCAGTTTTACGAGAACAACTGTCTGAAGAGTCCTATAGAGTCACGCAAGAGGCAGCGACGGAAGCTCCCTTTAGCAATGCTTATGACCAAACTTTTGAGGAAGGAATTTATGTCGATATCACGACTGGTGAGCCCCTCTTCTTTGCCAAGGATAAGTTTGCCTCAGGCTGTGGTTGGCCAAGTTTTAGCCGTCCTATTTCCAAGGAACTCATTCATTACTACCAGGACTTGAGTCACGGTATGGAGCGTATCGAAGTCCGTTCACGTTTAGGGAATGCTCATTTGGGGCACGTCTTCACAGATGGCCCTCGTGAACTGGGTGGTCTCCGTTACTGTATCAATTCTGCATCCTTACGTTTTATCGCTAAGGATGAAATGGAAGAAGCTGGCTACGGCTACCTGCTTCCATATTTGAATAAGTAAAAAGATGGTGGTTTTTCCACCTTCTTCATTTTGGAAATAGAAGGGACACATGAAACAATTACTTTCTTACTTTAAACCCTACCTCAAGGAGTCATTTCTAGCGCCCTTGTTTAAGCTGCTAGAAGCTGTTTTTGAACTCTTGGTTCCCATGGTGATAGCAGGGATTGTTGACCAATCTATCCCTCAAAAAGATCAGGGTCACCTCTGGATGCAAATGGGGCTCCTCTTTGTTTTTGCAGTTATCGGTGTTCTGGTAGCTTTGGTAGCTCAGTTTTACTCAGCCAAGGCAGCAGTTGGCTTTACCAAGGAGTTGACCAACGACCTCTATCGTCATATTCTCTCGCTCCCCAAGGATAGCAGAGACCGTTTGACGACTTCGAGTTTGGTGACGCGTTTGACTTCAGATACCTATCAGATTCAGACAGGGATCAATCAATTCTTACGCTTATTTTTAAGGGCGCCTATTATTGTTTTCGGTGCCATTTTCATGGCTTATCGCCTCTCGCCTGAATTGACCTTCTGGTTCTTGGTCATGGTTGCCATTTTGACCTTTGTCATTGTCGTGTTATCACGCTTGGTCAATCCTCTTTATAGCATTTTGAGAAAGAAAACAGATCAGCTGGTTCAGGAAACGCGCCAACAACTACAAGGGATGCGAGTGATTCGTGCCTTTGGCTAAGAAAAACGAGAAATCGAGAACTTCCAAGTACTCAATCAAGTCTATACAGCTATCCAAATGAAAACAGGCTACTGGTCCAGTCTCTTGCCCCCCTTAACCTATTTGATCGTCAATGGAACTTTGCTGGTGATTATCTGGAATGGTTATATTTCTATCCAAGGGGGTTGGCTCAGTCAAGGTGCCTTGATTGCCTTAATCAACTATCTCCTGCAAATCTTGGTAGAATTGATAAAATTGGCCATGCTCATCAATTCACTCAACCAGTCTTATATTTCTGCCAAGCGGATTAATGAAGTTTTCGCTGAAAAGCCTGAAGATATACTGGCAGAAATTGCTCAAAAAGAAACTTCCTCGAACCAGTCCTTACGAGTTGAACACTTGAGCTTTACCTACCCAGATGCTGCTCAACCATCCTTGCGAAATCTTTCTTTTGCTATGCAACAAGGACAAATTCTTGGAATCATCGGGGGGACTGGTTCTGGTAAGTCAAGTTTGGTACAGGTCCTACTTGGCCTTTATACGGCAGATAAGGGAAGCATTTCCCTTTATCGAGATGGACGTAGTCCTCGCAATCTTTCTGAATGGCGGTCCTGGATGGCTTATGTTTCTCAAAAGGTTGAACTCTTTAAAGGGACTATTCGTTCCAACTTGACTTTGGGTATGGAAGACCCTATCTCTGACCAAGAACTCTGGCAGGCTTTGGAAATTGCTCAAGCCAAGGACTTTGTCAGTGACAAGGAAGGCCAGCTGGACGCAGAGGTTCAAGCAGGCGGTCGTAATTTCTCAGGTGGGCAAAAGCAACGTTTATCGATTGCCCGGGCAGTCTTGCGTCGAGCACCATTCCTCATCTTGGATGATGCGACTTCGGCTCTTGATACCATTACTGAGTCCAATCTTCTGAAGGCTGTTCAAGATAACCTACCTGACACTAGCTTGATCTTGATTTCCCAACGAACTTCAACCTTGAAGATTGCAGATCAGATTCTTCTTTTAGAGAAAGGGGAGCAATTAGCACTTGGAAATCATGAGGAATTGATGGAGACTAGCCAAGTCTATCGTGAAATCAATGCATCCCAACATGGAAAGGAGGACTAGAATGAAAGGCAAACATGCAAGTCAAACCCTTAAACGATTAGCAAAAGATTTAGCTGGCCATCCCATCCTTCTTTTCCTGGCTTTCTTGGGTACCATTGCTCAGGTAGCCCTATCAATCTATCTACCAATCTTGATAGGACAGGTGATTGACCAAGTCCTAGTCGATGGTTCATCCCAGCTATTTTGGCAGATTTTCCTCCAGATGATTTTGGTGGTCATAGGAAATACGCTGGTACAATGGGCCAATCCTCTCCTCTATAATCGACTGATTTTCTCCTATACCAGAGATTTGCGCGAAAAAATCATTGAAAAGCTCCATCGTCTTCCGATTGCCCTTGTAGATAGACAAGGTAGTGGGGAAATGGTCAGCCGTGTAACGACAGATATCGAGCAGTTGGCAGCGGGTATGAATATGATTTTCAACCAATTTTTCATAGGAGTTTTGATGATTTTGGTCAGCATCCTTGCTATGCTCCAAATCCATCTATTGATGACTCTCTTGGTTCTGCTCTTAACACCTCTATCTATGGTCATTTCACGCTTTATCGCTAAGAAATCCTACCATCTCTTTCAAAAGCAGACAGAGACTAGGGGGATTCAGACTCAGTTGATAGAAGAATCGCTCACCCAACAGAACATTATCCAGTCCTTCAATGCTCAGGAAGAATTTATCGAGAGACTTCATGAGGCAAATGACAACTACGCAGGTTATTCTCAGTCGGCTATCTTTTATTCATCGACAGTCAATCCTTCCACCCGTTTTGTCAATGCCCTTATTTATGCACTACTAGCTGGTGTTGGAGCCTTGCGCATCATGGCGGGTTCTACTTTGACGGTTGGGCGTTTAGTGACCTTTTTGAACTATGTGCAGCAGTATACCAAGCCTTTTAACGATATTTCATCAGTCTTAGCCGAGTTGCAAAGCGCCTTAGCTTGTGCAGAACGTGTTTATGCTGTTCTAAAAAGTCCAGAGGTTACAGAGACTGGTCTTAAAGAATTGAATAGCGATCAAGTCAAGGGAGCTATTTCCTTTAAACATGTTTCTTTTGGCTACAATCCTGAAAAGATCTTGATTAAAGACTTGTCTATTGATATTCCAGCTGGTAGTAAGGTTGCTATTGTAGGGCCAACGGGTGCTGGTAAGTCAACCCTTATCAATCTCCTCATGCGATTTTATCCTATTAACTCCGGAGATATTTTGCTAGACGGTCGCTCGATTTATGATTATACCCGAGCATCATTGAGACAGCAGTTTGGGATGGTACTCCAAGAAACTTGGCTCAAGCAGGGAACCATTCATGACAATATTGCCTTTGGCAATCCTGATGCTAGTCGAGAACAGGTCATTGCAGCAGCCAAGGCAGCAAATGCGGATTTCTTTATCCAACAATTGCCACAGGGATATGATACCAAGATTGAAAATGCAGGGGAATCCTTGTCTGTTGGTCAAGCTCAGCTTTTGACCATTGCCCGCGTCTTTCTAGCCATTCCTAAGATTCTAATCTTAGACGAGGCGACTTCATCCATCGATACCCGGACAGAGGTATTGGTTCAGGATGCCTTTGCCAAACTCATGAAGGGACGGACAAGCTTTATCATTGCCCACCGTTTATCGACCATTCAAGATGCTGATTTGATTCTTGTCTTGGTCGATGGAGATATTGTCGAATATGGCAATCATGAGGAACTCATGGCGAGAAAAGGCAAATACTATCAAATGCAGCAAGCAGCAGCTTTTAGCCCAGAATAAATGGGAAAGCCATTATAATGCCTATGAACAAACAAGAAAAGTTGCCTTCGGGTGACTTTTTTGTTACAATAGCTAGAAAAATTATCTGGTATGAAAGCTAATTTAGAAAAGGAGCCTAGTATGAAAGTCTTTCAGCATGTAAATATCGTGACTTGTGACCAAGATTTCCACGTCTACCTGGATGGGATTTTAGCTATTAAAGAATCCCAAATCGTCTATGTCGGCCAGAAAAATCAAGAAATTCTTAAACAAGCAGATCAAATCATAGACTATCAGGGTGCCTGGATCATGCCTGGCTTGGTTAACTGCCATACCCACTCTGCCATGACAGGTTTGAGAGGCATTCGTGACGATAGTAATCTTCATGAATGGCTCAATGACTATATCTGGCCAGCTGAAGCTGAATTTACTTCTGAGATGACCACAAAGGCCGTCAAAGAGGCTCTGACTGAAATGCTCTTATCAGGAACGACAACCTTCAATGACATGTATAATCCTAATGGAGTGGATATAGCTAAGATTTATGAGGTAGTCAAGGCTTCCAAGATGCGTTGCTATTTCTCTCCAACCCTCTTTTCTTCAGAACTGGAGACGACAGATGAGACCATAGTCAGAACTCGTGCTGTCATCGGGACAATCAAAAGCTATCAGGATCCCAATTTCAAGGTTATGGTGGCTCCTCATTCGCCCTACAGTTGTAGCCGAGAATTGCTGGAAGCTAGCTTAGAACTAGCAAAAGAAGAAGACATTCCCCTTCATATCCATGTAGCTGAGACCCAGGAAGAGTCAGGCATTATCCTGAAACGTTATGGCAGAAGACCAATAGCCTTTCTAGATGAACTTGGGTATTTAGATCATCAGGCTGTATTTGCTCACGGTGTTGAGTTAAATGAAGCAGAAATTACCCGCTTGGCAGATTCGCAAGTTGCTATCGCCCACAATCCTATCAGTAACCTCAAACTAGCTTCGGGGATTGCACCAGTTGTCCAACTTCAAAAGGCTGGAGTACCAGTCGGTATCGCAACGGACTCAGTTGCTTCTAATAATAATCTCGATATGTTTGAGGAAGGACGCACCGCAGCCCTTTTACAGAAAATGAAGAGTGGAGATGCCAGTCAATTTCCAATCGAGACTGCCCTCAAGACACTGACCATCGAGGGTGCTAAGGTATTGGGAATGGAAGATGAGATTGGTAGTCTAGAAGTCGGTAAGCAAGCTGATTTTCTCGTCATCCAACCGCAAGAAAAAATCCATCTTCAACCCCAAGAAAACATGCTGTCTCACCTCGTTTATGCCGTGAAATCCAGTGATGTTGATGACGTCTACATTGCAGGAGAGCAAGTCGTGAGAGCTGGGAAGGTACTAACAGTAGATTTGTAAGTGATACTCTTTCTAATTTTTTAAAGCTGGGTCAGCGTTGTCTTGACCTAGTTTAGTATAACGTGTTCATTGAGTGAGTATTTATTGTCCATGATGCTCTTGGATGCATAGAAAAGAGAGTGGGACAGAAATCGGTAATTCGTTAGAATTCGATTTCGTAGTCCCACCTCCGCACAGTTGAGTAGGGCTGTAAAAGCTGATGAAATCAGCGTAGTAGAGCCCACTCAACCACTGCGTCTTGCTCGACAATCCAAAGACAATTGAGAGGCTAGGACTTTTGTCCCAGCCTCTTTTGTTGTATCATATTTAATTTGAACATTTTTGAGAGGGACCTCTATCCTCTTTTAATCTTAGAACGAACTAAGTCAAGCGCATAATGAAGTGTTTTATCTTTGATAATAAAGAGGGTGATAGCGTAATAGATGCCACAAGCTGCGATTGTAGAAAGAACCATGCTAATCATCTTCATCGTAACTTCATAGCTATGAACTTGGAAGAGGGTTTTAAAAACATAATAAATTGGGATGAAACCAAGTGACACGATTGTGTAGCGAGCCAAGGTTGTAAAAATCTCTTTCAAATCCAATAGTTTGTGCTTCTGAATAAAGCGGATTTCTAGTAGAACTACGATTGATTCAGCTATAATGGTTGTTCCAATGTAGTATTCAGGACTAAAGATATTATTGAAAAGGAGTAGAGAGTTTAGGACTACATTGACACCGCCACCGATAAAGTAAAAGGCAGTCAAACGATTTTCATGGTCATTAATAAAGATAATCTGTTTTCCAAGGATTAATTCGATAGCCCAGATAATGGTACGAAAGGCAAAGATACTCGTTACGATTCCCGCTTCTAGATATTTCTCAGAAGAGTAGATAACTGTAGCATAGGTTCCCAAAACCATAATACCAATACTGGTAGGAACCATGAGGAAGTAAAAGAGGGATGCGCCCTGAT
Organism: Streptococcus infantis; assembly: GCF_047460875.1. Taxonomy (GTDB): domain Bacteria; phylum Bacillota; class Bacilli; order Lactobacillales; family Streptococcaceae; genus Streptococcus; species Streptococcus infantis_AA. The sequence goes on along the minus strand of NZ_JASHFI010000002.1, from coordinate 214,708 downwards.
TGACCAAATTTTTATAAGAAGTAAAATCTTTTTTTCCTAGATAATAACCAAGTCGTGGGATGCTGACGTTGATAGCTCCACTGAGGACACTAGCAATCAGCATAACGATACTGGAGGCGATGGTGTAGTAGGAGATGAAGTTCTCATCAGGTCCTTTAGTGATGAACATACGGTCTAGCAAGGTATAGAGCATATTAGCATTTGCTAGAAGGAGCATGGTTAAGAGAGGTTTAGATGACTTGAGAAGTTCGATGAACTCAATCTTGACAAAGGAGACCTCTCGTTTAATCCAGAGGAAGCTGAGCAGATAGTTGATAATGGTTGTCGCACTCATGATTGTGGCATAAGGGACGATATCATCAGGCGTCTTGACGAAGGCAAAGATAGCCACTAACATTCCAATACGAATCACTAGTGTTTTATAAAGGATAAAAGAATAATTCTCGTAGGCTTCATTCATCCACTCGATATTCAGAAATTGAAAGAGTGCTTGGATTCCAAGGATATAGTAAAGGATTTTCAGATTGACAATACTAGTATCAAAATGAATAAAGAGGAAATAGATAGCTGTTGTCAGAATTGAAGTAATCAGGGAAATATAGAATAACTTAGAAAAGACATAATTGATCTTATTCTTATCATCCTTAACCTTACTGATAGCTCGAATCCCATAATTGTAAATCCCAAAGGCAGCTAGTGGGATGACAAAGCTCGCCCAGGTATTGGCAGTGTTGAAGTAACCGTAATTGGATTTACTAAGAATCCGCGTTAGATAGGGATTAGTAATCAAAGGAAAAACGATATTTAAGATATTGACCAGCAAGCTAGCCAAAGCATTAACTTTTATATTTTTCATGAAATTTTCTTTCTTATATTCTAAAATAGATACTAGTATTATATCACATTCCAACGCCATTCTTTTGATAAAATCTGTGAAATCTTGTATAATAGATAGAACTGAAAGTATGAGGTTACGAACTATGAAAATGAAACAAATCAGTGATACGACATTAAAGATCACCATGTCTTTAGAAGATTTGATGGATCGAGGGATGGAAATCGCAGACTTTCTCGTTCCGCAAGAGAAAACAGAAGAATTTTTCTACGCAATTTTGGATGAACTAGAAATGCCAGACAGTTTCTTGGACACAGGCATGCTTAGCTTCCGAGTGACTCCAAAGCCTGACAAGGTGGATGTCTTTGTAACTAAGTCAAAGATTGACCAAAATTTGGACTTTGAAGATTTGGCAGATCTTCCTGATATGGATGAGTTAGCTAAAATGTCTCCAGATGAGTTTTTGAAAACCTTGGAGAAAACCATGGCAGAAAAAACTAAAGACGATATTGAAGCTATTCAATCTTTAGAACAGGTTGAAAAGGAAGAGGAAGCAGCGCTTGATGAAGCCCTCGAAGAAGAAGGAAAAAGAGAACCTTATATCTACTACATCCTACGCTTTGACAACTTAACTAGTTTGGTTTCTTTTGCCAAAACAGTTACTTATCAAATGGAAACTTCAGAACTCTATAAGATGAATGACCAGTATTATCTGACAGTCTTAGTGGATGTAGAGGATCGACCAAATCTTTATCCAGCTTGGTTACTGGCTCGTATGCGAGAATTTGCGGATGATAGCGACATCAGCCGTTCGGTTCTACAAGAATATGGTCAAGTGCTCATCAATCACGATGCCGTCCAAGGACTCCAAAAGGTTTAATAGAGAAAAAGCAGGGAAGGAGAACTTCTCTGTTTTTGTTGTAAATTTAAGATTTTTGAAAATTTGGATTCAGTTTGTATTTAAAAATCTGTCATAGTATAATTTGAGAGTGAAATTAAAGGTTATGCATCCTTTCATGAAAGTTTTCTGAATGATTAAAGGTTAATACAAGGTAGAAAAAAAGTCCAAAAAATAGGGCAAAGTAGTAGCTTTAATAGAAGAAATGGGGTAGAATGGTAGAAGTTGCTTTTCGGTAGTTTAGAATCGAATCAACTGACAAATCTTTTAGATATACATGTTGTTAAATCAACTATTTTACTAAACTATTATATTTTTTTTGTTTTCAAGATGGTGTTTTATGTTGTCTTGGGAAGTGAAAAAGATTAGAATCAGTTTTTGAAAAAAGCCCTCATATAGTTTTTGAATCCTAGCAAATGGACCCTATCTTTTCCAATCTTGCTAAAATTGATGAAAAACGATATGATAGAATGAAAAAAGCGAGGTGAAAAATGGACCAAAGACGGATTCAAACAGAAACACAGCAGATACTTGAAGATGTTTTAGACAAGGCTTCTTTACAGGAAGGTGCACTATTTGTCTTAGGTTTGTCTTCGAGTGAAGTACTGGGAGGACACATTGGCAAAGATTCGAGTCAGGAGATTGGTGAGCTAATCGTCAAGACAATGTTGGAGCTGTTGACGGCTAAGGGGATTCACCTAGCTGTTCAAGGTTGTGAACATGTCAATCGCGCTCTAGTTGTCGAAAGGGAAGTGGCTATAAAATTTCAGTTGGAAATTGTAAGTGTACTCCCGACCTTACATGCAGGAGGTTCTGGTCAATTGGCCGCCTTTTGCTATATGAATGATCCTGTGGAGGTCGAATTTATCAGGGCAGATGCTGGTTTGGACATTGGAGATACTGCTATTGGGATGCATATCAAACATGTTCAGGTACCCATTCGACCAGTCCTAAGAGAGATTGGTCATGCTCATGTAACGGCACTTGCAAGCCGACCAAAACTCATTGGAGGGGCGCGTGCTCAATATCCAATAGATCACATTAGAAAGATTTAAAATGAAAAACAGAAAAATGCAGTTTGATAAAGTCATCAAATACTCTATTCGGAAGTTCTCAGTTGGTGTAGGTTCTGCAGTTATCGGGACATTTCTTTTGGGAGCGAACAACTTTTTAGTTGAAACTGTTGCAGCTAACGAAGTAGCGACACCTAGCCAAGTTCATTACCGTTATTTGGCTGAACAAGAATTGACAGAAGCAGAAAAGGCTTTGATCCATCGCGAACTTCCTTCAGATTTAAAGCAAGATGATGTTGTCTATCTTGTTTACAGAAAAAAGGAAGTGAATTCTCAACAATTGCCGAACACTGGAAGCAAGGAGTTGGCCCTAGCAACTCTTGGTTTTGCAACAGCGTCTTTGGTTGTCGTTGTGATGTCTAAAAAACACCGCAATAAAATGTTGGGTCTTCTCTTTATTGGAGCGCTAGGAGGTAGTTACTTTATCCCTCAGTCAGCTCAAGCCTTTGAGAATAAAATCTTGGTGTCCTACAACCAAACGATTGCTGCAAGTAGTCAAGAGGACTTGGCAAAAGGTGTCATTCAAATCGAAGGATATGAATACGTTGGTTACTTTAAAGCATCAGACTTCCAAGACCAACCAGAGCAAATTGCTACTGCTAAAGGAACTCAGGAAAAAGGTCACGAAGGTGAATCTCTGGTTCAACCAGAATTGCCAGCTTACACAGGAGAGATTAGTACTAAAGGAACTCAAGAATCAGGCCATGAAGGTGAATCTTTGGTTCAGCCAGAATTGCCAGCCTACACAGGAGAGATTAGTGTCAAAGGGACCCAAGAAGAGGGTCACGAAGGTGAGTCTCTGATTCAACCAGAACTGCCAGCTTACACAGGTGAGATTAGCGCTAAAGGCACTCAAGAAGAGGGTCACCAAGGTGAATCTTTGGTTCAGCCAGAAGCTCCAGCCTACACAGGCGAGATTACAGCAAAAGGGACCCAAGAAGAGGGCCACCAAGGCGAAGCCTTAGTTCAACCAGAAGCTCCGGTTTATAAACCTGAAGAAACTGCTAAAGGAACTCAGGAAAAAGGTCACGAAGGTGAATCTCTAGTTCAACCAGCATTGCCAGCTTACACAGGTGAAATTAGCGCTAAAGGGACTCAAGAAGAAGGTCACGAAGGTGAATCTCTAGTTCAACCAGAAGAACCAGCCTACACAGGTGAGATTACAGCAAAAGGAAGCCAAGAAGCAGGTCACGAAGGTGAATCTTTAGTTCAACCAGAAAACTCAGCCTACACAGGCGAGATTAGTGCTAAAGGAACTCAAGAAAAAGGCCACCAAGGCGAAGCTTTAGTTCAGTCAGAAAACCCCGCCTACACAGGCCAAATCACAGCTAAAGGAACTCAAAAAGAAGGCCACGAAGGTGAGTCCTTAGTTCAACCAGAGTTGCCAGCCTACACAGGCGAGCTTAGCGCTAAAGGAACTCAAGAAGTAGGTCACGAAGGTGACTCCTTAGTTCAGCCAGAATTACCAGCTTACACAGGTGAGATCAGTGCTAAAGGCACGCAAGAAGCAGGTCACGAAGGTGAATCTCTAGTTCAACCAGAGTTACCAGAGTACGAAGTAGCTGAAGCAACTGTCACAGAAACTGAAACTGTAGAAGTTCCATATACAAGAGAGTATGTAACTGACGATACTCGCTACACTGATGAAGAAACAGTAATTCAAAATGGTCAAGCCGGAAGTCAGCTAATTCACCGTGTCTATAAGACTGTCAATGGTCAAAAAGTTGGGGACCCAATCAGCACGAGTACAGAAACAGTTAAGGCTCCAGTAAATGAAAAAATTAGTCGTGGTACCAAGTCTATTGAAGGTCAAGTTGAAGAAGTTTCATTTGAAGAAATTCCTTTCGAGACAAGAACAGAAGTAGACAGCACTCTTCCGAAGGGAACAGAAGTTGTTGCTCAAGCTGGTCAAAACGGTAAGAAAAAGATTACCAAAGTTTATAAGACTCTTAAAGGAGTGAAAACTGCAGATGCTCCAACGATTTCAGAGGAAGTTGTTGAAGCTGCGCAAGATCGTCTCATTAAGAAAGGTGATCAAATCCTGACTGCGCCAACCTTGACACTTACTCAAATTGATAAAGAAGAGTTAGAGCGTAGTGCCAAGGCTCGTTACCAATTGGTCAAACCAACAGGTGTAACCATTAAATCTCTTGAAGTTGTTTTGAAAGATGGAGACACTAGCCTTCAAACAGTCAATATGTCTGAAGGAGACCTGACTGCAAATCTTACAAACTTGAAGTATTACAAGGACTACAAGATTGCGACCAAGATGGTTTACGATCGTGGAAATGGGAACGAAGAAGTAGTTCTCACGGAAGAACCACTAAGACTCGACCTCAAAAAAGTCGAAGTCAAAAATATTAAGGAAACAAGCCTTATCAGTGTTGATGATCAAGGTGTAGAAACTGATCATAGTCTATTGTCAGCTAAACCATCAGATGTTAAACCTTATTACTTGAAAGTGACAACTCATGATAACAAGGTGACAAAACTTGCTGTTGATAAGATTGAAGAAGTCACAGTTGATGGTAAAGCATTGTTCAAAGTCACTGCTAAAGCACCAGACCTAGTCCAACGTAACGCAGATAATCAGTTTACAGAGGAATATGTCCATTACTTTGCTAAACCAAAAGCCCATGAAGGTGACGTTTACTACGATTTCAATGACCTTGTAAAAGCAATGCAGGACAATCCTACTGGTACCTTTAAGCTTGGTAGCAGTATGAATGCAAGTAACGTGAACCCCGCTGGCAAGTCTTATGTAACCAATGCCTTCAAGGGAACATTGGAAAGTACAGAAGGTAATAAATTTGCCATCCATAACATTACGAGACCATTGTTTGGTAACATTGAAGGTGGTACTGTCAAGAATCTCTTGCTTGAAAATGTCAATATTGACATGTCAGGATTTGATCGAGTAGCACCAATCGCAAATGTTATCAAAAATAATGCAACTGTCGAAAATGTTAAAGTAACAGGTAATGTTATCGGGGGCAACGATGTAGCTGGTATTATCAATAAAATTGATGGTAGTGGTAAGGTAAGTAATGTTGCCTTTATCGGTAAAATTCACGCTGCTGGAAACAAAGGTTGGTATTTAGCAGGTGTTCTAGGTGAAAACTGGAAAGGTATCGTAGAAAAAGCCTATGTTGATGCTGAAATTACTGGTAACAAGGCAAAAGCTGCAGGATTAGTTTATTCTTCTCAAAATGGTGGAGATAACAATACACTAGGAAGAGAAGGTGTTCTCAGAAATTCAGTTGCTAAAGGTTCTATCGAGCTGAAAGAAGCTGTTCAATCAGGTGGCTTGCTGGGTACGAACTGGGCCTTGGGTGCTATTGAAGATAACATCACCATGATGAAAGTCAAAACAGGTGAGATGGTCTTTGGTCACTCGGATATTGATGCCGATGATTATTTCACCTATTCAAGAACAAAACGTAACTTCAGTGTTGAGGGGGTAAGTGAGGGTAATAAATCTTACAACAATTCTCGCAAGATTCCTAGCATCTCACAAGAAGAAGCTGACAAGAAGATTGAAGCAATGGGAATCACTGCTGATAAATTTGAAAGCACGAAACCTGTTGAAGACAAACTCAATAACATTGTCAATAAAGCTGATCAATACAAAACAATCGATGGTTACGACGCTTCTCGTGAACTTGCCTACCGTAATATCGAAAAATTGCAACCATTCTACAATAAAGAGTGGATCGTAGACCAAGGAAACAAATTGGCTGCTGGTAGTCCTCTCTTGACTAAGGAAGTCTTGTCCGTTACTGCTATGAAGGGCAATGCCTTTGTAACAGAATTGGCTGATGCTGACCACATTTTGGTGCACTATTCTGATAAGACCAAAGACATCTTTACTGTTTCGCTGAAAGAATCTAAGGTCAAACAAGTGAAAGAGTACAGCATTGCTGAACTTGGAGAAGTTGTTTACACGCCTAATATTGTTGACAAAGACCGTAGCGATCTTATCAATGCTATCGTTGAAAAATTAAGTCCAGTTGAATTACAATCAGATCCTATCTACACACACCTAGGTAGAACGGGACCAAATAAAGTCAATGCTATAAAAGATCTTTACCTGGAAGAAAGCTTCAAAGAAGTTAAGGATAATCTGGCTAAATTTGTGAAACAGTTGCTTGAAAATGAGGATCATCAATTAAACACAGATGAAGCTGCTAAACGTGCCTTGATCAAGAAGATTGATGACAACAAGGCTGCTGTTCTTCTTGGTTTGTCATACCTCAATCGTTATTATGGAGTTAAGTTTGATAACTTTAATATCAAGCAACTTATGTTGTTCAAACCAGACTTCTACGGTAAAAATGTAAGTGTGTTAGACTTCTTGATTAAGATTGGTTCTAAAGAAAGTAACATTAAAGGTGATAGAACTTTAGAAGCTTATCGCGAAACTATCGGTGGAGTTATCGGTATCAGCGAGTTAAATAGTTTCTTAGACTATAATATGCGTCTATTCACAAATGATACAAACTTGAACGATTGGTTTATCAAAGCTACCAAAGACAATGTTTATATCGTTGAACCAGCAACAACAACTCCTGAGTTTGCTGATAAGAAACACAGAGCCTATGAAGGATTAAACAACGATATGCACGGTAAGATGATCTTGCCACTCTTGAACTTGAAAGATGCTCATATGTTCTTGATTTCAACTTACAATACAATGGCTTATAGTTCATTTGAGAAATATGGTAAGTATACTGAAGCAGAACGAAATGCTTTCAAAGCTGAAATTGATAAGGTTGCAAAAGGGCAACAGAATTATCTAGACTTCTGGTCACGTCTAGCAACTGACAAGGTTCGTAATCAACTCTTGAAGAGCAATAACATGGTTCCAACCCCTGTTTTAGATAACCAAAACTATAAAGATATTAGTACTGATAAATATGGTCACACTAATAGCGGTAAAGATGTTGCTCCTATTCGTGAATTATACGGACCTACAGGACGTTACCATGCAACAGACTGGCGTATGGGAGCGGTAGCTCGTGTTTATACCAATCCATATAAAGATGACTCTGTCTTCTTTATGGTGACGGACATGATTAGTGATTTTGGAGTTTCTGCCTTTACTCACGAAACGACTCACGTTAATGACCGAATGGTTTATCTAGGTGGCTCAAGACACCGTGAAGGAACAGATCTTGAAGCATTTGCACAAGGAATGTTGCAAACTCCATCAGTATCAAATCCAAATGGTGAATACAAAGCCCTAGGTCTTAACATGGCTTATGAACGTCCAAATGATGGAAATCAATGGTATAACACCAATCCAAATGATCTGAAGTCACGTGACGAAATTGATCGTTACATGAAGGGCTACAACGACACCCTCATGCTTCTGGATTACCTGGAAGGAGAGGCTGTTCTCGATAAAGCAAATCAAGATTTAAACAACGCTTGGTTCAAGAAGGTTGATAAGCAATATCGAGGAAATAACACCAAGAACCAATTCGACAAGGTTCGATCTTTAAGTGATGAGGAGAAAGCTATTCCTTTACGTACAGTAGATGACTTAATTACGAACAACTTCATGACCAACCGTGGTCCAGGTAACAGAGTTTATAATCCTACTGACTTTGATTCTGCTTATGTGAATGTTCCAATGATGACTGGTATCTATGGTGGTAATACAAGTGAAGGTGCTCCAGGAGCGATGTCATTTAAACACAATACCTTCAGAATTTGGGGTTACTATGGTTATGAAAAAGGCTTCTTAAACTATGCTTCTAACATGCTAAAAGCCGAATCTAAAAAAGCTGGTAAAAATACTCTAGGTGATGACTTCATCATTAACAAGATTTCTGAAGGAAAATTCAACAATCTTGAAGATTGGAAGAAAGCTTACTTCAATGAAGTTGTAACAAGTGCCAAAAATGGAATTCAATCTATTGAAATCGATGGTGAAACATACAATAGCTATGAAGACTTGAAACGTGCATTTGCTGAAGCAGTTGATAAAGATAAGGCTACTCTAAGTAACGGATCTGTCAAATTTGATAACACCGTATCACTTAAAGAAAAACTCTTTAAGAAACTTCTTCAACAAACAGATAGCTTTAAAACTTCTATCTTTAAATAATCCAAAACTCTCATCTGCATAGCAGGTGGGAGTTTTTTGTAATTAAGAAGCTTAATGATTTTCCAAACAGATTTTAAGTATTTTTAGCAAGGTAGGTATATAATAGAACTACAAAGTAAATATCTATATTCATATGATAACGAGGAAGGTGATGAAGATGAAAAAATGGCAAGCAACTGTATTGGTCTGCGCTAGTCTGGTCTGTCTATCAGCTTGTAAAAATCAGATGGAGAGCCAAGCTGATAAGCAAAATGGAGACAAAAATGCACAAGTTAGCTCTCAAATGGCAAAACAAGGGGAAGCAGTTCCAGACTTTGAGCTTATGGGAGTTGATGGTAAAACCTATCGTCTATCAGATTATAAAGGCAAAAAAGTCTATCTCAAATTTTGGGCATCTTGGTGCTCTATTTGTCTAGCTAGTTTACCTGATACCGATGAGCTTGCAAAAGAAGCAAGTGATGACTATGTCATCTTGACAGTGGTTTCTCCTGGTCAAAAAGGAGAGCAAGCAGAAGAAGCCTTTAAAAAATGGTATCAGGGTTTGGACTATAAAGATTTACCAGTATTGCTAGACCCTTCGGGACAACTTTTAGCGAGTTACGGAGTTCGTTCTTATCCGACTCAGGCTTTTATTGATAAAGAAGGTAAACTAGTTAAGACCCAGCCAGGCTTTATGGATAAGGATACTATTTTACAGATGCTAAAAAACATAGATTAGAGGCTCATCATGAATGATAAATTAAAAATAATTGTATTCATAGGAATCATCATTTGCATTATTATTGGAATGTTATTCCTTTTGGAAAAAAGAAACGCTGTCTACACCGATACCTCTCAAATTGAGAAGGCAGCTGTTATCCAAGGTCAAGGTGCTAAGAAAAGAACGGAGCCAGATAAAGAAGCTGACCTACATGATATCTATCTAGCGGGAGGCTGTTTCTGGGGAGTTGAAGAGTATTTTTCTCGAGTGGCAGGTGTGACAGATGCTGTTTCTGGCTATGCGAATGGGAGAGGAGAAACAACCCAGTATGAATTGATCGGCCAAACCGGGCATGCTGAGACTGTTCATGTGACCTACGATGCCAATCAAATCTCTCTAAAAGAAATCTTGCTCCATTATTTCCGCATTATCAATCCGACTAGTAAAAATAAGCAGGGCAATGATGTGGGAACTCAGTACAGAACGGGAGTCTACTATAAGGATGAGCAGGACCTAGAAGTCATCAATCAAGTTTTTGAACAAGTTGCTCAGAAGTACGACCAGCCTCTAGCGGTTGAAAAAGAAGCCTTAGCTAATTTTATAGTGGCTGAGGACTACCACCAAGACTATCTCCAGAAAAATCCTAATGGCTATTGCCATATCAATGTCAATCAAGCAGCCTATCCTGTTATTGATGCGAGTAAATATCCAAAACCGAGTGACGATGAATTGAAAAAACTCCTCTCTCCTGAGGAGTATGCAGTGACTCAAAACGGTCAAACAGAACGTGCCTTTTCAAATCGTTACTGGGATAAATTTGAAGCAGGAATTTATGTGGATGTGGCAACTGGAGAACCTCTCTTTTCTTCGAAAGATAAATTTGAATCTGGTTGTGGTTGGCCTAGTTTTACCCAGCCGATCAGTCCAGATGTTGCGACCTACAAGGAAGACAAGTCATATAATATGGTCAGAACAGAAGTCAGAAGTAGAACAGGGGATTCTCACCTAGGGCATGTCTTTACAGACGGGCCTAAGGATAAGGGAGGGCTACGATACTGTATCAATAGTCTATCCATCCGTTTTATTCCCAAGGATCAAATGGAAGAAAAGGGTTATGGTTATTTGTTAGATTATGTTGAGTGATCTTGAGATTATTAAAAAGTGTTTACTAAAAATGTTTTAATTCATATTTGATTTTTTTAGAAGTGTTGACTTTAATATTTGAAGTCTAATTGCTCTTAAATAAAGATATTTTTAAATAAAAGAAAAAAATTATCAAAAAACGATAAAAAAGTGTTGCATTTCAAAAAAATTATGCTATACTAGATATATCGAAAAACGATAATAAGTTTTCGACTAGTAACAAAAAGAGCTCATTTGTTGCTACAACTAAAAATATTTTATAAAAGAGGAAATCATCATGAAAAATACTACATCAACTAAAATCGTAAACTTTACTAAATCACTTGTTACATTAGGCTCTAATTTCGGTATCGTTACCCTCAGTTTCTTTAGTATTGCTTCCTTAGTTCTTCTCATTGGTCAATTTGATATCAGCCAACTAATGCCCGAAGGTGGGGAGGTAACAAGGTCAGGCTACGAAGCGTGGGGAGGGGTTAATGCCTTTGTTCTAACCTTTGTTGCTGGTAATACACTTCTGACTTATGGCCTTATCAAATTAAAACAGTTTGCTAAGAACTTTAAAGAAAGTGATCTTTTTGAAAATACAACCATTTCATTCTTGAAAAAGGGTGCAGTTTTAATGACTGTAGTAGGAGCAATCCAAGGTATTACAGAACTAATTTTGAATCCTGCCCACATCATTTTTAACTTCTCAATTGCAGCCTTCTTATTCATTGCTAGCTTGGTACTTACTTCAATCAAAAATCAATTTTCAGATAAAGTAGCATAAGACATGCACGTAACACTTACTAATATTGTATAATATAGTAGAGATTAGAAACGAGGTTTTGAAATTAATGTCTAAGAAAAATTCCTACTTACCATTTGCTTTAGGTTTTATTAATATCCTACTTTTTATCTTGGGAGTGTCTTTAGTTATATCCATCCTTTTAACAATTTTCAATGTAACTGAGATTAACCTCTTTAACCTTGGGACTATTTCCTTAAAACCTGATATGGTAAATACTTCAATACTAGTGAGTGCTTTGTCCTTTATCAATAGCTTTATCATTCTGTTTGTACTATTCTGTGTTAGACAGTTCTTCCAAAATATTATTCATGAACAGATTTTTACAAGTCATAATGTCAAACTTGCTAATCGTATTTCTCTTTCTCTCTTTATTGCCTCATTTCTAGGAGATGGGATTTTGACACTCAATGGTTATTCATTTCTAAATATAACTTTCATGGTTACTGCTCTCGTTGTTTGGACAATTGGTAAAGTCCTTGAAAAAGCAAACGAAATTGCAGAAGAAAATGAGTTTACAATTTAGAGAAAGGAGACTATCACATGATTGTTATTAATCTAGATGTCGAATTAGCAAAGAAAAAAATGCGTTCAGGAGATTTAGCAGAACGTGTAGGTATTACTCCCGCAAATCTTTCAATACTGAAAACAGGTAAGGCCAAAGCTATACGTTTTTCAACGCTAGAAGCCATTTGTAAAGAACTTGGGTGCCAACCTGGTGATATATTGGAATATGTGCCAGATTAAAAAGTGGTTCAGCATGAGCTGATCCGCTTTTTTATTTAAAAAATATCAATTTATCTCGAAAATATTTTGTAAAAAAATCAACAAAATATTATAATAAGATTATGAAAACGGAATAAAGGAGATGTCTCTAAAGACAATTGATAAAACTGATATGGAAGATGGAAAAAAATTACAAAAATTTGCCATTCGCAAACTGAGCATGGGAGTGGGCTCGGTATTGATTGGACTTGCCTTCGTTGGAGGAACACTTGAACCAAAACTGGTTCAAGCTGATGAAACCAAGCAAGTTTCCTTTCACTATTTAGCGGAATCGGAGTTGACAGCTGCTGAACGTGAACTCATTCACCATGAATTACCACAAGATCTTAGTCAAGAGAGCTATTATCTAGTCTATCGAAAGCAGGGACAAGCCGTCTTACCTCAAACAGGATCAGTCACCTTCCCCTTGGCTGGTCTTGGTCTTCTGACGGCTAGTTTGGTGGTTTTCCTATTTTCTAGGAAAAAGCCTTCTAAGATAGTTGGAGTGTTATTGATTGCTTCTGTAGGTAAGAGCTTATTACTACCTTATCAAGTATTTGCTTTTGAACACAAGTACTTACTAGCTTATGATCAGACTAAAACTCTTGTGTCTGCTGATGGCTTATCTCAAGGGATTATTGACATAAAAGGCTATGACTATGTCGGTTATTTATTCGAGTCGGATTTAAGAGGAACAGGCCAAGATCTAACGTCTAGTGGAAATCCAGAAATTCCTGCAAAGCCAGTAAATCAAGCAGCCATTCATGAAATTTCCGAATTTACAGGTGGCGTATCTGGCCAATCCTTAGTCGAACCAGCTAAGCCAACATTTGAAGGTGGCGTCAATGGCCCAGGAGCAGTAGCTGAAGCCTTGCCAGAGTATACACCAGAATTTAGTAGTCAAAGTGGCATCCCAGAAGTTCACGACAAACCAGACTTTACAGGAGGCGTATCCGGCGACTCCTTGGTTGAGCCAACAAAACCAACATTTGAAGGAGGAGTCAATGGCCCAGGTACAGTAGCTGAAGCCTTGCCAGAGTATACCCCAGAATTGAGTAGTCAAAGTGGCATCCCAGAAGTCCACGACAAACCAGACTTTACAGGAGGCGTATCCGGCGAATCCTTGGTTGAGCCGTCAAAACCAACATTTGAAGGTGGAGTCAATGGCCTAGGTACAGTAGCTGAAGCTTTACCAGAGTATAAACCAGAATTTAGCAGTCAAAGTGGCGTGCCAGAAGTCCATGACAAACCAGACTTTACAGGTGGCGTATCCGGCGAATCCTTAGTCGAGCCGTCAAAACCAACCTTTGAAGGTGGAGTCAATGGCCAAGGTACAGTAACTGAAGCTTTGCCTGAGTATAAACAAGAATTTAGCAGTCAAAGTGGCATCCCAGAAATCCATGACAAATCAGACTTTACAGGTGGTGTATCCGGCGAATCCTTAGTTGAGTCGTCAAAACCAGCATTTGAAGGTGGAGTCAATGGCCCAGGTACAGTAGCTGAAGCCTTACCAGATTATACCCCAGAATTTAGCAGTCAAAGTGGCATCCCAGAAGTCCATGACAAAGAAGACTTTACAGGTGGCGTATCCGGCGAATCCTTGGTTGAGCCAACGAAACCAACATTTGAAGGTGGAGTCAATGGCCCAGGTGCAGTAGCCGAAAGCTTACCAGAGTATACCCCAGAGTTTAGCAGTCAAAGTGGCATCCCAGAAGTCCACGCCAAACCAGACTTTACAGGTGGCGTATCCGGCGACTCCTTGGTTGAACCGGTTAAGCCGGCATTTGAAGGTGGAGTCAATGGCCCAGGTACAGTAGCTGAAGCCTTACCAGAGTACACACCAGAATCGAGTAGTCAAAGTGGCGTGCCAGAAGTCCACGCCAAACCAGACTTTACAGGCGGAGTATCCGGCGAATCCTTGGTTGAGCCGTCAAAACCAACATTTGAAGGTGGAGTCAATGGCCCAGGTACAGTAGCTGAATCCTTACCAGAGTATACCCCAGAATTGAGTAGTCAAAGTGGCGTCCCAGAAGTCCATGACAAATCAGACTTTACAGGTGGAGTATCTGGCGACTCCTTGGTTGAACCGGTTAAGCCGGCATTTGAAGGTGGTGTTAATGGTCCAGGAGCAGTAGCTGAATCCTTGCCAGAGTATACCCCAGAATTGAGTAGTCAAAGTGGTGTGCCAGAAGTCCACGCCAAACCAGACTTCACAGGCGGTGTATCAGGCGACTCCTTGGTTGAGCCATCTAGACCAACATTTGAAGGTGGAGTTAATGGCCAAGGTACAGTATCCGAATCCTTGCCAGATTATGAAGGTGGTGCAATTCCAGTTGATACTCTGAAACAGGAAATCCCTAGCTATAGTGGTGGTGTGAATGCTACTGAAGCGCTGATTCAGGATACAAATCCGGCTTTACATATTGAAGTCCGAAAAGAGTTGATTCCTAAACAAACTAGGGAAAAGATTGATCCAGACATGCTTGTCGGTGAAACAAGAATCGAGCAAGTCGGTCAAGATGGTGAGAAAGAGATTGTTACCAGCTATGAGGAAAAAGATGGGAAACGTATCTCAGAACTCAAAGAAACAACACGGATTTTAACAGAAGCTAAAGATCAGATTATCGTCCGTGGTAGTAAGAAAAAGGTAGAGATAAAACCTGTACCAGTTCTAACTCTTTCTACTATTACTGGAAATTCGATGGGCCGTTCAGCTCGCTTAAGCTATAACTTGGACAAGGCAGATGGCGTTACCGTTTCAAAAATCAGTGCCACTATCAAAGCCAAGGGGCTAGAGGAACAGACTCTTGACTTGACGAGTGATCAACTGGAAGCAACAGTTGATAATCTAAAACTCTACACGGACTACACTATTTCTACAAAGATGGTATACAATCGTGGTAAGGGTGAGGAGAGCACTCTGCTCGAGGACCAAAATCTCCGTCTAGAGCTTAAAAAGCTAGAAATAAAAGATATCAAGGAAACAAGCCTTATCAAGGTTGAAAATGGCAGAGAGACTGAGATTCAACAATTGGCGGAAGCACCAAGGAATTTGGAAAACTACTATCTCAAGGTCAGCTCTAAAGATCATAAGACCAGCCGTTTAGCCATCAAGTCTATTCAAACTGAGAGAATAAACGGAAAAGAGTACTACAAGGTAACTGCTGAGGCAACTGACTTGATTCAACGAAATGCTCAGAAAACCTTTGAAGCAGGCTATAGCTATTACCTGGCTAAGTCAAGTACAGATTCAGCTACTATTGCTGGTGTAAAAGAGTACACTTATAAGGATATACAAGATTATGATAGTCGCCATGATCAAGCTTATCGCAACCTTGAAAAATTACAGCCTTTCTACAATAAAGAATGGATCGTTAATCAAGGAAATAAACTGGATCTTGATCATAATCTAACCAAGAAAGAGGTAGTCTCTGTTATTGCTATGAAGGGACAAGATTTTGTGACGGATCTGTCAGTGGCAGATCATATCATGGTTCATTATGCAGATCAGACCAAGGATGTATTTGCGATTAGTGCTCAGAATTCTGGCTTGACTGCTGTTAAGGAATATAAGATTGCCGACTTGGATCTGCTTTATACTCCAGATATGCTGGTTAAGGACCGTTCAGCCCTAGCCAAGGACCTGACCTCAATCTTGAAAACAGTGGACTTACAGTCTGATGGAGTTTATCAAGTTCTAGATGATCAAACCACCAACCTTGATAAGAAGGTTGAGGCAGTGAAGAACTGGTATCTGGAAGAAAGTTTTGCAGAGGTCAAAGCGCAGCTGGGAACTCTGGTTGATAAGTTGCTTACCAATCTGGACTACCAGTGGAACGATTCACCTGCTAGCAGGGCTTCCTTGAAGAAAAAAGTTCAGGATCATCAGTCTGCTATCATGCTGGGACTTGCTTATCTTAATCGCTATTATGGTATCCGATTTGCGGATTACAATCTGAAAGAACTCATGCTCTTTAAACCAGATTTTTATGGGCAAAATGTGGATATCTTGGATCGATTGATTGAACTTGGTTCAAGAGAGAACAACCTAAAAGGTGACCAGACTCATGAAACTTTTGCTAGAGTTCTAGCCAAGGATACAAAATCTGAAGATTTACATGCCTTCTTAGACTACAACAGACAGTTATTGACGACTGACAAGGATATGAATGACTGGTTTGTGAATGCCACCAAGGGCCATGTCTACATAGCAGAGCGAGCTTCGAAGAATCAAGAAATTGCAAATCGGAAGCATCGGGCTTATGACAATCTTAATAACTGGTTGCATCGCAATATGATTCTGCCTTTGTTGAATGTCAAGAAGGCACAGATGTTCCTGATTTCCAACTACAATACCATTACCTTCGGATCAGCTGATAAATCTGGCAAAACCATAGACCAGATGAAAGCTGACATTGACCTAGTAGCGGACCGTCAGTTGACTTACTTGGACTTTTGGTATCGACTTGCCGCTGATGATGTCAAAGACCGTATGGTTAAGAGTGACTTTAATGTAGCTACACCAGTTTGGGAAGGCTATCGCGTTGATGGACGTGGCTGGGTAGAGCGTTATGGACATACTAGTGGTATGGCAGACTATGCGCCAATTCGTGAGGTATTTGGACCAGCAGGTCGCTACTATAAAGACAATAAGCTAGGAGCCTATGCCTCTATCTATCCTAAGATCAATGCCAGAGATGCTGTTCATTTTGTGGAAATAGACATGATCAGTGAGTATGGCTTGTCTGTCTACACCCATGAGACAACGCACGTCAACGATCGTATTGTCTATCTGGGGGGATACAAGCATCGTGAAGGAACCTATGTAGAAGCCTATGCTCAGGGGATGCTCCAGTCACCGGCTGAGGAAGGCCATCAGGGTGAATATGGCGCCCTCGGTATCAATATGGCTTACATGCGACCAAATGATGGGGATCAATGGTACAATCCAGATCCAACCAAGTTGCAAACACGCCAGCAGATTGACCACTACATGAAAGGTTATAATGAGGCCTTGATGCTTCTAGATTATCTGGAAGGGGAACGAGTCCTCGCTAAGAATGATCTGGCTTTGAAGAAGGCTTGGTTCAGCAAGATGACCAAGCAAATGCGTCATCAGGACCAAGATAATAAACTCCTTGCTCCTAACCAGTGGGACTATGTCCGT
Organism: Streptococcus infantis; assembly: GCF_047460875.1. GTDB lineage: Bacteria > Bacillota > Bacilli > Lactobacillales > Streptococcaceae > Streptococcus > Streptococcus infantis_AA. The sequence goes on along the minus strand of NZ_JASHFI010000002.1, from coordinate 197,228 downwards.
CCATTGACGGATGAGGAAGCCAAGACTCAGCTAAATTCTGTAGATGACCTAATCAAACATAACATCATCACCAATAGGCATTATCAGGGAACTTACAGACCAGAAGAACTCAAGACAGCTTATGTCAACGTCAAGATGGTAGATGCTATCTACGGTGGAAATACAAGTCAGGGAGCTCCTGGAGCCATCTCCTTCAAACATAATGCCTTCCGTATGTGGGGTTATTATGGTTACGAAAATGGTTTCCTAGGCTATGCTTCTAATAAATACAAGGATGAGGCCTTAAGCGAGGGACGTGACACCCTTGGAGATGATTTCATTATCCAGAAGGTTTCGAAAGGCAAGTTCCAGAACTTGGAAGAATGGAAGAAGGCTTGGTTTGACGCTATTATTGCCAAGGCAAAACGAGGAATCCATAGTTTTGAAATTGATGGTCAGCAAATTGATTCTTATGAGAAATTGCAAGATTTGTTTGACCAAGCAGTAGAAACGGATTACCGAAACTTCAAGTATGGAGGCTCAGTTGCCAATTATACAGTAGCTCTGAAGAAAAAAGTCTTCCAAAAACTATTGCAGGTGACAGATGCATTTTCATCTGAACTCTTTCCTAAAGGATAGATAAAAAATCGGTGTGATAAAAGAGAATGCTATGTTCAGATTTTCTTAGAAAGTGACATCTACTTTATCATTCTCAAAGAATAAAATTGCCAGATCTCCCGTTGGGGTCTGGCTTTTATGGTATACTTAGGATATGCATAGAAAAACAGTGATTGATTTTAGGGCTTTGGGGGAGAGATACACCTTTACCCAGCCTATCAAAGAGTTAAAAACCAGAGATTTAGCAGAAGTAACAGACTTGTTAGCTCAAGTGGAAAGCTACCAAGAACAGGGCTATTATGTGGTGGGTTATGTCAGCTATGAGGCTGCACCTGCTTTTGAGGAGAAGTTAGCAGTTCACAAGGCTCCTTTACTGGGAGAGTATCTACTGTATTTTACCGTTCATGGCAGTGTTGAAAGATCCAGTATTCCTCTGACATATGAGGATGTGGATTTGCCGTCAAACTGGCAGGAAGTAACAGCAACAGAGGACTATGAAAAGGCCATTGCCCAGATTCATCATCATTTACGACAGGGCGATACTTATCAGGTCAATTATACGGTTCAACTCAAGCAGGAGTTGTCTGCTAATCCTTTTGCTATCTACAATCGTATGGTTGTCGAGCAGGAAGCGGGCTACAATGCCTATGTTGAACATGACGACATGGCAGTAATTTCCATGAGTCCAGAACTCTTTTTTGAACAAAATGATCGTGAATTGACAACTCGTCCTATGAAGGGGACGACTAAACGTGGTCTGACTGATGCAGAAGACTTGAAAGAGGCAGTTTGGTTAGAACAGGATCCCAAAAATCGCTCAGAGAATATGATGATAGTGGACCTCTTGCGCAATGACATGAATCGTCTGTCTGAGGTGGGAAGTGAGCATGTGGAACGTTTATGTCAGGTGGAACAGTATTCAACGGTTTGGCAGATGACTTCGACCATCAAGAGTCAGTTACGATCAGATATTGACCTAGTTGAAATTTTCCGATCGCTCTTTCCTTGTGGTTCTATTACAGGAGCTCCCAAGATAGCGACTATGAAAATTATCAAGGACTTGGAGCCCCAATCTAGAGGAGTTTATTGTGGGACGATTGGTATCTTGCTTCCCAATGGACGACGGATTTTCAATGTGGCTATTCGAACCATTCAACTGCATAGAGGGCAAGCCATCTATGGAGTCGGTGGAGGCATCACTTGGGATAGTACTTGGGAGTCAGAATACCGTGAAGTTCAGCAAAAGGCTGCTGTTCTTTACCGAAAACAGCCTCGTTTTCAATTGATTACGACAGGGAAAATCAGCCAGAAAAAATTACTCTTTGAAAATCAACATCTAGAAAGATTGCAAAAGGCTAGTCGTTACTTTGCCTTTCCATTTGATGAAGATAGTTTGAGACAAAGGATAGATGAAGAGTGCCAAGCTTGTGACCTCCATCAAGACTACCGTTTGCGAATCAGTCTCAGCAAGTCTGGAAAAATAGAAATTGATCGACAAGTATTGACACCACTTAGTTCTGGCTTCTGTCAGGCCAAGCTTTGTCAGCAAGAAGATGATTTGCAGCAGGCCTTTACCTATTTTAAAACGACCCACCGACCGCATTTGACAATGGGAGAGAATGAAATTATTTATCATACTGCTGATGGAAAATTGCTTGAAACCTCTATTGGCAATCTGGTTTTGAAAATGGATGGGAAACTCTATACACCGCGAAGTCAACTAGGTTTTTTACCAGGGATTTATCGTCAACACTTGCTTGAAAACGAACAAGTAGAAGAGAAGGTCTTGACCATAGAAGATTTGAATCAAGCAGAGGCTGTCTATGGCTGTAATGCAGTCAGGGGCTTGTATGAGTTGTCAGTAAAGGAGAACTAAATGAAACTAATATTCTTACATGGCCTAGGTCAGTCAGCAGATAGTTGGAAAGAAGTTCAGGATTTGCTGGCAGATTATCCCTCTGAAGCCCTGGCCTTATTTCCTTCAGGAGTTGGGACCTACCAAGAAGCCAAGGAACGCATTTATCAGCACTTATCAAAGGAAACAGAGCCTTTTGTCTTAGTTGGCTTATCTTTAGGGGCTGCACTCGCATTGGAGCTTTCAAGTTTTGAGATACCAAATCTTCAGGCCTTGGTTTTGTCAGGATGTCCACTGAAATTAGCAGGTAACATTCCTTTTTACATTCAGTTGCTGATATTTAAATTGCTTCCTAAGAGGATATATGAGAAGCAGGGGGCAGATAAGGCTCTTATGGTTGGAGTTTCTGAAGAATTAAAAACACTTGATTTAAGAGAGATTGCACGGAATTGTCCCTATCCAAGCTTGTTAATTTGTGGTAGTCAGGATAAGCCTAATCTCAGTTCAATGAAAGCTATCCAAGAACTGATGCCGGATTCTCAGTTTGAGATTATCCCTAATGGCCCTCATGTTTTGAATAAGGCAAAACCAAAAGAGTTTGCAGAATTAACCAGAAGTTTTCTTGAATTGCTGAAACAAGTTTGATAAAATAATAAAGAAGTGATAAATCATAAAGGAGATAAAAATGAGTCAAAAGATTATTGGGATTGACCTTGGTGGAACTTCTATCAAGTTCGCTATTTTAACGCAAGAAGGAGAAATCCAAGAAAAATGGTCTATCAAGACTAACATTTTGGATGAAGGAAGCCATATCGTAGACGATATGATTGAAACTATTCAACACCGTTTGGGCTTGCTTGGATTGTCTGCTGAAGATTTCCGTGGAATTGGTATGGGATCACCTGGAGTGGTTGACCGCGAAAAAGGGACTGTTATCGGTGCCTACAACTTGAACTGGAAAACTCTTCAACCAATCAAAGAAAAAATGGAAAAAGCCTTGGGTATTCCATTCTTCATCGACAATGACGCTAACGTGGCAGCTCTTGGTGAGCGTTGGATGGGTGCTGGTGAAAACCAACCTGACGTTGTCTTTATGACACTTGGTACAGGTGTTGGTGGCGGTATCGTTGCAGAAGGAAAATTACTTCACGGTGTTGCAGGTGCTGCAGGTGAGCTAGGCCATATCACAGTTGACTTTGATCAACCAATCGCATGTACGTGTGGTAAAAAAGGCTGTCTTGAGACAGTAGCTTCAGCAACAGGGATTGTCAACTTGACTCGTCGTTATGCAGATGAATACGAAGGTGATGCAGAGTTGAAACGCTTGATTGATGACGGAGAAGAAGTAACAGCTAAAACTGTCTTTGATTTGGCAAAAGAAGGGGACGACCTTGCCTTGATTGTTTACCGTAACTTCTCACGTTACTTGGGAATCGCATGTGCCAATATTGGTTCTATCCTAAACCCATCAACAATCGTTATCGGTGGTGGTGTATCAGCTGCAGGAGAATTTCTTCTCCAAGGCGTGCAAAAGGTTTATGATGAAAATACCTTCCCACAAGTTCGTACAACCACTAAATTGGCTCTTGCAACTCTAGGAAATGATGCTGGAGTTATCGGAGCAGCATCACTTGTATTGCAATAAATAAACATAAAAAGGAGAAAATTGCTTTCTGTAAGCGAGTGATTTTCCTCCTTTCTTTTTTTATGCTATACTAGTTAAGACAATGAATGAGGTGATAGCAAATGACAAAAGCAGATACGATTTTTAAAGAAAATATCGAGCGAATCTTGAATGAGGGTGTGTTTTCCGAGCAAGCACGTCCCAAGTATAAGGATGGAACAGTAGCTAACTCCAAGTACATCACAGGTGCTTTTGCGGAGTATGATTTGTCAAAGGGTGAATTTCCCATCACAACTTTGCGTCCTATCGCTATTAAATCAGCTATTAAAGAAGTGCTTTGGATCTACCAAGATCAGACCAATAGTTTGGAAGTTCTCAATGACAAGTACAATGTTCACTACTGGAATGACTGGGAAGTTGGAGATACAGGGACTATTGGGGAACGTTATGGGGCTGTGGTTAAAAAGCACGACATCATTAACAAGATTCTCAAACAGTTAGAAGCCAATCCTTGGAACCGTCGAAATATCATTTCTCTCTGGGATTACCAAGCCTTTGAAGAAACAGACGGCCTTCTACCATGTGCCTTTCAGACTATGTTTGATGTCCGTCGAGTAGATGGAGAAATCTATTTGGATGCGACCTTGACTCAGCGCTCTAACGATATGCTGGTGGCTCATCACATCAATGCTATGCAGTATGTGGCTCTTCAAATGATGATTGCTAAACACTTTGGTTGGAAAGTTGGAAAATTCTTCTACTTTATCAATAACCTTCACATCTATGACAATCAATTTGAACAAGCTCAGGAATTGCTCCGTCGTGAACCTTCAAATTGCCAACCACGTTTGGTCTTGAATGTACCAGATGGGACTAACTTCTTTGATATTAAAGCAGAGGATTTTGAGCTGGTTGATTATGATCCAGTCAAGCCACAGTTGAAGTTTGACTTGGCCATTTAATACTCTCTGAAAATCTCTTCAAACCACGCTAGATTCCTAGTTTGCTCTTTGATTTTCATTGAGTATAATTGAGTATAAAAGAATAGAAAAAAAGAAGTTGAGAAAAATCCCAACTTCTTTTGTTTTTTAACGTGATACGCGACGACGCGCTGCTTTCTTACGGTTTTCTTCGATGAAAGCTGCTTTTTGTTCTTCTGGTTCGATCACTTTCTTTTTAACTGCGTATACTGCACCTGCAACTGCAGCGACAGTTCCTGCAATACCTGTTACAAGACCTTTAGCGAATCCTTTAGCCATGAGTATTCCTCCTTTAACTTATAAATCAGCCAGCTACCTCAAGAGGTCGCATTTTTCTGACTGACCTTTTTGTGATATAATAATAGTAACGAAAAAATGGGAATTTTTCAAGGAAAAAAGATGAAAACAAAAATAATTGTGATTGTTGGACCGACTGCAGTTGGAAAAACAGCTCTAGCCATTGAAGTTGCTAAGCATTTTAATGGTGAAGTAGTTAGTGGAGATAGCCAACAAGTCTATCGAGGACTGGATATTGGGACAGCCAAGGCAAGTCCGAAGGAGCAGGCAACTGTCCCTCATCATTTGATTGATGTGAGAGAAGTAACCGAGTCTTACTCGGCTTTTGATTTTGTTTCAGAAGCTAAGGTGGCCATTGAGGATATTCAAAGTCGAGGTAAGCTCGCTATTATTGCAGGTGGGACAGGACTTTATATCCAGAGTCTGCTAGAAGGATATCATTTAGGTGGGGAGACACCTCATGAGGAGATTTTAGCTTATCGTGCTAGTCTAGATACTTTTTCAGATGAGGAGTTAGCCCATCTTGTAGAGCAAATAGGCCTTAAAATTCCCCAGTTTAATCGTCGTCGTGCCACGCGTGCCTTGGAAATTGCCCATTTTGCTCAAGACTTGGAAAATCAAGAGACCTTGTATGAACCTCTGATTATTTGCTTGGATGATGAACGTAGTCAGCTTTATGAGCGTATCAATCACAGAGTGGACCTGATGTTTGAAGCTGGACTTCTAGACGAAGCCAAGTGGCTGTTTGACCATTATCCAGATGTTCAAGCTGCTAAAGGGATTGGCTACAAGGAACTCTTTCCCTATTTTCGAGGGGAGCAGAGCCTGGAGGAGGCTAGTGACAGTCTCAAACAGACGACCCGTCGTTTTGCCAAACGTCAGCTAACCTGGTTCCGCAATCGTATGCAGGTGACCTTTTATCAAATAGGAGAATCTGGTGTGAAAGAGCGTATTTTAAGCCAGATTGAGGAGTTTTTAAATGATTGAAACGGAGAAAAAAGAGGAGCGAGTCCTGCTCATTGGTGTTGAACTCCAGGGCATGGATAATTTTGACCTCTCCATGGAAGAGCTGGCTAGTCTGGCTAAGACAGCTGGAGCTGTTGTAGTCGATAGCTACAGACAAAAACGAGAAAAATACGACTCTAAGACCTTTGTCGGTTCTGGTAAGTTGGAAGAAATTGCTCAAATGGTGGACGCAGAAGAAATCACGACTGTCATCGTCAATAACCGTCTGACACCTCGACAAAACGTTAACCTTGAGGAAGTCTTAGGTGTTAAGGTCATTGACCGTATGCAGTTGATTTTAGATATCTTTGCTATGAGAGCTCGAAGCCATGAAGGCAAACTCCAAGTGCATCTAGCTCAGCTCAAATACCTCTTGCCTCGTTTGGTTGGTCAGGGGATTATGCTCAGCCGTCAGGCAGGGGGGATTGGTTCCCGTGGTCCAGGTGAAAGTCAGCTGGAGCTTAACCGTCGTAGTGTTCGCAACCAGATTACAGATATCGAACGTCAACTCAAGGTGGTTGAAAAAAATCGGGCAACAGTTCGAGAAAAACGTTTGGAGTCAAGTACCTTTAAAATTGGTTTGATTGGTTATACCAATGCTGGTAAATCAACCATCATGAATACTTTGACCAGCAAGACCCAGTATGAAGCGGATGAGCTTTTTGCAACTCTAGATGCAACAACTAAAAGCATCCATCTGGGGGGCAATCTACAGGTAACCTTGACAGATACCGTTGGATTTATCCAAGACCTACCGACAGAATTGGTGTCTAGTTTTAAATCAACCTTGGAAGAAAGCAAGCATGTAGATCTCCTGGTCCATGTCATCGATGCCAGCAATCCTTATCATGAGGAACATGAAAAAACGGTCCTCTCCATTATGAAAGACTTGGACATGGAGGATATTCCTCGCTTAACCCTTTATAATAAAGCAGATTTGGTGGAGAACTTTACACCTACTCAAACGCCATATGCTCTGATTTCTGCTAAATCTAAGGATAGTCGAGAACAGTTGCAGGCTTTATTGCTGGATAAGATTAAGGAAATTTTTGAACCCTTTACCCTGCGCGTACCGTTTTCTAAATCTTACAAGATTCATGATTTGGAGAGTGTTGCTATCTTAGAAGAACGTGACTACCAAGATGACGGCGAAGTCATCAGAGGCTTCATTTCTGAGAAAAATAAATGGAGATTAGAAGAATTTTATGACTGATATCAAATCATTAGCTCTTAAGTATGGTGGCTATACAAGTCTAGACAAGGTCTATCTGGACCAGCTTTTAGCTGGTAGGTCCGAAGAGGAACAGCTAGCCCTTATCACTCCTCTACCTAGTGTGGTTAATGCCTACTTTGCAGAGCTCTACCAGAAAAAGAGCCCCGAGGCTGCGACCGATTATTTTGCGGAAGTCAGTAAAGAATTAAACCTCTATAATGCTGAGCCAAGTTTCTCTTTGGAAAGCAAGCCCTTTATTCGCCTCAATCTATCTGGTAAATCCTTTGGATTTTGCTACGAGAAAGAAGGACTTGGTCGCATTTTCTCTGAATATGAGGAAGCAATTACGGATGAATTACTCTTTGAGATTGCGCAAATTTTTCCCCATCAGCTAGTTTTTGAGGAGTCTGGAAAAATTTATATGAAGGCAATCGGAGAAGAGGAAGTTGTTAGCGTGGAAAATCTCACAGCTTTGACAGATTTGGAAAGCTTGGCAGATGGAAGAAAGCGACTCAAAGGCTACAGCCAAGAGGATTTACAACAAGAAGCTAGAGCTTTTTCTGGCAAGCTTTATTATCGCTCGGAAAATCGCACTGCTATGTTATATATTGATTAATTAGAAAGTATCGAATGGATATTCAATTTTTAGGAACGGGGGCTGGTCAGCCCTCTAAAGCCCGCAATGTTTCAAGTCTCGCCCTGAAACTCTTGGACGAGATTAACGAAGTTTGGCTCTTTGACTGTGGCGAAGGAACGCAAAATCGCATTCTGGAAACTACGATTCGACCACGAAAGGTCAGCAAAATCTTTATCACCCACTTGCACGGAGACCATATTTTTGGCTTGCCAGGTTTTCTTTCTAGTCGTGCCTTTCAAGCCAATGAAGAGCAAACAGATTTGGAAATCTATGGTCCCCAAGGTATCAAATCTTTTGTCTTGACCAGTCTACGTGTGTCAGGTTCACGCCTGCCCTATAAGATTCATTTCCATGAGTTTGACCAAGATTCTCTAGGGAAAATTCTTGAAACAGATAAATTCACGGTGTATGCGGAAGAGTTGGATCACACTATTTTCTGTGTGGGTTATCGTGTCATGCAAAAGGATCTAGAAGGGACCTTGGACGCTGAAAAACTAAAGGCTGCTGGTGTGCCATTTGGACCGCTTTTTGGAAAAATCAAAAACGGGCAGGATGTAGTCCTAGAAGACGGCACCGAGATCAAGGCAGCAGACTACATCTCAGCTCCACGTCCAGGTAAGATTATCACTATCTTGGGTGATACTCGAAAAACGGATGCCAGTGTGCGTCTGGCTGTCAATGCGGATGTTCTTGTCCATGAGTCAACTTATGGTAAGGGTGATGAGAAAATTGCTCGTAATCATGGTCACTCTACTAACATGCAGGCAGCGCAGGTTGCAGTAGAAGCAGGAGCCAAACGACTCTTACTCAACCATATCAGCGCTCGTTTCCTTTCGAAAGATATCAGCCAGCTTAAAAAGGATGCCTCTAGTATCTTTGAAAATGTCCATGTTGTAAAAGATCTGGAAGAAGTGGAAATCTAGAATCTCGAGAAAGGAAAAGTATGTCTACTATTCTGATTACAGGTGCTAGCGGGGGTCTAGCTCAAGAAATGGTCAAACTCTTGCAAAATGACCAACTCATTTTGCTAGGTAGAAATAAGGAAAAACTAGTTCAGCTATACGGAAATCATCCTCAGGCAGAATTGATTGAAATTGATATTACCGACGTTCAAGCCTTAGAAGGATTGGTAGCTGAACTCTATCAGCGTTATGGTAAGATTGATGTCTTGATTAACAACGCTGGATATGGGATTTTTGAAGATTTTGACAAGATTTCTAATCAAGATATTCATCAAATGTTTGAGGTTAACACCTTTGCTCTCATGAATCTATCTCGTTTGGTTGCTTCTCGCATGAAGGAAATGCGAAAAGGTTATATCATCAATATCGTCAGTATGGCAGGATTGATAGCGACTGCTAAGTCTAGTCTATACTCTGCGACCAAGTTTGCGGCCATTGGTTTTTCAAATGCTTTGCGCCTTGAACTCATGCCCTATGGTGTCTATGTGACGACTGTTAATCCAGGACCTATCCGTACAGGATTTTTTGACCAAGCAGACCCAGATGGGACCTATCTCAAGTCGGTTGATCGTTTTCTATTGGAACCAGATGCTGTCGCGCAAAAGATTGTTAAGACCATAGGTAAAAACAAACGCGAGCTCAATCTCCCAATCTTGCTCAATCTAGCTCATAAATTTTATAGCCTCTTTCCCAAGCTAGCAGATAAGTTGGCTGGAGAAACCTTTAATTATAAGTGAGAAAGCTGTTCCCTTGAGGAATGGCTTTTGCTTTAATTAGGATAAGTTGTTGACCAAAAAAATCCCTGAAAATACTGGTAGTCTATCCCTGTTAGATAGCTTTGAGGTATAATAGAGATAAGAAAGTTCATCAGAAAAAAGAAGACCTAAACTAGCTAATTTGCTCTAGAAAATGGACTATTTATAGTCGGAGGTTGACAATGGAATTATTGACAATTGACCAAATCATTTCCATTATTGAGGAAGCAATACAAGGGCTTGACCCTGAGATAAGAGAAGGGATTGTCCTGAACCAAACGGAACTGCCTGTGTCTGAACTGGATCGTTTGAAAAAACAACTGCAAATACAAGATTTGGATCCGATTTTTAGGAAATATATTTTGGCCTATAACTGGGGGCAGGTCGGTTTTTTAAGTTACCAGTTTGGATATGGGGACGACACTAGTCTTACTTGGCTAATCAATCGCAATCTGGAATACCACGATTACTCGACTCTACAAGAAAGAGGCTTGATCATCATTGCAAATGGAGATCCCTACACTATTTTGCTGGATTGCCAATCTGGGGCGGTCTATGCTCTTGATGCAGAGATGAACTATGATGAAAAAATATGGCTGGCACCAGATTTTCTAGCATTTGTTAGAGCCATGGGAACGGCTCAATCTGCAGTTTGGAAGAGTTGTGAAAGTGACTTCATCCACTTGATGACTAGAATAGGTCATGCGTCCAGTTTGATATTCTGGCAGAGTCTGGTCGGATTTTATGATTGAAAATAGAAGGTGCAGGTCATGGAATTTATAGTAGCTGAGGAGGGAATTCCTCAAAATATCGGATGTCAGGGAGCCCTGATTGCCTATTATGGCAGCGAGATAGAATTTCATTATGAAACCGTACCACCACACGGTGATGAGATTTTTTCTGCCAAGCTACCTTTGTTGGGGCTTGATCTGCCCTTTTGGATCTATGGGAGAAATCTCATATTCTTAGACGCTTACTACCTTTTAGCTGAAACTGTTAAGAAAGGAACTTGGAATCCGATAACCAGTATGCTCATCAACATTCATACGGGGGAATACGCCAGCCTAGACCACTGGTATAATCATATATCTATTGAGCAAAACGGTCTTGAGTTGAAAAATGATTATGATGGACAAGTCCGTACTTTGAAAACGGTTGACAATCTTCATTGGCTTGCCCTAGATGCTGAATCAGAAGAATGGAACTAAAAATGGCAAAGAAAAGAGTTACATTACCAAAAGAGTTTAAGGATTTAATGGATGAAGGAAATATTGAAGCCCTTAAAGCAGTCTATGATCGTTGTGAATTAACCGCTCATGATGGAAGATTTAGCTTATGTACACCTCTGCATATGGGAGGAATCCCGGATGAATTGGTTATCTGGCTTGTCGAACAGGGCTTGGATATCAATATCCCTGATTATTATGGAGCGACTCCTTTGTACCGTCAAGCAATCTTGGGGAGAGATACAGTCAAACTCTTGCTTGAATTGGGGGCAGACATTGGAAAACCTAATACCTATGGTGAGACACCCCTACATGTAGCAGCTGAGTTTTTCCATCCTAAGACTGTCAAACTTTTGATTGATAAGGGAGCAGATGTCAATGCTAAAAATGATATGGGAAGAACCCCACTAGCTTCAGTCTTGATGGTTTGTCGGGGTATCTATATTGCCCAAACAGCTGAAATCGCCACAATGCTTGTGGATTCTGGTGCTAAGAAAACATCTGCTATGAAAGAAAAGGTCGAAAATATCGGTAAAGATTTTGAATTTCATAGAGAAGGGATCAATCCCGACTATCTAGAAGCAGCAGATCAGGGTCTAGAAAAACTTTATGCTTTGTTTGATGTCAAGCCGGTAGCCAAACGAATAACCCACGATGGAGTTTCTCCGATTCTCGTAAAAGAAGGTAGTTGGGAGGAGCAATATGAGGAACTTTGGTCCTTCTTGATTCCTTCAAGTGGAGCAGCAAAAACTGTTCAGGGGGAAGTTATCCGTATACCAGGTCGAGTTCGAGATGAACTGGATCGCAATGGTGGGATCAACTGGGACAGGGACTATAGAAAAATGCTTCAGGCTCTCCCTCAATACTTGTCTCTAGGAAGCTCTCTTTCAGAACAAGAATTAGCAGAGACTAAAGAGCTTATTGCTCAAGTTCATGGGAAAGATTTTGATGACGAGCCTCGCCTAGACCGCCTGTGTCAGCTAGCTATTGCTTGGATTAAGCAAAATCCTGAACCCCTTCTCCTAGAAAAAACAAGTTATAAGCGGTAAAAAGCATTGGAAGACAGATAAAATAAAGAAATCATGGTGAAATGATGCAACTAATTGACCAAGTTAAAAAAATAGAAACTTATATTTGTGAGTGTTTTGAAGACTGGGATTTGGATGATCCTGTAGAGGAAGGATATCTGGAAGATTATCAGGGCATTTCTGGTGCTTCCGAGGAAGAGCTTCAAGCCTTTGAGGAAATATTTGGTATTCGTCTACCTATTGACTTCAAAGCGCTTTATAGCTACAAAAATGGGAGTAAATACTTCTCTATTTTACCTTGTGTAATTGACCAGAGAGAGCTGACTTTTTCTCTCATGAGTCTGCAGGAAATTGAGACTTGTAAAAAGTACTTTCAAAATAGAGATGCTCTGTTAACCGAATTTCCCGACTATTTTTCTAGTCAAGATTTAGAAAATATGCGTGATAGCAAAATTAAGCCCTATCTTTTTAATAAAAAATGGCTTCCTTTTGCCCAGTATTGTGATTCTTGTTATCTTATGCTGGATTTTGATCCAGACCGAGAGGGTCAGGAAGGGCAGATTATTTGCTACATCCATGATCCTGATGAAATTATCTATGTAGCAGAAAGTCTTACGGAGTTGATTGAAGGGATAATGGATGAGATCATATGAACGGACAAATGTATCAGATAGCCTGTATCGTGGCAGCAGCTAGGAAGGCTTTAAAAAGTGGTAAAGAAATATGCTATAAGCCTGAAAAATATACAAATAAGTTGAGCTTTCAAATTTTACCGTCAGAAAATGGGGAGGCTACAGAACTTTCTGTATCTGATTGGTTTGAAAACCTTAAGGAAAAAGGTTTGAAGGACTTAAAATTATTTTGCCCTATCTCAGTAAATGACAGAAGTATTTTAGGTTTCTCCAATACGACACAGAGTTCAATTCTCTGTTTTTATAAAGATGGGAAGGCAAGTTATTTCCTACCAAATTGGAAATCTGCTTCCCCAGGCAGAGGCTGGGATGTTACCTACACCGAGTATGAATGGGAAAGGTCTTTTCAAGACCTTCCCCACTATGAAAATAATATCGAAGAATTTAAGGACATATTGACTCGTATAGAAGATTTAGCAAGTAAAATTGAATGTGAGAACTTTGCCAAAGTCTTTCACTCTGCTAGAAACCATTTACTTACCCTTGATGCTACTAAGGTGCTCGAGGAGCCTCAAATTCCGCCACAAAATCAAAATATATTTAGAGCTGCAAGTGCAGCGGATGTTTTTGGAGGAATGGGCTCCTGGAATGATGAACCTGGATGGCTGGCACAAGATAAGGGACTGGGTCAAGTATACGATGAACTTTCGAATCAGTTGCTAAGAAATATTCGATTAGCCATTCTATTTGCCATCAATGAATGGTGATTGTTTATACTCTTCAAAAATCAAATTCAAACCACGTCAGCTTCGCCTTGCCGTACTCGAGTACAGCCTTTGGCTAGCTTCCTAGTTTGCTCTTTGATTTTCATTGAGTATTAGGAGGAAGAAAATGGGGAAGTTAAAGTTAAGCCTATTGAAGAAATGGGAACTAGACAAGGACTACAATAGTGTTCTCAATTCTGTCATGTTACAGGATGGTAGAGCCTTTGTCTTGACCAGTGAGAAGGAAGCTTTCAATCGCTACTGTCTGCTTGAAGTATCGCCTTTGGGTGTGAAGGAGATAGATGCTTGGGATTGTGACCATGTTTGGGAGGAAGAGCCTCTACTCTTTACAGATGGACAAAATATTGGCATCATCAAGGCTGGCAAGGAAATAGTCTATTATACTGGTGATTTTTCTAATCCAGAAATCATTGCCATAAAGGATCCGCAAAGTATACTTCCTAAAAAGGCACAAGAGAGATATTTTCAAATCGTATCAGATAGCGACCAGATACCCGTGTGTTTTGAAGATCAAGTTTATACAAATCAGGCAAGAAACTTTGCACTTTTAGAGTTTGATAGGGAGAAAAAGCAGGCGAAGTGGACCACTTATTCGCATATTGATAAAAAAGAGTTAAATCACCACGACACGAACTCAAGTGTTTGTCCTAAAATCGATAGTATGAAATCTTGGAAGCAAGAGCTCTATGCCTTTAGCTCTGGAGAAAGTCAAACCTCTGTTAATAAATGGGGCATGGACTATTATGCTCTTGTTAAAATCTCTAGTGATGGTCGTATTATCGAAAAGTTATTAGAATCTGAACATTTAAAGGCTTTAGGCAAAAAAGCTGGTGTCAATGGACTCTTTACGGATTCGCCTTATCTGATCCTGAGCCCCCTATTTAAGAATGATGACTGGAAGGGTAAGCAAAAGCTATTTTTTCTGGCAACGAGAGAATGGTGCGATATAGTCTTGCCTAGAGGAATGAGTAAACACAAGCTTCAAAATATAAAAGATAACTTTTGTTTAACCTTCCTGTACGACAGAGGATTAAAAGAACTTGCCCTTTGTCAGATTGACTAGGCTGTAAATCGGAGTTAGAAATATTCTTAGAATAGAAGAAAATAAAAAAGCCTAAAAATGTTAAAACATCTTGACATTTCATCGATTTAGAGTATAATAAAAAATGTAAAGAGCTCTTGACATTGTTTTGACAGATTGGAGGAACAGGACTATGAGAAAAATGGATGAAATGGACAGAGCGATTCAGCTACGTTCTGAGGAATGGGGTTATAAAACGGCTCTATTTGGCTTATGTGGATGGACAGTATTTAATATTTATCAATCTATTACAAAAGGCATTGAACTTGAAATGTTACCATGTCTGATTTTATGTTTATCTATTTCTGTTCAAGGATTTGCACAAACTGCCATAAAACAGAAAATGATTGATGGTGATGAAGATTTTAAAGAACCTAATAAACTTGTTCAAGGAATATTTTTGATGGTTGTTATCCTTATCGTAGTTTTGGCAATTGGCATTTATTGTTTTCAGAAAGACTAATGCTGTATGAAAAATAATATCAAACAGTTAAGAAAGTCTGAAGGACTACGTCAGGAAGATATGGCAAAAATATTAGGCGTTAGTCGACAAACCATTATTGCTATCGAGAATGACAAGTACAATCCTACACTTGAACTAGCAATGAAAATTGCAAGGTTGCTACGACTACATGTTGAAGAAATTTTCGTTTTAGAGGATTAAAGATATCAGATAGCATTTATTTTAATTATCTGCTCCGTAATGATGAGAGAGTTTGCCAGTTCATGGGAACTCTCTTTTTAAAGCGCAAAAAGAGTCTACTCAATTTCACCCTTGTCCATCTATGTATCTATCGTAAAATTGGTATAAAAGTTGCAAATAAATAGCTAAAATAGTATACTAGTTCTATTATTTATGAAAACGTTTTTGTTAATGTTATATTAGATTATTTAGGAGACAAGACATGGAATTAACAGCCATTTATCATAGACCGGAATCCGAGTATGCATATCTATACAAAGAAGGTCAACTACATATCCGAATTAGAACGAAAAAAAATGATGTCCAGAAGGTTATCTTACATTATGGGGATCCTTTTATTTTCATTGAGGATAAGTATGAAGCTAAGAAAGAAATGACCAAAGTAACCTCAGATGCCCTATTTGATTATTGGCAGGTTACAGTATCGGTTGATTTTGCACGGATTCAATACCTCTTTGAGCTCCTTGATGAGGAAGGTCAGGGTGTTTATTACGGTGATAAGGGTTGTGTAGAACATACTCAAGAAAACCTGGATGCTGAAGGGAATGGCTTTAAACTTCCTTATATTCATGAAATCGACGGATGTCAGGTTCCTAGCTGGGTTTCAAATACCGTTTGGTACCAGATTTTCCCAGAACGCTTCGCCAATGGAAATCCTAATTTGACTCCTGATGGAGCTCGAGCATGGGATGCAGAGATTGCGCCTAACAGGGATGACTTTTTTGGTGGAGACTTGCAAGGGATTATCGACCATTTAGACTATCTTAAAGATTTGGGAATCACTGGACTTTATCTATGTCCGATTTTTGAAGCTACAACCAATCACAAGTACGATACGACGGATTATTTTGAGATTGACCGTCACTTTGGAGACAAGGAAGTCTTTCGTAATCTAGTCGAGGAAGCTCATAAACGTGGCATTAAGATCATGCTTGATGCGGTGTTTAATCATATAGGTTATCAATCTGTCCAATGGCAGGATGTTCTAAAAAATGGAGAAAATTCCCCTTATAAAGATTGGTTCCATATTCAAGAGTTTCCAGTTACTGAGGATAAACTTCAGAATCCAAGACAACTCCCTTATCATACTTTTGCCTTTGCTAGCTATATGCCTAAGTTAAATACAGCCAATCCTGAAGTCAAAGAATTTCTTTTAAGTGTTGCAACTTATTGGATTGAAAATTTTGATATCGATGCTTGGCGTTTGGACGTTGCAAATGAAATTGACCACCAGTTCTGGAGAGATTTCAGAAAGGCAGTTCTAGCCAAAAAGCCTGATTTGTATATCTTGGGTGAAATCTGGCATACCTCACAACCTTGGCTAAAAGGGGATGAGTTCCATGCAGTTATGAACTATCCGCTCTCTGAAAGTATCAAGGACTATTTCTTGCGTCAGCATAAAAAGACAGAGCAGTTTATTTCAGAAATCAATAGCCAGTCTATGTACTATAAGCAACAAATCTCAGAGGTCATGTTTAACCTTTTAGATTCTCACGATACAGAGCGAATCCTCAAGACTGCCAATGGAAATATCCAGCATGTCAAGGCTGCTCTCGCCTTCCTCTATCTTCAAAAAGGGACTCCTTGTATCTATTATGGAACAGAGCTGGCACTAAAAGGTGGACCAGATCCCGATTGCCGTCGTGTCATGCCATGGGATCGTGTCTCTGAGGACAATGATATGCTGAATTTCATGAAGCAATTAATCAAGATCCGTAAGGAAGTGGCAAGCATGATCCAGCATGGTTCATATAGCTTGCAAGAAGTGAAACCAGATGTTCTAGTATTAACGTGCAACTACGAAGGGAAAGAAGTTCAAGCCATCTTCAACCAGTCTCCTGAGAATTTTGTTTTAGAAAGAGACTCTGTTGATTTAGCGAGTCATTGCCAGCTTGAAGATGAACATCAAGTCATCTTACCAGCTGGATTTGTAGTTACTGTTTCTGAGTAAAAAGGATTAAAATAATGGCACTCAAGGAAGTTTATGATTATTTTCGTCACTATGATAAGGAAACTTATCAAGTTGTCGCCTGCATGGGCAATGAACCATTGGAAGAAGATGTTCAGGATTTTGAAAATAAATACGGCATTCGTCTGCCAGAAGATTTCAGGGAATTCACCATGTCATCTCTTGGAGGTCTCTTTATGGAGGTCAAAGAAGAGATATGGCCAAGAGCCAAGGCTTACGATGTAGCACCATTTTGGACTTTCTGCCGAGGTATTAAGGTCTTGGGAATTGCAAATGGTATCCCAGACTTCTTAGACATTCGTCTTCAAACAAAGGAATTACACGCTCTGGGCTTTGTGGATTATATCCCATTTCTGTCTATCGTCGGGGATGGAGATGTGATTTTCTGCTTTGATAAGGACAATCACATAGTCGCCCTAGATTGGTATAATAGTGGCGAAACTGAAGAGCTTGAATGTGATTTTTCAGGACTTTTACTCCAGCAAATTGCCGAGCTAGAAGAACGTAAAAATGAGATGGTCAAGCTTTTGGAAAAGGGGAAATCTAGTCAATAATCTATAAGGAAATATCAGTTTGATAGTCCGTAAAAGAGGTTGGGACAAAAGATCCCGACCTCACTTTTTATTAGCAATCAAACTTTGACGCGGTAGCTGATTGAACTTTCTGTTCGTCTTTTATACTCTTCGAAAATCAAATTCAAACCACGTCAGCGTCGCCTTGCCGTACTCAAGTACAGCCTGCGGCTAGCTTCCTAGTTTGCTCTTTGATTTTCATTGAGTATTAGACTCCAAAAAGCTGCTAATCATCCTCGCGGGGCTGGGACTACGAAATCGAGACTTTGTCTATCGATTTCTGTCCCACTGCCTTTTTTAGTAAAATCATTCACTAAATGTACATTCAGATTTTCAAAGTTTTCTACAAATTATAGAAAAAAGAATCAAAAGTATGATTTTTATGCTGCCAGTATTGAAGTTTCTTATATTATTTTATAAAATAGAAGTTAAATACTACTATAAAAGTAGAGCGCTTACACAAAAATGGAAGCGGTTACGAATATAAGGAGGATCTTATGGGGAAAGATCATTGGAATCGAAAAAGAGTGTATAGTATCCGGAAATTTACGGTGGGTACTTGCTCAGTGCTCATCGGTACTTGCTCGGTATTATTTGGAGCAAGTGTAGCTGGTGCAAATCCAGTAGCTGCGGAAGAAACTCCGATTACAGTTGCTACAGAAAAAGTAGAGGACGAATCTAAAAAAGAGAACCTTGTTGAAACGGCAAATTCAGTTGCTGATGAAGCGGTTGCTCCAAGCCATGAAGCTGAAAAAGCACAGGACGATCAAACTCTACAATCAGACTCTGACAAAAAAGAGGATTCCATGCTAGATAAGAAACCTCAAGTAATTACTCAAGACCAATCTTCTCAAACGGAAAAACCGGACCTAAAACCGGCTACCAGCGAGGAGGTAAAACAATTGGTTGAGGACCGTAAAGTAGAATTTAACCAAAACTGGCATTTTAAACTCAATGCTAATGCCAAAGACGCCATCAAGCCAGATGCTGATGTATCAAGCTGGAAGAAACTAGACCTTCCTCATGACTGGAGTATCTATAACGACTTCGACCATCAGTCTCCTGCTCAAAATGAGGGTGGACAACTGAATGGTGGGGATGCTTGGTATCGCAAGACCTTTAAACTAGACGAAAAAGACCTTAACAAGAATGTTCGTTTGGTCTTTGACGGAGTTTATATGGATTCGCAAGTCTATGTGAACGGTCAGCTAGTTGGTCACTATCCAAATGGTTACAACCAATTCTCTTATGACATCACTGACTATCTCAATAAAGACGGTCGTGAAAACGTCATTGCAGTTCATGCAATCAATAAACAACCAAGTAGTCGTTGGTACTCAGGAAGTGGTATCTACCGTGATGTTGCTCTCCAAGTGACAGACAAATTGCATGTTGCCAAAAATGGTACAACCATCTTAACACCAGAGCTTGAAAAACAACAGAATGGTAAGGTTGACACTCACGTATCAAGTAAGATTGTCAATACAGATGATAAAGACCACGAAATCGTAGCTGAGTATCAAATAATCGAACGTGGAGGAAAAGCAGTAAGTGACCTAGTTCGTACAGCTAGTCAAGTCTTGAAAGCTCATCAGTCAACTAGCCTGAATGCTATCTTGCAAGTTGAGAAACCAAAACTTTGGACAGTTCTCAGCGACCAACCAGCTCTCTACGAATTGGTAACGCGTGTGTATCGTGATGGTCAGTTAGTTGATGCGAAGAAAGATATGTTTGGTTACCGTTACTACAACTGGACACCAAACGAAGGCTTCTCTCTTAACGGCGAAAAAATGAAATTCCATGGTGTTTCTCTTCACCATGACCACGGGGCTCTAGGAGCAGAAGAAAACTATAAAGCAGAATACCGTCGCCTCAAACAAATGAAGGAGATGGGTGTTAACTCTATCCGTACAACCCACAACCCAGCTAGTGAGCAGACCCTACAAATTGCGGCAGAGCTTGGTTTGTTGGTTCAGGAAGAAGCTTTTGATACTTGGTACGGTGGTAAGAAACAGTACGACTACGGGCGTTTCTTTGAAAAAGATGCCACTCACCCAGAAGCTAAAAAAGGTGAAAAATGGTCTGACTTTGACTTGCGTACCATGGTCGAAAGAGGCAAGAACAACCCAGCTATCTTCATGTGGTCTATCGGTAATGAAATCGGTGAAGCTTCAGGAGATCCACATTCTCTAGCGACTGTTAAGCGTTTGGTCAAGGTTATCAAGGACGTTGACAAGACTCGTTATGTCACAATGGGAGCAGATAAATTCCGTTTCGGTGATGGTAGCGGTGGACATGAAAAAATCGCTGATGAACTCGATGCCGTTGGATTTAACTATTCAGAAGACAACTACAAGAAACTACGTGCTAAACATCCAAACTGGTTGATTTACGGATCAGAAACTTCTTCTGCAACTCGTACTCGTGGTAGCTACTTCCGTCCAGAAAGTGAGCTAGTTCATAGCAACCAAGCTTACCGTCATTATGAGCAATCAGACTACGGTAATGACCGTGTTGGTTGGGGTAAAACAGCTACAGCATCTTGGACATTTGACCGTGACAATGCTGGTTATGCTGGTCAGTTTATCTGGACAGGTACCGACTATATCGGTGAGCCTACTCCATGGCACAACCAAAACAACACACCAGTTAAGAGTTCTTACTTTGGTATCGTAGATACAGCTGGAATTCCTAAGAATGACTATTACTTGTACCAAAGCCAATGGGTTTCTGCTCAGAAGAAACCAATGGTTCACCTACTTCCTCACTGGAACTGGGAAGATCCTACTCTTAAAGCTAATGTAGCGGATGCAGATGGTAAAATTCCAGTCCGTGCTTACTCTAATGCTGCAAGTGTTGAGTTATTCTTGAACGGTGAATCTTTAGGCAAGAAAACCTTTAACAAGAAACAAACAAGTGATGGACGTACTTATCAAGAAGGTGCCAATGCCAAGGAACTATACCTTGAGTGGAAGGTTGCTTATAAACCTGGAACTTTGGAAGCAGTAGCCCGTGATGAGGCAGGTAATGAAATTGCTCGTGATAAGATTACGACTGCTGGTGAGCCTGCAGGGGTTCGTTTAGTCAAAGAAGAACATGCTATTGCAGCAGACGGGAAAGATCTGACTTATATCTACTACGAAATTGTAGACCGTGATGGCAATGTAGTACCAACTGCTAATAATCTTGTACGCTTCCAGTTGCATGGACAAGGTCAGATTGTCGGTGTCGATAACGGGGAACAAGCCAGCCGTGAACGTTATAAAGAACAAGCAGATGGTTCATGGATCCGTAAGGCCTTCAATGGTAAAGGTGTTGTAATTGTTAAATCAACGGAGCAAGCAGGTAAATTTACTTTGACTGCTCACTCTGATCTCTTGAAATCTGCTCAAACTACTATCTTCACAGGAAAGAAAGATCAAGAAGAAAAAACTGTCTTAGGAACTGAGGTACCTAAAGTACGTACAGTTATTGGTCAAGCAGCGAAAATGCCTTCAAAAGTAGCATTTATTTACAGTGATGGCAGTCGTGCAAAACTTCCAGTAGAATGGTCTGCAGTTGATGTAAATGAACCTGGTATTTTTACTGTCAAAGGTGTGGCTGATGGACGTGAAGTAGAAGCGCGTGTTGAAGTCTTGGCACTCGAAGCAGAATTACCTGTAGTTAAGAGAATTGCTCCAAATACAGACCTAAACTCCATCGACAAATCTGTATCTTACGTGCTATCAGATGGTACTCTAGGAAGCTATGACATTGATAAGTGGGAAGTTGCAGCTGAAGATCAAGCTAAATTAGCTATCCCAGGTTCTCGTATTCAGGCTAAAGGAATTTCAGGTGAAGATGAAATCGATGCGACCTTTGTAGTCGCAGAAGGTCAAGCAGCTGCACCAGTAGTTCCAAGTGTAACCGTAGCCGACCAAGCTGTAGAAGGTCTTTCAACTGAGCAACCAGTAAAATACCACAAACTTGCTTATGGCGTAGCTTTGCCAGAGGTTAAAGCTACAGCTGAAAATGCGGAAGTGACTGTTATTCAAGCTAGTGAAGCGACTGGTATGCGTGCAATTATCCATGTTCAACCTAATGATGGTGGGGAACCTCAAACATATGCTATCCAATTCCTACAAGAAGCTCCACAAATTGAGCGTTTGAGCTTAGAGGTAGAGAATGAGTCTGCACTTAAAGAAGATCAAACAGTTGGTATCAAGGTCTTGGCTCACTACCAAGATGGTACTCAGGCAGTCTTGAAGGCTGACAAGGTTAGCTTCTCAACTGCAGGTGAGGGAGATGTTGCAGTTCGTAAAGGTATGCTTGAATTGCATAAACCAGGTCAAGTAACTCTGAAAGCTCAATTTGAGGGAGTAGAAGGTCAGATTGACTTGAACATTCAAGCAAATACTGAAAACAAAGTCGTACAAGCAATCCGCCCAGTCAGCGTAGTGACAGGTTTGAATCAAGAACCAAGTCTCCCAGCTACAGTAACTGTAGAGTATGACAAAGGATTTCCAAAGGTTCACAAGGTGACTTGGCAAGCAGTTGCTAAGGAAGAACTTGCTAAATACCATAGCTTTGATGTTCTTGGTAAAGTAGAAGGGCTTGAAAAAGAAGCTCATGCAAAAGTATCTGTAGAAGGTATCATTGCTGTCGAAGAAGTGAGCACAACAACTCCTGTTGCAGAAGCTCCTCACTTACCAGAAAGCGTTCGTACTTATCATTCAAATGGCCAAGTCTCTTCAGCTAAAGTAACTTGGGACGCAATTGAACCAAGCCAATACGCACAAGAAGGCAAGTTTACTGTGACAGGACATGTCGAAGGTACTCAACTACCAACCAAACTTCATGTTCGTGTATCTTCACAGACAGAAACTGGTGCTAATATTTCTGACCAGTGGACTGGTTCAGAATTGCCACTTGCCTTTGCATCAGACTCAAATCCAAGTGATTCAGTAGCCAATGTCAATGACAAATTGATTTCTTATAACAACCAACCTGCAAACCGTTGGACAAACTGGAACCGTACAAGCGAGGCATCAGTCGGAGTACTCTTTGGAGACTCTGGTATCATGTCTAAACGTTCAGTTGACAACCTCAATGTAGCCTTCCACGAAGACCACGGAGTTGGTGCACCTAAGTCATATGTCATCGAATACTATGTCGGTTCAGCAACTCCAACAGTTCCTAAGAATCCAAGCTTCGTAGCACGCGAAGATCATGTCTTCAATGACGATAAAAACTGGAAAGAAGTAACAAATCTCAAGGCTCCAGATCAAGTAAGAGCTGGAGAAATGACCCACTTTAGCTTTGATAAAGTCAACACTTACGCAGTTCGTATCCGCATGGTTAGACCAGATGGTAAATGGGGAACTTCTATTACAGAATTGCAAGTCTTCTCTAAACAGGTAGCAGCAGCTAAGAAAGCTCAAGCGCAAATCCAAGTAGATGGAAAAGATTTGCCAAACTTTAACCCAGGTTTGACTGACTACTATCTTGAAGCAAGCCAAGAAAAAGTTCCAGCAGTTACAGCAAGTGTAACTGAAAATGGTATTGCAACAGTTGTACCAAGCGTACGTGAAGGAGATCCAGTCCGTGTTGTTATCAAGGCAGAAAATGGAGATATCCTAGGTGAATATCGCCTACACTTCACAACTGACAAAGATTTGCTAACAAGTAAGCCAGTAACAGCGGCTAAAGCTTCTCGCTTGGTTGCTAAAGGACAAAACCTTGAGTTACCAGCAAAAGTTCCTGTTTACTTCACAGGAAAATCTGGATATGAAGTGAAAGACTTGGCTGTTGACTGGGAAGCAGTTCCAGCAGAAAATCTAACAAAAGCAGGTGAATTTACAGTTCATGGTCGCGTTTTGGGTACTGATTTAACTGCTGAAGTGGCTGTACGTGTGACAGACAAACTCGGTGAAAACCTTTCAGACAACACAGACTTCGATGATGACAGCAACCGTTCATTTGCCTCAGCAACTAACGATATCGATCCAAACTCTCGTGACCGTGTGGACTATGTCAATGATGGTTCTGATGATGAAAGCCGTCGTTGGACCAACTGGTCTGCAAGTCCATCTGAAAATCCTGAAGTCTCAGTAGGGGTTATCTTCAGAGAAGCTGGTAAGATTGTTGAGCGTACAGTAGCAGAAGGAAAAATTCGCTTCTTTGCAGATGGTGGAACAGATGCACCTTCTAAACTAGTCTTAGAGCGCTATGTTGGACCAGAATTTGATTCACCAGAATATTACTCTAACTACCAACCATACGATTCTGATCACCCATTCAACACTCCTTCTAACTGGGAGAAAGTTGAATACCGTGCGGATCAAGAGATTCAAGCAGGAACTGACATCCATGTAACCTTTGCACCAGTCAAAGCTAAAGCTATGAGATGGCGCATGGAAAGAAAAGCAGACAAGAAGGGTGTGGCTATCACTGAAATGGCCTTTATCGCACCAAGTGAAGCACCTAAGGACAATACAGCTTCTAAACTTCTTGTGGATGGTAGAGAGCTTGCTGACTTCTCAGAAGGTCGCGTTGATTACTCAGTTACCTATAGTGGAAAACGTCCTAAAGTGACAGTTGAAGCTGGTGAAAACGTAGCGGCGACAGTTGTTGATAGTGGTGACGATAAACTTCCAGTTTTGGTACGTCTTGTTTCAGAAAGTGGTAAGAACGTTAAAGAGTATCGAATCCAATTGACTAAAGATGAGGTCGAAACTGCTAAGACAGAACCAGCTGTTCAAGAAGCACTTCCTAGCCTAGAAGTGGTAGAAGAAGCAATCAGCTTTAAGTCTATTAAGCAAGATGATCCGACTCTTCCAGAAGGTGAAACTCGTGTGACTCAAGTAGGTCGTGAAGGTAAAGAACGCATTCTTACTGAAGTAGCAGTAAATGGAAGCCGTACTGAAAAACTTCGTGAAGTTGTTGAAGCAGCACAAGATGAGATTGTCTTAGTCGGAACTAAGAAAGAAGTATCAGGTAAAACTGATCCAGCTATCCACGAGGTTCCAGAATTCACAGGCGGTGTTAACGGAGCAGAAGTAGCTGTTCATGAAGTTCCAGAATACACAGGAGCAATTGGCACAGCAGGCGATGAAGCAGCTCCAGTAGTGGAAATTCCAGAGTACACAGGAGCAATTGGTACAGCAGGTGATGAAGCAGCGCCAGTAGTAGAAGTCCTAGAATTCAAGGGTGGCGTTAATACTGTTGAAGCAGCTATTCATGAAGTTCCAGAGTACACAGGTGTAATTGGTACAGCAGGTGATGAAGCAGCTGTTCAGGAAGTAAGCCCAGAATACACAGGCAGTGTGAATGGAGCAGAAGGCTCAGTCCATGAAGTTCCAGAGTACACAGGAGCAATTGGCACAGCAGGTGAAGAAGCAGCTCCAGTAGTAGAAGTACCAGAATTCAAGGGTGGCGTTAACGCAGTCGAAGCAGCTGTTCATGAAGTTCCAGAATACACAGGAGCCATTGGTACAGCAGGTGAAGAAGCAGCTATTCAGGAAGTAAGCCCAGAATACACAGGCAGTGTTAATGGAGCAGAGGCCGCTATTCATGAAGTTCCAGAGTTTACTGGCGGAGTGAATGGTGTCGAAGCAGCTGTTCAGGAAGTAAGTCCGGAATTCACAGGCAGTGTCAATGGAGCAGAAGCCGCTATTCATGAAGTTCCAGAGTTTACAGGTGGAGTGAATGGTGTCGAAGCAGCTGTTCATGAAGTAAGCCCAGAATTCACAGGTGGTGTCAATGGAGCAGAAGGAGCAATCCATGAGGTTCCAGAATACAAAGATGAGCAGTCTCTTGTAGCTCTTACTATGTCACAAGATAAGACTTATCAAGCACCTGCAAGACATCAATACAAACTCCCAGAGACAGGCACTAAAGAAAATGCTGGCCTTGCAGCCGTAGGTCTTGTAGGAGCACTTCTTGGTATGTTTGCAATGGGAAAGAAAAAAGACGACGAATAAGATGATGTAAAAGCATCTAAGTCATAGAGATTGGACCAAGAAACTAATCTCAATCAAAAAAAGCGGACAAAACTAGTTTTCTAATAAATAGAATCTGGTCTTGTTCGCTTTTTTATCTTATGAATCAATTGCAAAAGAAGATAAGAGAGGATCTACTACAAAAACCAAAAAGCAAACTAGAGGAGTTGCCTTAGAAACAAGAAGAGCAAGCCAATAGGACTAGTTTTCAGTATTTTTTGCAGTTTCAAAATCTCTCTATTAGTCTACAGGGATAAGCTTTCTTTCTCTCCTCAAAAGAGTTATAATAAAGATGAAAATAGGAGAAGAGGAGGAGATAGGATGGCTTATATTGAAATGAAAAATAGCTATAAGAGATATCATACTGGTGATACAGAAATTGTAGCTAATCGAGATGTCAACTTCGAGATTGAAAAGGGAGAACTGGTCATTATTCTTGGGGCATCTGGTGCAGGGAAGTCAACAGTTTTAAATATTCTTGGTGGTATGGATACAAATGATGAAGGGCAAGTCTGGATTGATGGGACCAATATCTCAAATTTCACTTCTCATCAGAGAACTAACTATCGTAGAGATGACGTGGGCTTTGTTTTTCAATTTTATAACTTGGTTTCTAACTTGACTGCCAAGGAAAATGTTGAGCTAGCTTCAGAAATTGTTGCTGATGCCTTGGATCCTGAGCAGGTTCTCAAGGATGTAGGATTAGGGCACCGTCTTAATAACTTTCCAGCTCAGCTGTCAGGCGGTGAGCAACAACGGGTATCCATTGCTCGAGCCGTGGCTAAAAATCCTAAAATTCTCCTTTGTGATGAACCAACGGGAGCTTTGGATTACCAGACGGGTAAGCAGGTTCTAAAGATTCTTCAAGATATGTCACGTAAGAAGGGGGCCACCGTTATCATCGTGACCCATAATGCCTCGCTAGCTCCTATAGCTGATCGGGTGGTTCAGATGCATGATGCCAGTGTCAAGAGTGTTGTCCTCAATCCTCAACCACAGGATATTGATGATTTGGAGTACTAAGATGAAGAGAAAGACATATTGGAAAGACCTGCTCCAGTCTTTCACAGGCTCAAAGGGACGGTTTTTATCCATCCTAACTCTGATGATGTTGGGTTCTTTGGCCTTGGTCGGTCTCAAGGTTGCTAGTCCCAATATGGAGCGAACAGCTTGGGATTATATTCAAAAAGCCAATCTGGCAGATATGACTGTCATAGGAGATTATGGGCTTGATCAGGCAGACCAGGAAGAATTGCAAAATCTATCGGGAACAGATGTCGAGTTTGGTTATATGACGGATTTGACTCTAGAAGCTAGCCAAGATGCCATACGGATTTTTTCTAAGACAGAAAGAATTTCGAAATTCCAAGTAACCAAAGGTCGCTTACCTGAGAAAGAAGATGAACTAGCCTTGGCGGACTTTTGGAAAGATCGCTATCAGATTGGTCAAATGATTCATTTGAGTCAAAAGAATGGCAGTAATTCTCAATTGAAGCGAGATAGTTATACCATTACAGGGTTTGTCCACTCGCCAGATATTTTTTCAAAATCAGATATGGGGAGTTCAGCTAGTGGAAATGGGAATCTAGCAGCTTACGCTTTCGTAACTGAAGATAATTTTAAGAGTCCTGTATACACCATTGCCCGCCTGCGTTTTGCTAGTCTAACAGATGTCAATCCTTTTTCCAGTGATTATGAGAAGAAGCTAGAGAAAGAAGAAGCGACTCTCAAGGAACAACTTGCTGATAATGGTCAAGCACGACTAGAAAAAATGAAGAAGGATGCCCAAGAGTCCCTTGATGAGGGCAAGAAACAACTGGACGAGGCTGAAAGTAATTTGACAGCTGGCAAGAGTCGCCTGCAAGAAATCGAAAGGCGTCTACAAGCTCAAGAAAATCAAGTAAGCCAACTACCAGAACCACAAAAAAGTCAAGCATCTAGTCAGTTAGGAGAAGCCAAAGAACAACTCAAGCAGGAAAAGGAAAAGCTAAGCAAAGCTGAAACGGATCTGTCGAGCGAAAAGGCAAAATGGCAGACCAGTCAGGATGAAGTCAATGCTCTGACAGAGCCAACATATCATGTCTACAATCGAAAGAGTTCTCCTACAGGTCAAGGTTATCTAATGTATAGTAACTCGGCTATGAGTATTCGTGCCGTTGGCAATATTTTTCCAGTCGTTCTCTATGCCGTTGCAGCCATGGTTACCTTTACAACCATGACCCGTTTTGTAGACGAAGAAAGAACCAATGCTGGTATCTTTAAGGCCTTGGGCTATCGGAGTAAGGATATTATCGCCAAGTTTGTCATCTATGGCTTGGTGGCAGGTTCCATAGGGACTTTCTTGGGAATTCTGATTGGGCATTACATCCTAGCACCTACTATTTCGCATATCATTACTGAGCGAATGATTGTTGGAGAGAGTCAGCAGTATTTCTACCGGACCTATAGTTGTTTAGCTCTGACTCTAAGCTTAGTGGCTAGTGTCCTACCTGCCTACCTTGTATCTCGCAGAGAATTGCATGAAGAAGCAGCGCAATTATTACTACCTAAGCCACCAGTCAAGGGTTCTAAAATTCTCTTGGAGCGCATAACATTTATCTGGTCACGCTTGAGTTTTACTCAGAAAGTAACAGCCCGCAACATTTTCCGTTACAAACAACGCATGCTGATGACCATTTTTGGGGTTGCAGGTTCAGTAGCCCTCCTCTTTGCAGGACTTGGGATTCAATCCTCTGTTGTAGGAGTAGCTGACAGGCAGTTTAAGGACCTGCAACAATACCAGATGGTTCTCTCTGTCAATTCTCGAGCTTCTGATTCTGATAAGGCAAAGCTAGAAGAAAAATTGCAGAGTGATGAAGTTGAAAACTATCGTTTAATTTCTTCCAAACAGATTGAGGAAGACTATGCTGGTAAGGCTGGCGTTCAGACCGTGACCATGATGATAACGGATCAAGATGACCTAGCTCCCTTTGTTCAATTAGAAGAAAATGGGGAAAAGCTGAGCTTATCTAATGGAGTTGTCTTGACAGAAAAATTGGCCCAGTTGGCAGGAGTTTCTGTTGGTGACAATTTTACAATAGATGGGAAAACCTTTAAAGTAGGTGCTATTACCGAGCACTATGTGGGCCATTTTGTCTATATGAATCAAGCGACCTATGAGAAGATATACGGTCAAGCTCCCAAGATGAACACCTATCTGGTCCAACTCAAGGATAAAAGTGAAGGGAATACTGAAAGAGTCGCAGGAGAATTTATGGACCAGGTAGCTGTCAGTGGCCTCGTTCAAAACGCCTCCACCATTCAGCTCTTTGAAAGTTTTGCCAATTCTCTGAATCACACCATGGCGATTTTGGTACTGGTATCGGTGCTACTAGCCATTGTGATTCTTTATAATTTGACCAATATCAATGTTGCTGAACGGATTCGAGAACTCTCAACCATCAAGGTTCTTGGTTTTCATAACAAAGAAGTGACCCTATACATCTATCGGGAGACCATCCTATTGTCACTAATTGGAATGATTGTAGGATTGGTATCAGGCTTTTATCTCCATCAATTTCTCATTCAGATGATTGCACCCGGTACCTTCCGTTTTCAACCAAAGGTCGGCTGGGAAGTTTATCTCATCCCAGTTCTAGCTGTCAGTGTCATTTTGACCATCCTAGGAGTTTTTGTCAATCATTATCTCCGAAAGGTGGATATGTTAGAAGCCCTCAAGTCTGTAGAATAGTTGATCGAGGACAAAAACAAATAAGAAAGCCCTTTGTGGCTTTTTTATTTTCATAAAAATGGTAAAATAGTAAGAGTAGAAATGGAGTTCTAGATATGAAACGAATTGATCAATTTGAAAATAAGAAAGTATTAGTCCTAGGTTTGGCCAAATCTGGTGAATCTGCAGCTCGTCTTTTGGACAAGCTAGGTGCCATTGTGACAGTGAATGATGGCAAGCCTTTTGAGGAAAATCCAGCAGCGCAAAGTCTCTTGGAAGAGGGCATCAAGGTTGTCACTGGTGGACATCCTTTGGAATTGTTGGATGAAGATTTTGCCCTTATGGTGAAGAATCCAGGAATTCCTTATAGCAATCCTATGATTGAAAAAGCTCTAGAAAAAGGTATTCCAGTCTTAACTGAAGTTGAGTTGGCTTACTTGATTTCAGAAGCACCAATCGTCGGTATTACTGGTTCAAATGGGAAGACAACGACGACAACCATGATTGGAGAAGTTCTGACTGCTGCGGGGCAAAATGGTCTCTTATCAGGTAATATTGGTTATCCTGCTAGTCAAGTGGCTCAAACTGCGACAGATAAGGACACCCTTGTCATGGAACTTTCTTCTTTCCAATTAATGGGAATCCAAGCCTTTCATCCGGAGATTGCTGTCATTACAAACCTGATGCCAACGCATATTGACTATCACGGTTCTTTTGAGGACTATGTCGCAGCTAAGTGGAATATCCAAAGCAATATGACAGCAGCTGATTTCCTAGTATTGAACTTCAACCAGGAATTAGCTAAAGAACTTGCGACAAAGACAAATGCGACTGTAGTACCATTCTCAACACTTGAAAAGGTTGACGGAGCTTATCTTGAAGATGGTCTTCTCTACTTCCGTGGTGAAAAAGTCATGGCAGCTGATGAAATCGGTGTTCCAGGTAGCCACAATGTGGAAAATGCTCTTGCAACCATTGCTGTAGCTAAACTTCGTGGTGTTGACAATGAGACCATTAAGGAAACCTTGTCAGCCTTTGGTGGTGTCAAGCACCGTCTCCAATTTGTAGACCAAATCAATGGGGTGAAATTCTACAACGATAGTAAGTCAACCAATATCTTGGCAACTCAAAAAGCCTTGTCTGGATTTGACAATAGCAAGGTTATCTTGATAGCTGGTGGTTTGGACCGTGGTAACGAGTTTGACGAATTGGTGCCAGATATTACTGGACTTAAGAAAATGGTCATTCTCGGTCAGTCTGCAGAACGTGTCAAGCGTGCAGCGGATAAGGCTGGTGTGGCTTATGTGGATGCAACAGATATTGCTGACGCAACTCGAAAGGCTTATGAACTTGCAGAAGAAGGAGATGTGGTTCTCCTCAGTCCTGCTAATGCTAGCTGGGATATGTATGCCAACTTTGAGGTACGTGGAGATCTTTTCATCGACACTGTAGCGGAGTTAAAGGGATAATATGAAAAAAATAGTATTTACAGGTGGGGGAACGGTTGGACACGTTACCCTCAACCTTTTGTTAATGCCTAAGTTCATCGAAGATGGCTGGGAAGTCCACTATATTGGTGATAAGAACGGAATTGAGCATCATGAAATTCTCAAGTCTGGTTTAGATGTCACCTTCCATTCTATTGCAACTGGGAAATTGCGCCGATATTTCTCATGGCAAAATATGGTTGACGTCTTTAAGGTTGCCTTTGGAATCCTTCAATCGCTCTTTATCATGCTCCGTCTTCGTCCTCAGGCCCTCTTTTCTAAGGGTGGATTTGTATCTGTTCCTCCTGTTATTGCAGCGCGAGTATGTAGAGTACCAGTCTTTATCCACGAGTCTGACCTCTCCATGGGCTTGGCCAATAAAATCGCCTATAAGTTTGCGACCAAGATGTACTCTACTTTTGAACAAGCGTCTAGTCTCACTAAGGTAGAGCACGTTGGAGCTGTGACCAAGGTTTCTGGCCTAATTATGGAAGAACCTGAAGAAATGGTGGATATCCGAACTTACTTCGATAGTAAGTTACCAACCCTTCTCTTTGTAGGTGGTTCTGCTGGAGCGCGTGTCTTTAACCAATTAGTTACAGACCACAAGGAAGAGCTGACTAGTCGCTACAATATCATCAACCTGACAGGGGATGCTAGTTTAAATGAACTAAGTTCAAACCTCTATCGTGTTGACTATGTGACTAACCTCTATCAACCGCTCATGAATCTGGCTGATGTGGTTATCACTCGTGGTGGTGCCAATACTATTTTTGAGCTCCTTGCCATGGCTAAATTGCATGTCATTGTGCCACTAGGTCGTGAAGCCAGCCGTGGAGACCAAATCGAAAATGCTGCTTATTTCGTGAAGAAAGGCTATGCTGAGGAGTTGCAAGAGAGCGATTTGACCTTGTCAACTTTAGAAGAAAAGGTAAGCAAGCTTTTGACCCACAAAGAAGACTACCAGAGCACGATGAAGAATTCTCATGAATTAAAATCTGTGGCGGATTTTTATGCGCTACTAAAAAAAGATCTATCATAAGGAAAATCGATGTCAAAGGATAAGAAACAAGAGCCAACTCAAGGCAAGGAATTGTCAGAGTGGCAAAAACGAAATCAAGAATATCTTCAAAAAAAAGCTGAAGAAGAGGCCCAACTAGCCAAAGAAGAAGCCAAGGGAGATTCAGGCAAAAAGGAAGTTTCAATAACTTCTGATGCAGAAACTAGCTTATCAGAGTGGCAGAAGAAAAACCGAGAGTATCTGCGTAAAAAGGCTGAAGAAACCAAAGAAGAGCAAGAGTCAGATATATCCGAAAATACAGAGGAAGCAACGGAAGTAGATCCTAATAGCGAAGAACAGAAGGAGCTTATAGCAGATGAGTCCTCGTCTGAACTTGAAGAGGAAGCAGCTGAAGCAGAACAAGTGGAAGACCAGGCCGAAGAATCAGAAGCATCAAAAGTAGAAAAGGTAGAAGAAAAGAAGGTTAAAACCAAGAAAAAGCCTACCAAGCCTTCTATTCCTAGAGTTCATATCTGGCGTGCTGTTACGATTCTAATCCCGAGTTTGCTTTTCTTGGTCTTTTCGATCTATCTCTTGACGCCCTTCTCAACTCTGAAAAATATAGAAGTCACTGGGACTGTAGAGACCAATGCAGACCAAATCAAAGAGGCTTCAGGGATTCGTGATAGTGACTATACCTTTGATCTGCTTCTCAATAAAGACAAACATGCTGAGATGATTAAGTCCAATCACTGGATTGAATCTGCTAGCATTCACTATCAATTTCCGACCAATTTCACCATCCAGGTCAAGGAATACGGGATTGTAGCCTATTATGTTTCTGGAGAGGACCATTATCCAATTCTTTCCAGTGGTACGGTTGAAACTAGTCCAGTCAGTCTCCTTAGCTTGCCAGAAACCTATCTATCTGTTCTATTTAACGATGAGCAGCAAGTCAAAACCTTGATTGAACAACTGGCTGAAGTCAGTCCAGAGATTAAGCAAGCTATCAAAACGATTGAGTTGGCTCCAAGCAGTGTAACCAGTGATCTGCTCAAAATTACCATGTATGATACGGATGAGGTTTTGGTTCCTTTATCAGAACTAGGTAAAAAATTGCCTTACTATAGCAAGATTAAACCTCAATTAACAGTGCCAAGCGGTATTGATATGGAAGTTGGGATCTATAGTTATAGCTTGACGGATAAGGCTTTAGAAGAAGCAAGAATCAAAGCTAAAGAAGAGGAAAAGAAGAAGCAGGAAGAAGAAAAGAAAAAACAAGATGAGCAAGGGAATCAAACTCAGAATCAAACACAAACTCAAAATCAAACACAAACTCAAAATCAAACAACCCAACAATCACAGAGTCGATAAACTTGAGAACATTCTATCTGCTTGATTGTGAGTCTTGGCTTTAAAGTTCTTCGGATACCAGTTTTTACTTGACAAGTCCCGCTTTAAATAATAGAATAGTAAAAAACCTTTAAAGCAGTCCAGAGAGGCAGCTAAGGTTAGACGGTGAAAGGGTGGATTCTACCCATTTTTCGTGGAACCTTGCTGTTGGCAGGTTCCTTTTTTGTAGTCTTTTTGACGGAAGCTGGGCTGATAAGAAAGATAAGAGGAGAAACGCATGCGTGAAAGTCGCCCAGTCATAGCTCTGGATTTTCCAAGTTTTGAAGAAGCCAAGGAGTTCTTAGCCCTATTCCCAGCAGAGGAAAAGCTCTATGTCAAAGTAGGAATGGAAATCTACTATGCTGTAGGACCTGAAGTTGTCCGTTATTTGAAGTCATTAGGACATAGTGTCTTTTTGGATCTCAAACTGCATGATATTCCCAATACAGTCAAATCAACCATGAAAATTTTATCGAATCTGGGAGTTGATATGACCAATGTACAGGCAGCAGGTGGGGTTGAGATGATGCAAGCAGCGCGTGAAGGATTGGGAGACAAGGGGATTCTCATAGCTGTTACCCAATTAACCTCAACCTCGGAGGAACAAATGCAAGAATGTCAAAATATCCAAACCAGCCTCCAAGAGTCGGTTATCCACTATGCCCAGAAAACAGCTGAAGCTGGTCTAGATGGAGTCGTTTGTTCGGCCCAAGAAGCCAAGCTTATCAAACAAGCAACTCATGAAGACTTTATCTGTCTGACACCAGGGATTCGCCCAAGAGGGACAGAAGCAGGGGATCAGAAACGGGTAGTAACCCCAGGAGAAGCTTACCAGATTGGTAGTGACTACATCGTAGTTGGCCGTCCGATTACGCAAGCAGCTGATCCAGTCGCAGCCTACCATGCCATCAAAGAAGAATGGACACAAGATTGGGTTTAAAAAGAAGATTCATTTAACACTATAAAAAGGAGCACACCATGACACTTGCTAAAGACATTGCTAGCCATCTATTGAAAATTCAAGCCGTTTACCTCAAACCAGAAGAGCCCTTCACATGGGCATCAGGCATTAAGTCACCGATTTATACGGACAACCGTGTAACGCTTGCATACCCAGAAACACGCAACTTGATTGAAAATGGTTTTGTAGAGGCCATCAAGGCAGAATTCCCAGAGGTAGAAGTCATTGCAGGAACAGCGACAGCAGGGATTCCACACGGAGCCATCATCGCTGATAAGATGAGTCTGCCATTTGCTTATATTCGTAGCAAACCAAAAGACCACGGAGCAGGCAACCAAATTGAAGGCCGTGTAGCCCAAGGGCAAAAAATGGTCGTTGTTGAAGATTTGATTTCAACTGGTGGCTCAGTTCTTGAGGCCGTGGCTGCTGCCAAGCGTGAAGGAGCAGATGTTCTAGGTGTTGTAGCTATCTTTAGCTATCAACTAGCAAAAGCAGATAAGAACTTTGCGGATGCTGGTGTCAAACTGGTGACCCTTTCAAACTATAGCGAGCTTATCCACCTAGCCCAAGAAGAAGGCTACATCACACCAGAAGGACTTGACCTTTTAAAACGATTTAAAGAAGACCAAGAAAATTGGCAAAATGCTTAAGATATATAAAAATCAGGTAACCCTTAGGGTTACCTGATTTCTTTTTGTGATTTCATTGAGTATTAATCAACTTTTCCACCTTCAACAACTAGGTCATCTGCTTTAGCAGCGTCACCGTAGGTTGGGTGAAGTGTTTTTTCATAAGCCTTGTGGAAGAAGTTTTCTTTGCCTAATTTTTCGATTTCTTGGTTGATGTAGTCAAGTAGTTCTTGGTTTCCTTTTTGGACTGCTGGCGCAATAGTATCTGGATCGCCTAGAGAAGAAATTCCTACCTCATATCCTTTGTTTTCAAGCGCCCAAGCTAGAACTTCAGTATTGTCAGTAGAGAAGGCATCTCCACGTCCATCAAGAAGTGCTTGGTAGGCATCGCTATATTGGTCGTATTTTTGGAGTTTTACTTCTGGGTGATTTTTCTCAAAGTAAGTTTCAGCAGTAGTTCCTTTTGTAACGATTAAGGTTTTTCCTTCAAGTTCTTTAACGTCCTTGATGACTTTATCTTTTGGTGACACAACACCGAGAGAAACTTTCATGTAAGGAAGGGCAAAGTCAACTTGTTTTTTACGTTCGTCAGTAACTGTGAAGTTGGCAAGGGTGATATCAACCTTGTTTGAAATCAAGTATTCAGCACGGTTAGCAGCATCGACAGAAACGTATTTGACCTTTACACCAAGGTCTTGTGCTAATTGGTTACCTAGTTCGATATCATAACCTTGGTAAGAACCGTCGTTGTCAACGTAACCAAATGGTTTTTTGTCTCCAAATACCGCGATTCGAAGTTCGCCACTTTTCTTAATTTCATCGATTGTGCGAGCTTTTGCAGTTGCTTTAGCTGATGAAGCATCAGAGCTTCCGCCTGAACTACAAGCTGTGACGAAGATAAGTGCGAATGCTAGAGCAAAAACAGTTAGAAGTGGTTTGAGTAGTTTCATAATAATCTCCTTTATTGATTATAGATATGAGCCAAACTGGCTAAAGTCAAAGACATTTAAAAATTCTTGTGCTCGTTTGGTTTGTGGATTTGTGAAGAATTCTTGAGCAGTTCCTTCTTCAGCAATCTTCCCTTGGTCAAGGAAGATAATGCGGTCCGCAATGGCTTGGGCAAACTGCATTTCATGGGTTACCAGAATCATGGTACGCCCTTCCTGAGCCAAATCATTGATAAGTTCCAGAACCTCACGCACCATTTCTGGGTCCAGTGAAGCCGTTACCTCGTCAAATAGGATAATTTCTGGATGCATGAGAAGGGCACGAACGATGGCAACCCGTTGCTTTTGTCCTCCTGATAATTGACGAGCAAAGCTATGTTTTTTGTCTAGAAGTCCGACACGTTCCAGTAGTTGCAGAGCTTCTTCCGTTACTTCTTTCTTGTCTCTCCCTTGAGCCTTGATAGGTCCTAGGATGAGGTTTTGAAGGACATCCAAGTGAGGAAAGAGTTCATAACTTTGAAAGACCATACCGATCTTTTGGCGAACCAGGTGAAAATCTTTTTTATTTTCAACGATGGACTGGCCATCCAGCAGGATATCTCCTCCTTGAATAGTTTCTAACCCATTGAGACAGCGAAGGAGGGTACTTTTCCCACAACCAGATGGTCCTAGGATGACGACCACTTCCCCCTTTTTAATATCTAGGGAAAGTCCTTGGAGGATCGGATTGTCTCCGAAGGATTTTTTTAGTTCCTTGATTTCTAAAATAGTTTCAGACATTTAGTTCCTCCAATGTTTTTCTAGATGAGTAGATAGTTTGGAAATAGGGAAGCAAACCGCGAAATACAAGACTAGGATGGTTCCATAAATCCAAAAGGAAGCGGTTGGGATGATCAAACGATTGCTATCGATGATTTGTTGGCCAACCTTGGTAACTTCAACAACCCCAATCAAAACAACCAAGGAAGTGGTTTTAATCATCCGAGTGATAAGGTTGATGGCTTGTGGTAACAGTCTTCTCAAGACTTGAGGGATGATGATATGGTAGTAGAGTTGCACTTTAGTTAAGCCAAGTGCTTGTCCGCTCTCAAACTGATGTTTCGGTAGGGAAGTGATAGCTCCACGAACCAAGTCTCCCATCTCAGCTGTTCCCCAGAGGGTGAAAACGATAATAGCAGAAGTTTCACCTGAAATATTGATATTAAAGTTTCGAGCTAAACCAAAGTAAACGATGAAGAGAAGCACCAGCTGGGGCATGATACGGATAAATTCTAGATAAAAACGAGTCAAGAAGCGAATCACTCTAGAATGAGAAGTCATGATAATTCCCATCACCGTTCCGAAAATCATGGATAAGAGGACAGACAGGATAGAAATCCCAATCGTGACTCCCAATCCCTGTAAGATTCTCAGGAGATTATTTCCCTGAAAGAGTACTTGCATTCCCGAATCCTGCATGACGGAGCCTCCTTTCTATCCAGCTAAAGACTAGTGAAATAGGTAGAAGCATGATAAGGTAAGCAACTACCAACATAGCCAGCGCAATGTCTGTCTCATAATAGAGTCCTATCAAATCCTTAGCAACGTACATAAGGTCAGCAAGGGCAACCGCTGAGAAGACAGATGTTTCCTTGATCAGGAAAATAACATTGGCACTAAAGGATGGTAGAGCAACTGCTGTCGCTTGTGGAAGAACCACGTAGCGAAAAACCTGAAAAGGTGTAAGACCAATGGCTAAACCAATCTCGTGCTGGGTTTGACTGACGGCTTCTAGCCCGCTTCGGAAGGATTCTGCCATGTAGGAACCACCTAAGAAGATGAGCCCGACTGTTGCACAGACTTCTGAAGAAAGAACAATCCCTATTCGAGGTAGACCGAAGTAGAGAAAGAATAGTTGTATCAAAAGGGGTGTATTTCGTGACAATTCTATATAGGCTGTTGCTAACTGTGAGAAAACAGGAACTCGGTAATGCCGGATGACGCTGACGATGAGTCCCAGCAAAAAAGAACCTAGAATTCCCCAAACTGCAATATGCAAGGTCAGAAAGAATGCCTTTTGATAGAGTGGTAGATATTGTTCAACAATGGACCAATCCAAAAGTAGAACCTCCCATCTAGGAAAATGATACAGTTATTGTAGCATTAAAAGAGAGCTTTGGATAATATGTATTTTTTATTGTGGTGATAAAAAATATTTATAGCGGCGATAAATTTTAAAAATGTGATTTTGGGTTGACAAATGTAGATTTTAAGAGTATACTGATAATTGTAATTGACAAATGTAGATTTTGGAGGTGTACTGATGCAGATTTCGGATGCAGAATGGCAGGTCATGAAGATTATCTGGATGCAGGGAGAACAGACTAGTACTGATCTCATAAAAGTATTAGAGAAAAGGTTCAGTTGGTCCAAATCCACGATCCAGACGCTCTTGGCCCGTTTGGTGGAGAAAGAATGTTTGACTCGGGAAAAGCAGGGCAAGTCCTTTATGTATTCGTCCCTTTTAACTCCAGATGATAGTAGGGGCTTAATGGTTCAGGATATCAAAGACAAGCTTTGTTCTCGAAGAATAAAGCTCTTGCTAGCTGATCTGATAGAAGAATGTGACTTTACCCTAGCTGACTTGGAAGGCTTGGAAGAAGTGATTGCTGAGAAAAAAGCAAGTGCTGTAACAGAAGTAAGATGTAATTGTATGTAAAGGAGACGCTATGTTAAATCTATTTGTATCTATTGTTGTTTTAGGAATGATTGCTTTTATCCTCTTTTGGTTTTTCAAAAAACCGCAAGAAGATGCTAAGAGAGCCCAGCAAAAAAATGGCTATCAGGAGATTCGAGTGGAGGTCATGGGGGGCTACACTCCAGGAACCATTATCCTCAAAAAATCGCAACCTGCTCGCATTATTTTTGATCGAAAAGATCCTTCACCTTGCTTGGATCAAATCGTTTTTCCAGACTTTGGAGTGCATGCAGATCTGCCTATGGGAGACCAATATGTGGTTGAAATCACACCTGAAGAAGCAGGTGAGTATGGTTTCTCTTGTGGCATGAATATGATGCACGGTAAGATGATTGTAGAATAGGAGAATGATATGACTGAAATTGTAAAAGCAAGTCTTGAAAATGGTGTTCAAAAAATTCGTATTACAGCAGACAAAGGCTACCATCCAGCCCACATTCAACTGCAAAAAGGGATTCCTGCTGAGATTACCTTTCATCGTGTGACACCATCAAACTGCTATAAGGAAATTCTCTTCGAAGAAGAAGGGATTCTAGAACCAATCGCTCAAGACGAGGAAAAAGTCATTCGCTTTACTCCTCAAGACCTGGGTGAGCATGAATTTTCATGCGGCATGAAGATGCAAAAGGGGACCTATACCGTTGTTGAAAAAACTAAAAAGTCTCTCAGTCTTTTACAGCGTTTTTGGATTACTAGTATCTTTACTGTGCCTCTTGTGATTCTCATGATTGGGATGTCTACAGGAGGAATTAGTCACCAAGTCATGCGTTGGGGCACCTTTTTAGCCACAACACCCATTATGCTGGTAGCTGGAGTTCCATATATCAGAAGCGCCTGGGCTAGTTTTAAAAAGCACAATTCCAACATGGATACCTTGGTTGCTCTGGGAACCCTAGTGGCCTATTTCTATAGCTTAGTTGCCCTCTTCACTGGTCTGCCCGTTTACTTTGAAAGTGCTGCATTTATCCTCTTCTTCATTCTTTTGGGAGCAGTTTTTGAGGAAAAAATGCGAAAAAATACTTCGCAGGCAGTCGAAAAATTATTAGACCTACAAGCAAAAACAGCAGAGGTTTTGCGTGATGATGTTTATGTTCAAATACCTCTAGAACAAGTCAAAGTTGGGGATCTCATTCGCGTTCGACCAGGTGAAAAAATTGCCGTTGATGGGACTGTAATAGAAGGAGAAACTAGTATTGATGAATCAATGGTAACTGGGGAAAGTATTCCAGTAGACAAGTCTGCCGGTGATACTGTCATTGGTTCAACCATCAATAATAGTGGTACGATCATCTTTAGAGCTGAAAAAGTTGGTTCTGAGACTATGTTGGCTCAGATTGTAGACTTTGTGAAGAAAGCTCAAACGAGTCGTGCCCCTATTCAAGATTTGACAGACAAGATTTCTGGGATTTTTGTACCAGCAGTTGTCATTTTAGGACTCCTTACTTTTTGGATCTGGTTTGTTTTACTTGGAGAAAGTTTTGTGACGTCGCTCCTCTATGGTGTTGCTGTTTTGATAATTGCCTGCCCTTGTGCTCTTGGACTTGCGACACCGACAGCACTCATGGTTGGAACAGGACGAAGTGCCAAGATGGGGATTCTTCTCAAAAATGGTACAGTTCTACAGGAAATCCAAAAAGTTCAAACGGTTGTTTTTGATAAGACAGGAACCTTGACCGAAGGGAAGCCAGTAGTGACAGATGTTATCGGAGATGAAGGAGAAGTGCTAAGTTTGGCTGCTTCACTGGAAGATGTATCTCAACACCCGCTAGCTCAAGCTATTGTTAATCGTGCATCTGAACTAGGAATTAGCCTTTACCCAGTGGAAAACTTCCAAGCCTTGCATGGAAAAGGTGTGACTGGGATTATTAATGGTAAGCAAGTCTTGCTGGGGAATGCTAAGCTCTTAGCTGACCTTGCTATTCCACATGATTATCAAGAACGATTTGATTTACTTGAGAAAGAAGCAAAAACAGTTGTCTTCCTATCAGTGGATGGTCAGTTAAAAGGCTTAATTGCCTTGCAGGATGTCCCTAAGGAAAATGCTCAGGAAGCCATTGCTAAATTGAAAAAACGTGGTCTTAGAACGGTCATGCTTACTGGAGATAATGCTGGAGTAGCCCATGCGATTGCAGAGCAAATTGGTATCGAAGAAGTAATCGCAAATGTCTTGCCAGAGGAAAAGGCACATGAAATTCACAAGCTTCAAAAGAATGGAAAACTTGCCTTTGTTGGAGATGGCATCAATGATGCGCCAGCCCTCAGTGTAGCGGATGTCGGAATTGCCATGGGCTCTGGGACAGATATTGCCATTGAATCAGCAGACCTTGTTCTTACAACTAATAATCTACTAGGATTGGCACGTGCTTTTGATATGAGTAAGAAGACCTTTAATCGTATTCTACTCAATCTTTTCTGGGCTTCTATCTATAACCTCATTGGTATTCCGATTGCAGCAGGAGTCTTTTCAAGTCTTGGTTTGGTGCTCAATCCAGAACTTGCAGGATTAGCCATGGCCTTTAGTTCAGTATCTGTTTTAATCAGCTCTCTTATGCTTAATTTTACTAAAGTCGATTAATACTCTTCGAAAATCTCTTCAAACCACGTCAGCTTCACCTTGCCGTACTCAAGTACAGCCTGCGGCTAGCTTCCTAGTTTGCTCTTTGATTTTCATTGAGTATAAAAAGGCGGTCTTAACCGCTTTTTTGCTATTCTAAAACAGATTTTCAAAACGTTTTCAATCTGTACTGTAATAGAGAATGAAGTTTTCTGAGCACATTCTTATGAAACTAAAAGTAAATGTGATAAATTAGGAGTGTAAATTTACTGAATCGTTTTCAAAAAACATATAAAAGCGCTTTTATTATTCATCAAATTAATTTTTAAGGAGAGTTATCATTATGACTCAAGGGAAAATTACTGCATCTGCAGCAATGCTTAACGTATTGA
Source organism: Streptococcus infantis (assembly GCF_047460875.1). Taxonomy (GTDB): domain Bacteria; phylum Bacillota; class Bacilli; order Lactobacillales; family Streptococcaceae; genus Streptococcus; species Streptococcus infantis_AA. The sequence goes on along the minus strand of NZ_JASHFI010000002.1, from coordinate 155,520 downwards.
AAACATGGGGCGTAGACACAATCTACGGTATCCCATCAGGAACACTCAGCTCACTAATGGACGCTTTGGCTGAAGACAAAGATATCCGTTTCTTGCAAGTTCGCCACGAAGAAACAGGTGCTCTTGCAGCGGTTATGCAGGCTAAATTTGGCGGTTCTATCGGTGTTGCAGTTGGTTCAGGTGGTCCAGGGGCGACTCACTTGATCAACGGTGTTTACGATGCAGCTATGGATAACACTCCATTCCTTGCTATCCTTGGATCACGTCCAGTTAACGAATTAAACATGGATGCCTTCCAAGAATTAAACCAAAACCCAATGTACAACGGTATCGCTGTTTACAACAAACGTGTAGCTTACGCAGAGCAATTACCAAAAGTAATCGACGAAGCTTGCCGTGCTGCCGTTTCTAAAAAAGGTCCAGCCGTTGTTGAAATTCCAGTAAACTTTGGTTTCCAAGAAATCGACGAAAACTCATACTACGGTTCAGGTTCATACGAACGTTCATTCATCGCTCCTGCTTTGAACGAAGTTGAAATTGACAAAGCAGTTGAAATCTTGAACAATGCTGAACGTCCAGTTATCTATGCTGGTTACGGTGGTGTTAAAGCTGGTGAAGTGATTACTGAATTGTCACGTAAAATCAAAGCACCAATCATCACAACTGGTAAAAACTTTGAAGCTTTTGAATGGAACTACGAAGGTTTGACAGGTTCTGCCTACCGTGTTGGTTGGAAACCAGCCAACGAAGTTGTCTTTGAAGCAGACACTGTTCTCTTCCTTGGTTCAAACTTCCCATTTGCTGAAGTATACGAAGCATTCAAAAACACTGAAAAATTCATCCAAGTGGATATCGACCCATACAAACTTGGTAAACGTCACGCCCTTGACGCTTCAATCCTTGGAGATGCAGGTCAAGCAGCTAAAGCTATCCTTGACAAAGTAAACCCAGTTGAGTCTACTCCATGGTGGCGTGCAAACGTTAAGAACAACCAAAACTGGCGTGACTACATGAACAAACTCGAAGGTAAAACTGAGGGTGAATTGCAATTGTATCAAGTTTACAATGCAATCAACAAACATGCTGATCAAGATGCTATCTATTCAATCGACGTAGGTAACTCTACTCAAACATCAACTCGTCATCTTCATATGACACCTAAGAACATGTGGCGTACATCTCCACTCTTTGCGACAATGGGTATTGCCCTTCCTGGTGGTATCGCTGCTAAGAAAGACAATCCAGATCGCCAAGTATGGAACATCATGGGTGACGGAGCCTTCAACATGTGCTACCCAGACGTGATCACTAACGTTCAATATAACCTTCCAGTTATCAACGTTGTCTTCTCAAATGATGAATATGCCTTCATCAAGAACAAATACGAAGACACAAACAAACACTTGTTTGGTGTAGACTTCACAAACGCTGACTACGCAAAAATCGCTGAAGCTCAAGGTGCTGTAGGATTTACAGTTAACCGTATCGAAGATATCGATGCTGTTGTTGCTGAAGCTGTTAAATTGAACAAAGAAGGTAAGACAGTTGTCATCGACGCTCGCATCACTCAACACCGTCCACTTCCAGTAGAAGTACTTGAGTTGGATCCAAAACAACACTCAGAAGAAGCAATCAAAGCCTTCAAGGAAAAATACGAAGCAGAAGAACTCGTACCATTCCGTCTCTTCTTGGAAGAAGAAGGATTGCAATCACGCGCAATTAAATAATTTCTCTTGTGGAAAATCAAAAGTAAACATTGTAGATTTTATGCTTTGATTTTCTTAGAGAGAAACTTAAAAGATCGGAGTAATCCGGTCTTTTTATGGAGAATAGTAAATGAATTTAAATCAATTGGATATTATTGTTTCAAATGTTCCCCAAGTCTGTGCGGAACTGGAGCATATATTGGATAAAAAGGCAGACTATGTTGATGACAGTTTTGCTCAGTTTACGATTGGCAGTCACTGTCTTATGTTGTCCCGAAATCATTTGATTCCTTTAGAAGATTTTCAGTCAGGAATCATTCTTCACATCGAGGTTGAGGATGTAGAGCAGAACTACCAACGGTTGAAAGATCTTGGTATAAAGGTTTTACACGAACCAGCTGTAACGGATTGGGGAACAGAAAGTCTGCTAGTTGAAGGGCCTGCTGGTCTAGTCATTGATTTTTATCGAATGAAATAAGGCGAGTAGTCATTTGAAGTTAACCTTAGCTATTTTTAAAACAGAAATTGAGAACATAAACGATTAAAAGATCGGAGCCATCCGGTCTTTTTTATATAAAGAACTTGCATATAAATCGTTGACAGCGCTATCCTGAAATCTTATAATAAAAATGTAACTGATATGGAAAGGAGAAATATTTTTAAATAGATATAGTAAGAGGGCTTCTTTATTTTATTAGGAAGAGAGAGTGAAGATGGCGTTCAGTTTACCGCTCGACTTTATGGTTCTGGGAAACCTTACAATTGTCACATAATGACCAATGAACCTTGAGATTGAAAGTATCTCCATGAATGGACGCGAATAGATATTAGGAGAAAAGAGATGCAAAAAAAGGATATTTATTTAATCTGTATTACCATGATTATCTGTTCAATTATTCTAGGATTGATTATAGGTAGTTTTATTCTTCGTGGTCTGGAAGATATTGCTGCAATAATTAACCATGGCTTGCTGACAATCAATCAATCGATTAAATAGCATGAGGTATTAATTTTCTTACATTTTGATGACTGAAAAGATCGGAGCAATCCGGTCTTTTTCTTGTCTTTTCTGTTAAATTTGTTAAAATAGCTTCATAACAATGTTCTAAGGAGAAAAATATGCCAACAACTTTCTTTCTATTAATTGGCTTAATGATGTTAGGATTTGCTGCCTTCACCTATTTTATGTTTTCCTATTTTATATTTAGTAATTATAGCAATGCCAAGAGATGTACTGAAAGAACGGAAGGAGTTATTATCCGATATTCCTATGCTCTTTATAATGGGATTAGTCTCCCAGTTGTTGAATACACTGTTGATGGAAACCAATACAAGGTCGTAGGGCCTAAATTTCTATCTGCTATTTCAAATACAATCAGTACTCCCTTAGGTTCAATCGTATCTGATGTAAAAACGGATAATTTTGAAAATGGTGAAATTCCACAAGTTTTAAGATACAAAGTTAAGGGTAATAGTTTTTTGTCTTATACAAAATCTCCACTTAAGGAACGCTTTCCAATTGGTGGAAAAGTTGCTGTTTATTATGATCCTAAAAAACCAAAACATTCCTATGTAGAAAGACCACTAAGACCTGGGCGATATGCATGGTTGGCAAAATGTTTTATCTATCTCAATGTTTTTATTATGGTTGCTCTAGCTTTCTTTATCATGTTCATTCTTCCAAATCTTATGAAATAAAGCAGTTTTGTATACAAATTTCAACTACCCTATTTGGCTTCTATGTTCATCGTAGAAGCTTTTTTATAAAGAAAATGCTTTTCTTAAAACATTTTTTTGGGGCTATTTCAGCTTTATTTAAATGTTTAATAGTATACTAGTACTAGTAAATCAAGTGAGGTAAAGTGATGACAGAAATACTACAATTTCCAGAGGGTTTCCTCTGGGGTGGTGCTACGGCAGCTAATCAATGCGAGGGTGCTTATAATTTAGACGGTCGTGGATTGGCCAATGTTGATGTTGTTCCAATCGGTAAGGACCGTGAAGCCATTATCACAGGGAAGAAAAAGATGTTTTCTTTTGAGGAGGGCTATTTTTACCCAGCCAAGCAAGCTATTGATATGTACCATCATTACAAGGAAGATATTGCCCTTTTTGCGGAAATGGGCTTTAAAACATATCGGCTTTCCATTGCTTGGACAAGAATATTCCCCAAAGGAGATGAAGCAGAGCCAAATGAAGCTGGTCTAGCCTTTTATGAGGACTTGTTTAAGGAGTGCCACAAGTATGGTATCCAACCTCTGGTAACCATCACGCATTTTGACTGCCCCATGCACTTAATTACTGAGTATGGTGGTTGGCGCAATCGTCGTATGTTGGACTTCTATGAGAATCTCTGTCGCACACTTTTTACCCGTTACAAGGGTTTGGTCAAATACTGGCTAACATTTAATGAAATCAACATGCTTCTCCATGCCCCCTTTATGGGAGCTGGTCTCTGTTTCGAAGAAGGTGAAAATCAAGAACAAGTCAAATACCAAGCAGCTCACCATGAGTTGGTAGCTTCAGCTCTGGCGACTAAGCTTGCCCACGAAATTGACCCAGAAAACAAGGTTGGATGTATGTTGGCAGCAGGGCAGTATTATCCTAACACAGCCCATCCGAGAGACTACTGGGCTGCTATGGAAGAAGACCGCAAGAGTTACTTTTTCATTGATGTTCAGGCGCGTGGAGAATACCCAAGCTACGCCAAGAAGCAGTGGGAGCGTGAAGGGATTGAGATTGAAATGACAGCAGAGGATCTAGACTTGTTGAAGAATTATACTGTTGACTTTGTTTCCTTCTCTTACTATGCAAGTCGAGTGGCCTCAGGTGATCCAGAAGTTAAAGAATTAACAGCTGGAAATGTTTTTGCCTCTCTCAAAAATCCCTATCTAGAATCCTCAGAATGGGGATGGCAGATTGACCCACTTGGGCTTCGAATCACCCTCAATGCCATCTGGGATCGTTACCAAAAGCCTATGTTCATCGTAGAGAATGGCCTAGGCGCTATGGATACGCCAGATGAAAATGGCTATGTAGAAGATGACTATCGGATTGCTTATCTAGAGGCCCACATCAAGGCTATGCGAGATGCCATTTACCAAGATGGAGTAGACTTGCTTGGTTATACGACTTGGGGTTGTATCGATCTAGTTTCAGCTGGAACAGGCGAAATGAACAAGCGCTATGGCTTTATCTATGTGGATCGTGATAATGAAGGTCATGGAAGTCTCAAACGTAGCAAGAAGAAGTCCTTCTACTGGTACAAGGATGTCATTGCCAGTAATGGTGCAAGCATTGAGTAGAACACATTTATTCACTATTTTTACAAAATCTTCTCCCTACTTTATAAGATATGAAAAAGAGTTCAACTAGAACTCTTTTTTTGCTATAATGAAGGGAGAAAAATCAGACAGGAGATCAAGATGTCAGAACCATTATTTTTACAATCCGTTATGCAAGAAAAAATCTGGGGTGGCACTAAAATACGTGATGAGTTTGGATACGACATTCCAAGCGAAAAAATCGGAGAATATTGGGCAATTTCAGCTCACCCAAATGGTGTTTCTAAGATAGCTAATGGCTGCTATCAAGGAACAGACCTCGCTACTTTGTATGCGGAACACCGTGAGTTATTTGGCAACCGTCCAGAGCCAGTATTTCCACTCTTGACTAAAATCCTCGATGCCAATGACTGGCTCAGTGTTCAAGTTCACCCAGATGATGCTTATGGATTAGAGCATGAAGGCGAACTTGGAAAGACAGAGTGCTGGTACATCATCGCTGCAGATGAGGGTTCAGAAATTATTTACGGCCATAACGCTAAGTCAAAAGAAGAACTCCGCCAGCAAATCGAAGATAAAAACTGGGATGCCTTGTTAACAAAAGTTCCTGTAAAAGCTGGAGATTTCTTCTATGTTCCAAGTGGAACCATGCATGCTATTGGAGCAGGTATCTTGATCCTTGAAACGCAACAGTCTAGTGATACAACCTACCGTGTTTATGACTTTGACCGCAAGGATGATAATGGTAACTTGCGCGAGCTTCATCTTGAAAAATCCATCGATGTTCTAAATATTGGTGAGCCTGCTAACAGCCGTCCTGTAACCGTCAAAGCAGACGATTTGCGTTCAACTTTACTTGTCTCTAATGATTTCTTCGCAGTTTACAAGTGGGAAATTACTGGAAAAGTTAACTTTGAAAAAACAGCTGATTACAGCTTGTTAAGTGTCTTGGCTGGTCAAGGTCAGCTCATTGTAGACGGTAAGGAATATCCAATCCAAAAAGGCAGCCACTTTATCTTGCCAAGCGATGTTGATGCATGGACTTTGGAAGGTCAAGGTCTAGAATTGATTGTTAGTCATCCATAATAAAAAGAAAGGGCCTGAGTTCATTACTCAAGTCCTTTTTTGTATTTACATAAATTGGGCGATAAAGACCACGATGATAATAATTGGAATGATGAAACGAAGAAGGAAGAGCCAGACTTGGAAAAGTCCTTGTTTCCAAGGTGTTTCATCAAGATGAAGTTCCTCCATTGCCAGTGCCTTCTTGAAAATATAGCCTGTAAAAAGAGACAAGCAGAGAGCACCAAAAGGCATGAGAAGGTTGGAAACCAAGAAATCCATGGCGTCAAAGAAGGTCTTTCCAAAGATATGGACATCAGCTATAAGACCATAGGATAGGGCCGAAGGGATACCAAAGACAAAAGTTAAGATACCTAAAATGAGACTCCATTTATTACGTTTTTCGTTATCTTGGTCAGTGATATTTCCAACATTAATTTCCAGCATAACGACAGAAGAGGTTATCGTCGCAAAGAGGAAGAGCAAGAGGAAGAGGATGTAGAAAATGGTTCCAAAAGGCATCTTGTCAAAGAGTTGTGGCAAGACGATAAAGAGAAGACTTGGACCACCTTCAGACTGGATGTTAAAGGCTGACATAGCTGGGAAAATGGCTAATCCTGCCATGATCGATACAGAGATGTTCATGGCAACGATGGACATACCTGATTGGACCAGATTGGTTTTCTTATCTAAGTAAGAAGCATAGGTCAACATAGCAGTAACACCGAGCGATAATGCAAAGAAAGATTGCCCCAGAGCATAGAGGAGTCCGGCGCTTGTCAGTTTTGAAAAGTCAGGTTTGAGGAAATATACGACACCTTCCATAGCATTTGGCAAGCTAAGAGAGCGCCCGATAATAATGACAAAGATGATAAAGAGCAGGGGCATCATAACTTTCGATGCTCTTTCAATTCCTTTTTGAACTCCCTTAGATACGATAAAAATGTTGAGGAAGATAAAGAGGGCTTGGGAACCAAGGGCAATCCATGGATTAGAAATAATATCTGTGAAGAGCTGGGCATAATCACTGCTAATCCCAACTTGGAAGGCTTTAGCAATAGCGATACCTAGATACACTAAAACCCATCCCCCAATAACACTATAAAAGGATAAGAGGATGAAAAGGGCAAAGGCACCGATCCAACCGATAAAATTGTACTTGTTATTGTTGCCAAGTTTTCCAAAGGTTTTGATTGCTGACACGCCAGCGCTCCGACCGAGGGCAAATTCAGCCAAGAGAAGTGGAAATCCAATCAATAGTGTCGAGATGAGAAAGACCAGTAAAAAACCTCCCCCACCATTGGCAGCAGTCATATAAGGGAACTTCCAAACGGCCCCAAGACCAATAGCAGAACCAGCAGATGCAAGGATAAAGCCCAGTTTTGAACCCCATTGCGATTTTTCAGACATCGTTAAAACTCCAATCTATTTCTAAATAATAAAAGGCTACTTGAGTTGTCAAATAGCCTTCTCTCAATTGCTCTTTTGAGCTTATTCTTTGATTGATAGACTTGATTATCCTATCATGATTTTTCAAGTCTGTCAAGAAAGCGATTATCATATTTTTATAAAAAATATGATAAAATACTTGACTCTCCCCAAAGGGGAGGGTATATACTATTTATGTGAGGAGGAAATCATGTACCATATCAAAGAAGCTGCGCAACTTTCAGGTGTCTCCGTCAAGACCCTCTACCATTATGACAAGATAGGACTCTTGGTTCCATTAAAGTCAGAAAATGGCTATCGAACCTATAGTCAAGAGGATTTAGAACGACTACAGATTATCCTCTATTACAAGTATCTAGGTTTTTCTTTAGAAAAAATAGCAGAGCTATTGAAGGAAGATACGACAGATATATTGTCACATTTAACTAGACAGTTGGACTATTTAACCCAGGAGAGGCAACATCTGGACACCTTGATTTCAACCTTACAAAAAACCATTCAAGAACAAAAAGGAGAAAGAAAAATGACTATTGAGGAAAAATTCACTGGATTTAGCTATCAAGACCATCAAAAATACCAGCAAGAGGCTGTAGACAAGTATGGCCAAGAAATCATGGATCAAGCGCTCGAGCGCCAAAAAGGTCACGAAGACGAAGCTACGGCTGCCTTCAACCAAGTCTTTCAAGCCTTGGCACAAAATCTTCAAGCTGATCTACCTGCAACAGCATCTGAAAATCAAGAGGAAGCAGCCAAACTCTTGCAAGCCATCCGTACTTATGGATTTGACTGCTCTATCGAGGTCTTTGGTCATATCGGAAAAGGCTATGTCTATAATCCAGAGTTTAAGGAAAATATTGACAAATTTGGATCTGGAACAGCCCAGTACACATCAGATGTCATTGCCCACTATGTAGGCACACAAACTCGATAAAACTCAAAGACCAAGCTAGAACTTAAAAAGCCAGTAACAGAATTTTAATTGGAGGACACAGACCTAGCTTGAAGATTAGACAAACTAAAAATCGGCGGAGATACCTCTGCCGATTTACTGTTATTTGAGTTGGTAAGACCAGTCTTCTCCATCCTTATAGTAAAAGAATTCACTGAGGTCCTCTTCGAGAAAAACACGAAGCATGTCAGACATATCCTCAGTAGCTAATTTTAGATGAGATAGATTTTCAAAATCCTCCCACCAGACATTTCCTTCGTCTGAAGATTGGAGCTCACCAGTAAAGTGTTCTGTTTTGTAAAAGTGGACAACATAACGATAGTCCTCGTCATCATACCAATCTTTGATACCACAGAGTTGAGGCTTAGAAATGGTCAGACCAGTTTCTTCCTTCACTTCGCGAATGACAGCATCGACAAAGGATTCGCCACGTTCAACATGACAACCAGGAAAAGTAATGCCAGGCCAGTCAGGGCTAATTCGGTCTTGGACCAGAACCTTGTCTCCATTTTTAATCATGCACATATTGACAAATTCGACTGATTCTCTTCTGTTCATCTTATTTTTCCTATTTTGTTAGTAATTTTTCTACCACGTTTAACTTTCGCATGGTCAGATCAACGCCGAACAGCTTTTCGAGATAGTTGGTATTAAGCTTTTTTCGTTTTGCAGTTCTAGGGAGATAGAGGTAAAGACAATGGTTGCCGATACAAATTTCTTCTTCACCATAGTCACTATCCAATTTTTCAAATGGTAGACTTTGGATAGCATTCTGGAAAAGAATTATATGTATACGGTCATAAAGATAGTGTTCTCCAAACGGATTTTCTTGGACAATTTTTGTAAAATCACTCTTATTTTTAATGACCATTTTCAAGTCGGCTCCGATTTTTTCTTTTATTAGAGTATGGACTTGTTCTCGTATTTCTTCTATGGCTAAGTCGCTTTCAAGAATAATATTTCCACTTTGAATATAAGTTCGAACGTGTTGAAAACCAGCCTCTGTTAAGATATCTACCAGATAAGACATTTTAGGGATAGCATTTTGTCCATTAGGAGTAACTCCCCTTAACAAGATAATATGTTCCAAAGGACTTCCTTTCTTTTGGGGCTGATTGTTCCATTGAATAATTTAGATTTAGATTGGGTTTGATCCTGCCACCCAGCCAGTACAGAGGGCGGAAGTGATGTTAAAGCCACCTGTGTGGGCATTGATATCTAGTACTTCGCCAGCAAAGTGGAGTCCAGGAACCAATTTACTTTCTAGCGTTTTAGGATTGATTTCCTTGAGGCTGACCCCTCCCTTAGTCACAAAGGACTTGGCAAGGGACATCTTCCCTGTTACAGGAATCTTGAGGGACTTGATAGACTGGATAAGTTGGTCCCGTTCTTTTTCAGTTAGCTGTTTAACTTTTTCAGGGTATCCTTGGACAAAGAATTCTGCCAAGCGTTCTGGCAACAAAGATTTCAAGGCATTTTTTAAGGATTTTTCACGGTTTTCTTCTAGAAAATTTATTAAGTCGCCTTCAGAAAGTTGTGGCAAGACATCTAAAGATAGGATTTCGCCACCCTTGACAAAGCTTGACATACGCAGAGCAGCGGGACCAGATAAACCAAAGTGGGTAAAGAGCAGGTCATGGGTAATAACATGCTTACCACAGCTAAGAGTTACATCGTCTAGGGAAATTCCCTGCAAGGCCTTATGCGGGAAATCCGTCAATAAGGGACTTTCAGCAGCCTCAAGTTCGGTAATGGTGTGTTTGAAATGACGGGCAATCTCGTGACCAAAACCAGTCGAACCAGTAGAAGGATAAGACTTACCACCTGTTGTGACAATGAGTTTATCACAAGTAAAGGTCTGGTCTGCGGACTTAAGGACAAACTGGTCGTCTATCTTTTTAACAGAAACAATCTCTGTTTGAGTAGCAATTTGCCCACCAAGTTCAATGATTTTCTTTTCCAAGGCTTCGATAATGGTTCGCGATTTATCGCTGGCTGGGAAGACACGGCCGTGGTCTTCTACCTTGAGTTTGACTCCATTCTCCGTAAAAAAGTTAATGATATCATGGTTATCAAACTGGGAGAAGACACTGTAAAGAAATCGCCCATTTCCAGGGATGCCAGCGAGTAGATCGTCTAGAGTTCCGTTGTTAGTCACGTTACAGCGACCACCGCCAGTTCCAGCTAATTTTTTCCCAAGTTTTCGATTTTTTTCGATGAGTAGAGTTTTCTGACCATAAAAACTACTGGAAATAGTAGCCATCATGCCAGCAGGTCCACCACCGATGACAATAGTATCAAAATGTTTCATAGCTCTATTGTACCATAAAAAACAAGAGATGCTTGGCATCTCTTGTTGCTTATAATCTTAGTTAATTTCATATCCCATCAACAAACCGCCATCTTCCGCATAGAAACTGCAGAGTCCAGAAGTTGGGATGATTCTAATGTCAGCTTGTGGGTATTTTTCTCGTAGGAGCTCTGAGAGCTGTTGGCAGAATTTTTCATTGCTGCGGTGAGCCATGACGATACGCCCACCAGCATAGCCAGCTTTGATTAACTCTTCATAGGCAGCTTGAAGAGATTTTTTAGCACCACGAGCTTTTTGGAGGAGTTCTAAGGTTCCGGTTTCGCTTGCTTCCCCAACCATACGAATATTGAGGAGCCCGACAACTGTACCAATAAGCTTACTCAATCGACCGTTTTTAACCAAGTTATCCACTTTAGCAAGAACGAACAACAACTTCGTTTTTTCTTGGTAAGTAGTAATCACTTCAACGACTTCTTCAAAAGAAAGTCCTTGGTTGATCAAATCATTGATCTTTTCGACGATTAGGTCAACTTCCCCACCGGCTGATAAGCTATCGATGACATGAATCTGAGTATCAGGGTGTTCTTCGAGATAAATATTCTTAGCTAATTGAGCACTATTGTGGCTACCAGAGAGAGTTCCAGTGATAGTCACTACAAAAATATGTTTGGCACCTTCGAATGCTCGTAAGTAATCATCAGGACTAGGGCAGGCTGATTTTGAAGCTTCAGAAGTCGCATACATAGTTTCCATCATCTTATCGATATCCAGATTGGCATCATCGACAAAGACTTGATCTGCTACCTGAATCTTTAAGGGAACACTGACAAATTCAGTATCAAAAGCAAGGTTTTCCAGCTGGCGATAATCACAACCAGAGTCAGCTACAATCTTCCAAGTCATAGAAATTCTCCATCTTTATCACTTATACATTGACAAAGGTTCTGTCTTTTTTTACAATTATATCATGAAAGCCCTTGAAACAAAAGTAGTACCTCTCTGTTGTCACAAGTAGAAAGAAATTGTTATGTCTGAACGTAAAATATCTGAAAAATCGCTTGAAAACCTTAGAAAATCAAATCAAGAATCTAATTTGCTAACCAGAGAAGCGATTGAAACAGCTCTTTTGCAACTCTTGGAGAAAAAGGAGTTGGCTAAGATTAGCATTTCTGAGTTAGTCAAGCGTGCTGGCGTTTCTCGTGCAGCTTTTTATCGAAACTATGATTCAAAAGAAGAGATTTTAGAAAGTGTCTTTAAACGTAGCGTCCATAACATCATGGAGCAATTGAGTCATTACGATGTTAAAACAGACCTTTATCTCGTATGGGTTCACCTCTTTAGAGAAGCCAAGAAAGAAGCCAAAGTTATTCAGCTTGCCCTAGACTATCACTTAGAAAAAATCTTTGTGCAAGCCATGCAAGAATTTCTAGAAAAATACTATGGGAAATCAAAAGGTGTCAGTTCTTACCTGCATTCTTTTTGGAGTTCGGCCATCGTATCGGTCTTGCTTAAATGGATCAAGGATGGGATGAAGGTTCCTGCTGAAAAAATCGCAGATCTACGCCTGCCATTTTTTAAAAAATAAAACATGAGGAGAAATGCTATGACAGAAAAAAGACTAGCTTGGGATGAGTATTTTGCTGCTCAAGCCTTATTGATTGCCAATCGTTCAACTTGTAAACGTGCCAAGGTAGGAGCGGTTTTAGTCAAGGATAACAAGGTTATTTCAACAGGCTATAATGGTTCTGTATCAGGAACAGAGCATTGTATTGATCATGACTGTCTGGTGATTGAAGGCCACTGTGTCCGCACTCTTCATGCAGAAGTGAATGCTATCTTACAAGGGTCAGAGCGTGGCGTTCCAAAAGGTTTCACAGCTTACGTTACTCATTTTCCATGCCTTAACTGTACCAAGCAGTTACTACAAGTAGGATGTGAGCGTGTAGTTTATATCAATCAATACCGCATGGACGACTATGCCCAACACCTTTATCAAGAAAAGGGAACAGAATTAACTCACCTACCACTTGAAACAGTGCAGGCAGCTCTCCAAGAGGCTCACCTAATCTAGAAATTATAAAAAAATAAATGGTTTAGAAAGCTTTTTAAACCATTTTTTGATATAATAAGAAGAATAAATTGAAAGAAGGAATTCTGAAAATGGGAAAACTTGAAGTTATTAATCATCCACTGATTCAACACAAATTATCAATCTTGCGTCGCACTGACACTTCTACAAAAGCTTTTCGTGAACTAGTAGACGAGATTGCAATGTTGATGGGATATGAAGTGCTTCGTGATCTTCCACTTGAAGATGTAGAAATCGAAACACCAATCACAAAAACAGTTCAAAAACAGTTGGCTGGTAAAAAATTGGCGATTGTCCCAATCTTGCGTGCAGGTATTGGTATGGTTGATGGACTATTGAGTTTGGTTCCAGCAGCAAAAGTTGGTCACATTGGTATGTACCGTGACGAAGAAACCCTTCAACCAGTAGAATACTTGGTAAAATTACCTGAAGATATTGACCAACGTCAAATTTTTGTAGTTGATCCTATGCTTGCAACAGGTGGATCAGCGATTTTGGCTGTTGACTCCCTCAAAAAACGTGGAGCTTCAAACATCAAGTTTGTCTGCCTTGTATCAGCTCCAGAAGGTGTGAAGGCACTTCAAGCAGCACACCCTGATGTAGAAATCTTTACAGCAGCTTTGGATGAACGCTTGAACGAACATGGTTACATCGTTCCAGGTCTAGGAGACGCTGGAGACCGCTTGTTCGGAACAAAATAAGATTCTAAAGTGATATTGAGACTAAAGCCTAGTCTTAGTTTTGAAAGGAGGTTGAATTTTTGTATCTGTTAGTAGGATAGAGCAAAAATTTGACCTTTTTTGACCAAGGATATATAATAATCCTATTAACAAAGAAATTAGAAATCAAAAGGAGAAATGAATGATTCCTGTAGTTATTGAACAAACAAGTCGTGGAGAACGCTCGTATGACATTTACTCACGTCTTCTTAAGGACCGCATTATCATGTTGACTGGACCAGTCGAAGACAATATGGCAAACTCAGTTATCGCCCAATTGCTTTTCTTGGATGCCCAAGATAGTACAAAAGATATTTACCTTTATGTAAATACTCCAGGTGGATCAGTTTCAGCTGGTTTGGCAATTGTAGATACTATGAATTTTATCAAAGCAGACGTACAAACGATTGTTATGGGTATGGCTGCCTCAATGGGAACCATTATAGCATCAAGTGGAGCAAAGGGTAAACGCTTCATGCTTCCAAATGCAGAGTACATGATTCACCAACCGATGGGTGGTACTGGTGGTGGTACGCAACAGACAGATATGGCTATTGCGGCTGAGCACTTGCTTAAAACTCGTAAGACTTTGGAGCAAATTCTTGCAGATAATTCAGGTAAGTCAGTTGAGCAAATTCACGCAGATGCTGAACGTGATTACTGGATGAGCGCTCAAGAAACTCTTGACTACGGTTTTATTGACGAAATCATGGCTAATAATTCTTTGAATTAATCTTTGAAAGCAAACTCGACTGAGTTTGCTTTTTTTGGTATAATAAAAAGAAGATTCTAAAAAGGAAGAAATGCTATGTTTGAAAAAGTGAATCGGACGGGTCTAATTGTCTATCTTTACTATAATCGTGATGTCAAAAAACTTCAAAGTGTAGGAGATATTTGCTACCATTCTAAAAAGCATCGCTATCTCCAAATGTATGTTCCAACAGAAGAAGTAGAAGACCTAGTTAATCGTTTAGGAAAAGAAAAATATATCAAGAAAGTACGAGTTTGTCATATTCAAGAATTAGAAACTCCTTTCGTTGGTAGCCTTTATCGAAACGAAGAAAACGCAATCATTTAAAAAATACAAAAAAAGTGTTGACAATTTTCAGATAATTCGGTATATTCTTAACATGTCATTTAAATTATGAATCTAAAAGGAGATAAACATGAAGAAAAAGTTTGCATTATCACTTGTAGCTCTTGCAAGTGTAGCTGTATTGGCAGCTTGCGGAGAAGTTAAGTCAGGAGCTTCAAATACAACTGGGAACCCAATTGATGAGAAAGTTGTAAAAATTGGTTTCAACTTTGAAAAAACTGGTGAAGTAGCAGCCTACGGTAGCGCTGAACAAAAAGGTGCTCAATTGGCCGTTGATGAAATCAACGCAGCAGGTGGTATCGATGGAAAACAAATCGAAGTTGTAGACAAAGATAACAAATCTGAGACAGCTGAAGCAGCTACCGTTACAACAAACCTTGTTACCCAATCAAAAGTGAACGCTCTTGTAGGGCCTGCAACTTCAGGTGCCACTGCCGCAGCGGTTGCCAATGCTGGGAAAGCAGGTGTACCATTGGTAACCCCATCAGCAACTCAAGATGATTTGACAAAAGGTCAAGATTACCTTTTCCGTGCAACCTTCATCGATAGCTTCCAAGGACAAATCATTGCTAAATACACAACTGATAACTTGAAAGCGAAGAAAGTCGTTCTATACTACGATAACTCATCTGACTATGCTAAAGGGATTGCTGAAGCCTTCAAGAAATCTTATAAAGGTGAAATTGTAGCGACAGAAACATTCCAATCTAAGGATACAGATTTCCAAGCCGCACTTACAAAAATCAAAGATAAAGACTTCGATGCCATTGTCCTTCCAGGGTACTACACTGAAACTGGTAAAATTGTAAACCAAGCACGTGGTATGGGAATCAAACAACCAATCATCGGTGGTGATGGATTTAGTGATGCTAAATTCGTTGAACAAGCAACACCTGCTGCAGCTACAGACATCTACTACGTAGCTGGATTCTCTACTGAAGGTGAAATGACTGATAAAGCCAAGAAATTCGTAGAAGCTTATAAAGCGAAATACAACGAAGAACCTTCAATGTTTGCAGCCTTGGCATATGATTCAGTTTACATGATTTCGGAAGCATCTAAAGGTGCTAAGAACTCTGTCGAATTGAAAGACAACCTTGCGAAGTTGAAAGACTTGGAAGGTGTTACTGGTACAATGTCTATTGACAAAGACCATAATCCGGTTAAATCCGCACTTATGATTGGCTTAAAAGATGGTAAAGTTGAGTCAGTTGAGTCGGTTAAACCTTAATCTAGTAGATATCGTAAATGGGGAATGAGCTTCTACTCACTCCCTGTTTCGGTGTTTATGAAAGGATTATTTTTTTATAAAATTCTAAAAATATAAATTAGAAAGAGTGAACCATATGCTTCAACAACTTGTTAATGGTCTAATCTTGGGTAGTGTCTATGCGTTACTAGCCCTAGGTTATACTATGGTTTATGGAATTATCAAGCTCATTAACTTTGCCCACGGTGATATTTATATGATGGGGGCTTTCATGGGTTATTTCTTGATTAATTCCTTGCAATTAAATTTCTTTGTTGCCTTGATCTTATCGATGATCGGTACAGCAATTCTCGGTGTTATCATTGAGTTCCTAGCTTATCGTCCATTACGTCATTCAACTCGAATCTCTGTATTGATTACAGCTATCGGGGTATCCTTCTTACTGGAGTATGGAATGGTCTATCTGGTAGGTGCCAACACACGTGCCTTTCCTCAAGCAATCCAAACAGTGCGTTATGACTTGGGTCCAATCAGTTTGACCAATATTCAATTGTTGATTTTGTCTGTCTCACTTGTTTTGATGGTTCTTCTACAACTCATTGTACAAAAAACGAAGATGGGGAAAGCTATGCGTGCCGTTTCTGTAGATAGTGATGCGGCTCAGTTGATGGGAATCAATGTTAACCGTACGATCAGCTTTACTTTTGCCTTGGGTTCAGCTTTGGCTGGTGCTGCTGGTGTCCTTATCGCACTTTATTATAATTCATTGGAACCATTAATGGGAATGACTCCAGGTATTAAATCTTTCGTAGCTGCCGTTTTAGGTGGTATTGGTATCATTCCAGGTGCAGCTTTTGGAGGATTCGTAATTGGATTATTAGAAACTTTTGCGACAGCCTTTGGAATGTCAGATTTCCGTGATGCAATCGTTTATGGAATCTTACTCTTAATCTTGATTATTCGTCCAGCTGGTATTCTAGGTAAGAATGTGAAAGAGAAGGTGTAAACAATGAAAGAAAATTTAAAAGTTAATATTTTATGGTTGCTCCTTTTATTAGCAGGCTATGGCTTGATCAGTGTACTTGTTTCGGCTGGAGTACTGAATCTTTTCTATATTCAAATTTTAGAGCAAATTGGGATTAACATCATACTTGCAGTTGGTCTTAACCTTATCGTAGGTTTTTCTGGTCAGTTTTCACTAGGACATGCTGGTTTTATGGCTATCGGTGCCTATGCAGCTGCAATAATTGGTTCTAAATCTCCAACCTATGGAGCCTTCTTTGGAGCCATGCTTCTTGGAGCACTTATCTCAGGATTAGTGGCTTTAGTCGTTGGGATTCCAACTCTTCGTTTGAAAGGGGACTATCTTGCTGTTGCGACACTAGGTGTTGCTGAGATCATTCGAATCTTTATTGTTAATGGTGGTGAACTAACTAATGGAGCTGCTGGTATCCTTGGTATTCCAAACTTTACAACCTGGCAAATGGTATATTTCTTTGCTGTGATTACAACAATTGCAACACTTAATTTCCTTCGTAGTCCAATTGGTCGTTCCACATTATCAGTACGGGAAGATGAAATTGCAGCAGAGTCAGTTGGAGTTAATACAACAAAAATTAAAATTATCGCTTTCGTCTTTGGAGCTATGACTGCAAGTATCGCAGGTTCGCTTCAGGCAGGATTTATTGGATCAGTAGTTCCAAAGGATTATAGCTTTATCAATTCTATCAACGTCTTGATTATTGTTGTATTTGGCGGTTTGGGTTCCATTACGGGTGCTATTGTTTCAGCTATTGTTCTTGGAATTTTAAACATGCTTCTACAGGATGTAGCAAGTATTCGTATGATCATCTATGCCCTAGCCTTGGTACTTGTAATGATTTTCAGACCAGGTGGTCTTCTTGGAACATGGGAATTGAGCCTATCACGTCTCTTTAAAAAAGGTAAGAAGGAGGGACAAAACTAATGGCGTTACTTGAAGTAAAAAATTTAACCAAACATTTTGGTGGTCTGACAGCCGTTGGAGACGTCACTCTCGAATTGAACGAAGGTGAACTTGTTGGTTTGATTGGACCGAATGGTGCTGGGAAAACAACCCTCTTCAACTTGTTGACAGGTGTTTATGAACCAAGCGAAGGGACAGTAACCTTGGATGGTCACTTGTTAAATGGCAAGCAACCTTATAAAATCGCATCTCTTGGTTTAGGGCGTACCTTCCAAAATATCCGCCTTTTTAAAGACTTGACAGTTTTGGATAACGTTCTGATTGCATTTAGCAATCATCATAAACAACATGTTTTTGCAAGTTTCTTGCGCTTACCAGCTTTTTATAAGAATGAAAAAGAATTGAAAGCTAAAGCCTTAGAATTACTAAAAATCTTTGATTTGGATAGAGATGCTGAAACTCTAGCTAAAAATTTAGCCTATGGTCAACAACGTCGCTTAGAGATTGTTCGTGCTCTTGCTACAGAACCTAAAATCCTCTTCTTGGATGAGCCTGCAGCGGGTATGAATCCACAAGAAACTGCAGAATTGACTGAGTTGATTCGTCGTATTAAGGATGAATTCAAAATCACCATCATGCTGATTGAACATGATATGAACTTGGTTATGGAGGTTACGGAGCGTATCTATGTTCTTGAGTACGGTCGTTTGATTGCTCACGGGACACCAGATGAAATCAAGAGTAATAAACGTGTTATCGAAGCATATCTTGGAGGTGAAGCCTAATGTCTATGTTAAAAGTTGAAAACCTCTCAGTACACTATGGTATGATTCAAGCTGTACGTGATGTGAGCTTTGAAGTAAATGAAGGAGAAGTTGTTTCCCTTATCGGTGCAAATGGTGCTGGTAAAACAACCATCCTTCGTACCTTATCAGGCCTTGTTCGTCCAAGTTCTGGTCGGATTGAATTTTTAGGACAAGAAATCCAAAAGATGCCCGCACAAAAAATTGTGGCATCAGGACTTTCTCAAGTACCAGAAGGACGTCACGTCTTCCCTGGTTTGACAGTTATGGAAAACTTGGAAATGGGAGCCTTCCTTAAGAAAAATCGTGAAGAAAATCAAGCAAATCTGAAAAAAGTATTTTCACGTTTCCCGCGTTTAGAAGAACGTAAAAACCAGGATGCAGCTACCCTATCAGGTGGTGAACAGCAGATGCTTGCTATGGGACGTGCGCTTATGTCAACGCCTAAACTTCTTCTCTTAGATGAACCATCAATGGGGCTTGCTCCAATTTTTATCCAAGAAATTTTTGATATCATCCAAGATATTCAAAAACAAGGTACGACCGTTCTTTTGATCGAGCAAAATGCCAATAAGGCACTTGCCATCGCAGATCGAGGCTATGTTCTTGAAACAGGAAAGATTGTCCTATCAGGAACAGGAAAAGAACTCGCAGCATCAGATGAAGTCAGAAAAGCATATCTAGGTGGCTAAAAAGGTCCGGGGGACCTTTTTAGTCGGCAGATAAAGATTGCTTGGCAATCCACATTAGTCCGGGGGACCTTTTTAGTCGGCAGATAAAGATTGCAAAGTAAACTCTATCTAGTCTAGCAGACTAGTTTAGGTTAAAGATAAAGATTGACTAGTAATTTTCATCTAGTCCGGGAGCTCTTTTAATCGGTATATAAATCTTATGAAAAGACTCAAAACATAGTTATAGAGCTCAATTCAAGAGCTCTTTTTTTCAAAATTCATCACAATTTTCTGAGTCTTGAAAGAAATATGAAAGCGTTTGATTGCATTTTATAAAAAGTGTATAATGAAATTAATAAAAATATAGGAGAATGATTATGGCAGTTAAAGATTTTATGACACGAAAGGTCGTATATATTAGCCCAGATACGACTGTAGCACATGCAGCAGACTTGATGCGCGAACAAGGTTTGCATCGTCTTCCTGTTATTGAAAATGATAAATTAGTTGGTCTAGTAACAGAAGGAACAATTGCTGAAGCCAGTCCATCAAAAGCAACGAGTCTTTCAATCTTTGAGATGAATTACTTGCTTAATAAAACAAAAGTAAAAGACGTCATGATTCGTAATGTTGTAACTGTCTCCGGTTATGCAAGTTTGGAAGATGCAACCTATCTTATGCTGAAAAATAAGATTGGAATCTTGCCAGTTATTGATAATGAACAAGTCTATGGTGTCATTACTGACCGTGATGTATTCAGAGCATTTCTTGAAATTTCTGGTTATGGCGAAGAGGGAATCCGTGTTCGTTTTATCACAGAAAATGAAGTTGGGGTACTCGGGAAAATTGTTTCCCTCATCGCAGCAGAAAATCTGAATATTTCACATACCATTAATATCCCACGTAAAGATGGGAAGATTATTATTGAAGTACAAATCGATGGAATGATTGATCTCTCAACATTGAAAGAAAAATTTGAAGCAGAAAATATCCAAGTAGAGGAAATTACTCATACTTCAACTAAAAAACTGTAAAAAATAAAATATAAACAGTTTTTTACTTGCGAAAAAAATTTTTTTCTAGTATAATAATTTATTGTGAGCAAACCTCACTTACCCCTTGCAATGTCTTGGGGTCATTAGACCAAAAGGAGGAACATATCAATGGCTAAATACGAAATTCTTTATATCATTCGTCCAAACATTGAAGAAGAAGCGAAAAACGCTTTGGTAGCACGTTTTGACTCTATCTTGACTGACAACGGTGCAACTGTTGTTGAATCAAAAACATGGGAAAAACGTCGTCTTGCATACGAAATCAAAGATTTCCGTGAAGGACTTTACCACATCGTTAACGTTGAAGCAAACGATGACGCAGCTCTTAAAGAGTTTGACCGTCTTTCAAAAATCAACGCTGACATTCTTCGTCACATGATCGTCAAACTTGACGCGTAAGAAGGTAGATTATGATTAACAATGTTGTACTTGTAGGGCGTATGACTCGTGACGCTGAGTTGCGTTATACCCCATCAAATGTAGCAGTTGCGACTTTTACTCTTGCAGTAAACCGTACATTTAAGAGTCAAAATGGCGAACGCGAGGCTGATTTTATCAATGTCGTTATGTGGCGCCAACAGGCTGAAAATCTTGCTAACTGGGCTAAAAAAGGCTCGCTTATCGGGGTGACAGGTCGTATCCAGACTCGTAGTTACGATAACCAGCAAGGACAACGTGTATACGTAACAGAAGTCGTGGCTGAGAATTTCCAAATGTTGGAAAGCCGTAGTGTGCGTGAAGGACATACAGGTGGAGGTTATTCTGCCCCAAGTTCAAACTACTCAGCACCTACACAATCAGTACCTGACTTTTCACGTGATGAAAATCCATTCGGAGCAACTAATCCTTTGGATATTTCAGATGATGATTTACCATTCTAATGGACAATTAATACTATAAAGGAGAAAAAACATGGCTCAACAACGTCGTGGCGGATTCAAACGCCGTAAAAAAGTTGATTACATCGCAGCAAACAAAATTGAATATGTTGATTACAAAGATACTGAGCTTCTTAGCCGTTTCGTTTCAGAACGTGGGAAAATCCTTCCTCGTCGTGTAACAGGAACTTCAGCTAAAAACCAACGTAAAGTAACAACAGCTATCAAACGCGCTCGCGTAATGGCTTTGATGCCTTTCGTAAACGAAGATTAAAGAAAAGACCCGGTTGGGTCTTTTTTTCACGAGCCTTAAAATGAGAAAGCGAGTTGGGGTCCAGTGGACCTCTTTTTCATGAGCTTGGAAACAAGAAAGCGAATTAAGACCTCGGTTGGGTCTTTTTTTCACGAGCTTTGAAATGAGAGAGCGAGTTTGGGTCCGGGGGACCTCTTTTTCATGAGCTTGAAAACAAGAAAGTGAATTAAGACCCGGTTGGGTCTTTTTTCACGAGATAGTTTTTTTCTGACCTTGGCATGCTATAATGGTAATAGAAAGAGTAAAGGTGGGTAAGTCAAAGATGAATTGTACGATTAGAAATATGATTAAGTCTGATATTGAATCCTTATCTCATGGATTTATGAATCAAGGTTGGCCTGGTAGAGAGGAAATTTTGGCTAGATATTTTCTGGAACAGGAAAGTGGGGAGAGAGAAGTCTTAGTTGCAGAGATTGATGGTGCTGTAGCGGGCTACGTTACCATTTTGCCCTCTGCTAAACATGGTCCTTTTGCAGAAGTCTATCCAGAATTATCAGATTTTAATGTGTTTGAGCCTTTTCGAAATCAAGGGATTGGGAATCAACTGCTAGAAGAAGCAGAAAAACGAGTCAAGTTTGTTTCGAGTAAGGTCACTCTTGGTGTAGGTTTGCACTTAGGCTATGGCCCTGCCCAGAGATTGTATATCAGACGGGGCTACATTCCAGATGGGACAGGTGTCTGGTATCGAAATCAACCCTTGGAAATGAATGCAACTAGTCAAAATAATGATGATTTGGTTTTGTATCTAGTAAAGGAATTCGGATAAGAGACAAGGATTTTATTGGGGATGTGGGATTTCTCTACTTTATGGTATAATGGAAAGAGTGAATTGAAGGAGGTAATGAGATGGATGCGAAATTAAGATATAAGGCAAAAAAGATAAAGATTGTTTTTTTTGATATTGATGATACTTTGCGAAACTCAAAGACTGGTTTTATCCCAACCTCAATTCCAACAGTATTTCAACAATTACGTGAAAAAGGTATTTTGACTGGGATTGCGACTGGTCGTGGGATTTTCGGTGTCGTGCCAGAGATTCGCGAACTTAAACCTGACTTTTTTGTTACTCTGAATGGTGCCTATATTGAGGATAAAAAAGGCAATGTGATTGATAGTAACAAAATTTCTAAAGATAAGGTTGAAAGCTATATTGCTTGGACCAAGGAAGTTGGGATTGACTATGGTTTAGTTGGTAGTCATACTGCTAAACTCTCTACTAAAACCGAGTTGATTAGTGAGGCCATTGATCCAATTTATCCTGACTTGGATGTTGATCCTGATTTTTATGAAAAAGAAGACATCTATCAGATGTGGACTTTTGAGGAGCGGGGAGATGATTTGATCTTGCCTGATACTTTGGCATCGACTTTACGTATGGTACGTTGGCATGAACATTCGTCAGATGTGGTACCAATTTCAGGTTCAAAAGCAGCTGGTGTAGCAAAAGTTGTAGAACATTTAGGTCTTAAACCTGAGAATGTCATGGTCTTTGGGGATGGACTGAACGATTTGGAGCTTTTTGATTATGCAGGTATCAGCATTGCCATGGAAGTATCTCATGAAAAAATCAAAGAAAAAGCAGATTATATTACAAAAACATTAGAAGAAGATGGCATTTTTGATGCCTTAGAAAGATTTGGTATGGTAGAAAAAGAATTACATTTGCCACAAGTAGACATTGAAACAGTAGAAGGTCCGATTGCGACTATTAAAACAAATCATGGAGACTTGCGTATCAAGCTTTTCCCTAAACAGGCTCCCAAAACAGTAGCCAACTTTGTAGCTCTTTCAAAAGATGGTTACTATGATGGTGTGATTTTCCACCGCATTATTAAAGACTTTATGATTCAAGGTGGAGATCCAACTGGTATTGGTATGGGTGGCGAATCTATCTATGGTGAGTCATTTGAAGACGAATTTTCAGAAGAACTTTACAATATCCGTGGAGCCCTTTCTATGGCTAATGCAGGACCAAATACAAACGGTAGCCAGTTCTTTATCGTGCAGAACCAACACCTGCCTTATTCTAAGAAAGAAATTGCTCGTGGTGGCTGGCCAGAACCAATTGCTGAGATTTATGCAGAACAAGGTGGAACTCCTCACCTAGATGGTCGTCACACAGTATTCGGTCAACTTGTAGATGAAGAGTCTTACGCTGTATTGGATACTATTGCAGGAGTTGAGACAGGTGCTATGGATAGACCGGTTGAAGATGTCGTAATCGAAACGATTGAAATCGAGGATTAAGATGAAAATTGGTTATAAGTTAAAAGGGCGAATTACAGGAATTCAATCCTATGGTGCTTTTGTAGAATTAGAGAATGGTACTACAGGGTTAATTCATATATCTGAAATTCGAACTGGCTATATAGAAAACATTTATGATGTTTTAAAAATTGGTGATGAAGTCCAGGTACAGGTGGTAGATTTTGATGAATATACAGGGAAGGCTAGCCTTTCCATTCGTACCTTGGAAGAAGAAAAACATCAACTTCCTAGACGGAGACGTTTTTCAAGTGATCGAGTGAAATACGGATTTGCACCTTTAGCTCGTATGATGCCTATCTGGACTAGAGAAGCAATTTCTAATCTAAATAAAAAAGAGTCATAATGCACTTTTTATTCTCCTTACAATCTGCATAATATAGAAGAATTAATTTATATGGAAGAATTATTAAAACCAGGAGAGAGAATCAACCAGCTCTTTTCTACAGATATCAAGATTATTCAAAATAGAGAGGTTTTCAGCTATTCGGTGGATAGTGTACTTTTGTCACGCTTTCCTCGCTTTCCTAAAAATGGCTTGATAGTGGATTTTTGTGCGGGTAATGGAGCTGTTGGACTTTTTGCCAGTAGTCGTACTAAGGCGAAAATTCTGTCTGTTGAAATCCAGGAACGATTGGCGGATATGGCAGACAGGTCAGTCCGATTAAATGGCTTAGAAGAACAGATGCAGGTCATTTGTGATGATTTGAAAAATATGCCTGCTTACATTCAGGGAAGTAAGGTTGATTTGATTTTGTGTAATCCGCCCTATTTTAAGGTAGATCCACATTCCAATCTCAATGAGAGTGAACACTATCTATTAGCACGACATGAAATTACGACCAATCTTAAGGAAATCTGCCGTAGTGCCCAAAGTATTCTCAAATCCAATGGGCGTTTAGCCATGGTCCATCGTCCAGATAGATTATTAGATATCTTAGATACGCTTCAACAGCATAATCTAGCTCCAAAGCGTCTGCAATTTGTTTACCCTAAACGGGAGAAAGAAGCCAATATGCTTTTGATCGAGGCTATCAAGGACGGCTCCACTAGTGGTTTTAAGGTTCTGCCACCACTCATTGTTCATAATGATGATGGTTCCTATACTCCAGAAATTCAAGAGATTTACTATGGATCATAAGGCTTACATGTATGTGGTAGAGTGTTGTGATGGTACCTACTATACTGGCTATACAACGGATGTCAAAAAAAGAATCGCCGTTCACAATAGTGGTAAGGGAGCCAAGTACACACGAGCTCGGTTGCCAGTAAAACTTATCTATGTAGAAGGTTTCGATAGTAAAGAAGAAGCCATGTCAGCCGAAGCGCTTCTAAAACGTAAGAAGAGGCCACAGAAGGAAAGATTTTTATCTGAAAACCAAGAAAAAAATTTAATCAGTCATTTTGAAGAGTAGAGGGGAGTTCTTTGACTCCTCTTACTTTTGTCAAAAATTGAAAAAAATGCTACAATAAAGAGAATAAAGAAACGAGGTATTATCATGTCTAAGATTCTAGTATTTGGTCACCAAAATCCAGATTCAGATGCCATCGGGTCATCTGTAGCCTTTGCTTATCTTGCAAAAGAAGCTTATGGCTTGGATACAGAAGCGGTAGCTCTTGGGACTCCAAATGAAGAAACAGCTTTTGTTTTGAACTATTTTGGTGTGGAAGCACCGCGCGTGATCACATCTGCTAAAGCGGAAGGTGCAGAACAAGTTATCTTGACTGACCACAATGAATTCCAACAATCTGTATCAGATATCGCTGAAGTTGAAGTTTATGGTGTTGTGGACCACCACCGTGTGGCTAACTTTGAAACTGCCAGCCCGCTTTACATGCGTTTGGAACCAGTTGGATCAGCATCATCTATCGTTTACCGCATGTTCAAAGAGCATGGCGTAGCTGTTCCAAAAGAAATCGCAGGTTTGATGCTATCAGGTTTGATTTCAGATACTCTTCTTTTGAAATCTCCAACCACTCACCCATCAGATAAGGTCATTGCGCCTGAATTGGCTGAATTGGCTGGTGTGAACTTGGAAGAATACGGTCTTGCCATGCTCAAGGCTGGTACAAACTTGGCAAGCAAATCTGCTGAAGAATTGATTGATATCGATGCCAAGACATTTGAACTCAATGGAAACAATGTCCGTGTTGCTCAAGTCAACACAGTGGACATCGCTGAAGTTTTGGAACGTCAAGCTGAAATCGAAGCAGCTATCCAAGCCGCAAATGCAGCTAACGGATACTCTGACTTTGTCTTGATGATTACAGACATCGTCAATTCAAACTCAGAAATTTTGGCTCTTGGTTCAAACATGGACAAGGTAGAAGCAGCTTTCAACTTCAAACTTGAGAATAATCATGCTTTCCTTCCAGGTGCTGTTTCACGTAAGAAACAAGTGGTACCACAATTGACTGAAAGCTTCAATGCTTAATTGTAAAATGAAAATGGGGATACCCATTGTAAAAAGGAGTCTCGGCTCCTTTTTTGCTAGGAGAGAAGTATGTTAGAAAATGGCGATTTGATTTTTGTGAAAGATGATTCGGATATAGGACAGGCCATCCAGGAATCTACTGGTCACTATAGCCATGTGGCCATCTTTTTAGACGAGAAGGTCTATCATGCTAGTGGGAAAGCTGGTGTTGTTTGTCAAAAACTAACAGAATTTCTTGAATCTGAATGTCTTTACGATATCTATAGCTATCCAAAGATAGATATTCAAAAGGTAAAGAAAAGAGCAGTCCAGCATCTGGGAGCTCCTTATAATTTTTCTTTTTATCCTGATGGGGATGGTTTCTATTGTTCTCAATATATAGCAAAAATTTTACCGATTTTTGAAACCATTCCTATGAAATTTGGTGATGGGGAGCAGGAAATCAGTGATTTCTGGAGAGGGTATTATAAAGAACTAGGATTAAGTGTACCTCTGAATCAGCCTGGCACTAACCCTAGTCAATTAGCAACATCACCACTTTTAGTTTGTAAAGAAAGGAATCTTCATGATTCAGATTTTTAATCCATCTCGCTTGACGCGACAATCATTCTTTAGAGATTTGGTAGACTATCTTGATCAGCATAATGATGTTATCCTACGCGAAATCAAGGCTCAGTTTTCAGAGGTTCCAGTTGACAAGTATTTGGAGGAATACATTAAAGCGGGTTTGATTTTGAGAGAAAACAAACGTTATTATCTCAATCTCCCATTTCTAGAATCTACAGAATCTCTTGAACTAGACCAAGAAGTCTTTGTGAGGGATGATAGTCATGTTTATCAAGAAATCCTGGAGAAACATTTTCAAACTGAATTGCGCAATCAAACAAATGTAGCTATCCTAGAAGAGCATACGGATTTTGCGAGGGAAAAGATGACTTTGTCTAATTACTTTTACAAGGTCAAGTTCCAGTATCCTTTGACGGAAGACCAGCAGAGCCTGTATGAAATTTTAGGGGATGTCAATCCTGAGTATGCCCTTAAGTATATGACTACTTTTTTGCTCAAGTTTCTCAAAAAAGATCAGCTCATGCAGAAACGACGTGATATCTTTGTTGATAGTCTAGTCTTGTTAGGTTACATCGTTCAAAATAAATATGGGAAATATGAGTTGGCTCTAGAATTTGATAAAGAAAGATTCATCTTTAGAAAAAAATAGAAGAGAGAGTGGGACAGAAATCGGTAATTCGTTAGAATTCGATTTCGTCGTCCCACCTCCGCACAGTTGAGTAGGGCTGTAAAAGCTGATGAAATCAGCGTAGTAAAGCCCACTCAACCACTGCGTCTTGCTCGGCAATCCAAAGACAATTGAGAGGCTAGGATTTTTGTCCCAGCCTCTTCTTTAAATATACTATAGATAACGTTCAGCGATGGCAGCATCACCTGGATAGTCTTCTTTCTTACCTTGGATAATTTGGTAGCAGTCAGCTCCTTTACCAGCAATTATCACAGCATCCAGTTCTTGACTTGTGATAGCCATAGCGGCCTTGATGGCTTGCTCACGGTCGGCAATCTTTTCAACAGGATGGCTGATGTAGCTACTGATTTCATCTGCAATGGCCATTGGATCTTCGTAGTTTGGATCATCAGCCGTTAGAAAGACTTGAATTTCAGGGTGCTGATTGAGAAGAAGACCAAAGTCCTTACGACGGCTTTCTCCCTTGTTTCCAGTTGAGCCAAGTACTAGAGCAATCTTTCCAGTTTGATGAGTTTCAACGACTGAGATTAGTTTTTTAAGACTGTCACCATTGTGGGCGTAGTCGATGAAAACTTTTGCGCCATTTTTCTGAGTGAGGACTTCCATACGTCCCGGAACACGAGTAGTAGCAATCCCTTTTTTGATATCTTCAAGACTAGCACCTAAACGAAGACAGGCAAGTCCTGCAGCGACTGCGTTTTCTTGGTTGAAATGTCCAATCAACTGGATATCATAGTCTCCTGCTAATTTACCAGTAGCTGAGAAGCTAAAGGCTTTGGAGTTTTCGATCTGGTTATTTGACTGGCTACCATAGAAGTCATGTTCTTGATTTTCTACTTGTTCCTTTAAGACTGAAAAATGGTCCATATCACTATTAATGACAACTGCTCGGCTATTTTTCATCAAGAGACGCTTGTGATAGAAGTAGTCTTCAAAGTTAGGATGCTCAATTGGACCAATATGGTCAGGGCTGATGTTGAGGAACACACCTACATCGAAGGTTAGACCGTAGACTCGCTTGACCAAGTAGGCTTGACTGGATACTTCCATGATGAGGTGGGTTCTACCATTATCAACAGCCTGGGCCATCATGTCAAAAAGGTCGATACTTTCAGGAGTTGTCAGAGCAGACTTGAAGAAAGTTTTACCGTCCAAGGTAGTGTTCATGGTTGATAACATAGCTGGACGATGTTGCTGATTTAAGATATTGTAGGCAAAGTAAGTAGCTGTTGTTTTTCCCTTGGTTCCTGTAAAGGCTAGAATTTTAAGATTATCCTGCGGGTTGCCATAAAATTCCATGGCAATCAAACTCATAGCCTTCTTAATATCGCTTACGATAATAACAGGAATATCTACTTCATAGTCTTGCTCAGCCACATACCAACTAAGACCTTGCGAAATCGCTGAAAGAAGGAATTCTTTCTTAAAAGCAGCTCCTTTCACGAAGAAGAGAGAATTTTCTTGAGCTTTTCGACTGTCATAGCAGATTGTGTTAAAAACGACATTACTGTAGTTATAGCAGTAATGTCCTTGGTTGATAATCTCACGGAAGAGACCATCCTTCTTTAAAATATCTAATATAGTTTCTATCTTTATCATACTTTCTATTGTAAACCGAAAGTCTGAATTTTACAAGTAACAAGGAAAAGTTTATAATGTAAGATAAGGAACTTTTCCTAGTGATTAAAATTGAATGAGGAAGTTATGTCTAACGAAAATAATCATCAGCAGGCCCAGATGTTACGCGGGACTGCTTGGCTTACAGCTAGTAACTTTATCAGTCGCCTGCTCGGAGCCATTTACATCATTCCCTGGTATATCTGGATGGGGACTTATGCCGCTAAGGCCAATGGACTCTTCACTATGGGGTACAATATCTACGCATGGTTCTTGCTGATTTCGACAGCAGGTATTCCTGTTGCAGTCGCAAAGCAAGTTGCTAAGTATAATACCATGAATGAGGAAGAGCATAGTTTTGCCCTGATTCGGAGTTTCCTAGGTTTTATGACAGGACTTGGTGTGGTCTTTGCTTTAATCTTGTATCTCTTTGCCCCTTGGTTAGCAGATCTTTCTGGTGTTGGTATGGAGCTTATCCCCATTATGCAGAGTCTAGCTTGGGCGGTCTTGATTTTCCCATCCATGAGTGTAATTCGTGGATTTTTCCAAGGGATGAATAATCTTAAGCCTTATGCTATGAGCCAAATCGCTGAACAGGTCATTCGTGTTATCTGGATGCTCTTAGCAACCTTTATAATCATGAAGTTGGGTTCAAAAGATTATCTATCAGCAGTTACCCAGTCTACCTTTGCGGCCTTTGTGGGAATGGTAGCTAGTTTTGCAGTCTTGATCTATTACCTTTACAAAGAAGGAATGCTTCAAAAAGTTTTTGAAACTCGAGATAAGATTGATAGTAAGGGTCTCTTGGTTGATACCATTAAGGAAGCTATTCCTTTTATCTTGACTGGTTCGGCTATTCAGCTTTTCCAAATCTTGGACCAAAATACCTTTATCAATAGCATGAAGTGGTTTACCAACTATAGTAATGAAGACTTAATTATCATGTTTTCTTATTTCTCTGCTAATCCTAATAAAATCACTATGATTTTGATTTCGGTTGGAGTTTCGATTGGTAGTGTTGGTCTGCCTCTCTTGACGGAGAACTATGTCAAGGGGGATTTGCAGGCAGCTGCTCGTTTGGTGCAAGATAGTATCACCATGCTCTTCTTATTCTTACTTCCAGCAACTGTTGGAGTAGTCATGGTTGGTGAACCTCTCTATACAGTCTTTTACGGTAAGCCAGATAGTTTGGCTATGGGCTTGTTTGTCTTTGCAGTTTTACAGTCAACCATTCTTGGTTTGTACATGGTCTTGTCCCCTATGCTTCAGGCCATGTTCCGTAACCGCAAGGCGGTTCTTTACTTTGTCTATGGATCTATTGCCAAAATCGTTCTACAATTACCATCAATAGCGATTTTCCATAGTTATGGTCCTCTAATTTCAACAACAATCGGTCTTATCATCCCTAATGTCTTGATGTATCGTGATATCTGTCAGGTTACAGGTGCTCGTCGCAAGCTTATCTTGAAGAGAACAATTCTAGTCACTATTTTGACACTAGTTATGTTTATCCTTGTAGGCTTCTTACAATGGATTCTTGGCTTTGTCTTCCAACCATCAGGTCGTTTCTGGAGTTTCCTCTACGTGCTTCTAATCGGAGCTATAGGTGGAGGCCTATACGGTATCATGACTCTTCGAATTCGACTCTTAGACAAGGTTATTGGACAGGCTCAAGCAGATCGTCTACGGGCACGTTTAAAACTATCATAAAGATTTATAAACAAAATGAATAATTTGAACTTTTCTATCCGAAAAAGTTTAAATTGTTCATTTTTTTATTTAAAAAATAGGATAAAATATAAAATTAGTAGAAAAAAATCTATAATTTGGTAAAAATTAGATAAAATTGCTTGACTAAAAAAAACAATAGCTGTATAATGATACAAATATTTAAATTTGGAGGTTCTGGAAATGAAAAAGTCTAAGGCAAAATATCTGACGCTGGCAGGCCTTGCCCTAAGTGCCGGTCTACTATTGGCGGCTTGTAGCAACTCAGCTAGTTCAACTAAAACATACAACTATGTCTATTCTAGCGATCCGTCTAGTTTGAACTATCTTGCAGAAAACCGTGCAACAACCAATGACATCGTTACCAATTTGGTAGATGGGTTGATGGAAAATGACCAATACGGTAACTACGTTCCATCCTTAGCAGAGGATTGGAGTGTTTCTCAGGACGGTTTGACATACACTTATAAACTTCGTAAAGATGCTAAGTGGTATACCTCTGAAGGTGAAGAATATGCTCCAGTAACTGCCCAAGATTTTGTAACTGGTTTGAAATATGCTGCTGATAAAAAATCCGAAGCTTTGTACCTGGTTCAAGATTCTGTAGCAGGTTTGGATGACTATATCAACGGTAAAACAACTGACTTTTCAACTGTCGGTGTTAAGGCGATTGACGACCAAACAGTTCAGTACACTTTGACACGACCAGAATCTTATTGGAATTCTAAAACAACATCAACCATTCTCTTCCCTGTCAATGCAGACTTCCTGAAATCAAAAGGGGATGACTTTGGTAAGGTAGACCCTTCTAGCATTTTGTACAATGGACCTTTCTTGATGAAATCCTTTGTTTCAAAATCTGTCATCGAATTCAAGAAAAATCCGAACTACTGGGATGAAAAAAATGTCTTTGTAGATGATGTGAAATTGGCCTATTATGATGGTAGTGACCAAGATGCACTAGCACGTAACTTTGTAGAAGGAGTCTATAGCTACGCGCGTCTCTATCCAAATAGCTCAAGCTTTGAAGGCATTAAAGAGAAGAACAAGGATAACATCATCTATAGTATGCAAAATGCAACTTCTTATTACTTGAACTTCAACTTGGACAGAAAATCTTATAACTTCACTTCTAAATCCTCAGATATCGAAAAGAAATCAACCCAAGAAGCAGTTCTGAATAAAAACTTCCGTCAAGCCTTCAACTATGCTTATAACCGTACAGCCTATGGAGCACAATCTCAAGGGGAGGACGGAGCAACAAAGATTATTCGTAACTTGGTTGTACCTCCAACATTTGTAAGTATCAACGGAAAAGACTTTGGCGATGTTGTTTCAGAAAAGATGGTCAACTATGGCCAAGAATGGCAAGGAATCAACTTTGCAGATGCGCAAGATCCATACTACAATCCTGACAAGGCTAAAGCTAAATTTGCAGAAGCTAAGAAAGAATTGGAAGCTAAGGGTGTACAATTCCCAATCCACTTGGATGTAACAGTTGACCAATCAGCTAAAAAAGGTGTACTTGAAGCAAGTTCTTTGAAACAATCCATCGAATCTGTTCTAGGAGCTGAGAATGTGGTTATCGATATCCAACAGCTATCAACAGATGACTTTGACAACTCTAGCTACCTAGCTCAAACCGCAGCTCAAAAAGACTTTGATATCTATAATGGCGGTTGGAGTGCTGACTACTTGGATCCATCAAGCTATCTTGATATCTTAAATGTCAATAACGGAGGTATGTTGCAAAACCTTGGTCTAGAACCAGGTGAGGTCAATGACAAGGCTAAGGCAGTTGGTCTGGATACTTACACTCAAATGTTAGAAGAAGCGAACAAGGAGCAAGAACCAGCAAAACGTTATGAAAAATATGCTGAAGTTCAAGCTTGGCTCGTTGATAGCGCCCTTGCAATTCCAAACGTTTCTCTTGGTGGAACACCGACCTTGAGAAAGACAGTTCCATTCTCATCGCCATTCTCACAAGCAGGAAATAAGGGTGTCGAATCATACAAGTATCTCAAGTTGCAAGATAAGACTGTAACGGCTGATGAGTATGAAAAAGCTAAAGAAAAATGGCTGAAAGAAAAAGAGGAATCTAACAAAAAAGCCCAAGAAGAATTGGCAAAACACATTAAATAATCAGTCTATTCAACAGGAAAAACGATAGTTTCTCAGGAAGTTATCGTTTTTGTATAGTTTGAAACTATAACTAGCTCTTGAAAACAAGAAAACGAAGGAACCCAAATAAGTGGTACAATAGTTACTATAGATTTGGAGGTAAAGTATGAGCAAATCATTTCACATCAACACAATTTTAGCACAAGCAGGTATTAAGTCTGATAAGGCAACAGGTGCTTTGGTTACACCTATTCACTTTTCAACGACCTATCAGCACCCAGAATTTGGTCAATCAACTGGATTTGACTATACCCGCACCAAAAACCCAACTCGTAGCAAGTCAGAGGAGGTTTTAGCAGCTATAGAATCTGCAGATTATGCTTTGGCAACTAGTTCAGGTATGTCTGCGATTGTATTAGCCTTTAGTGTCTTTCCTGTAGGGAGTAAGGTCTTGGCTGTCCGTGACCTTTACGGTGGTTCTTTCCGTTGGTTCAATCAAGTCGAGCAGGAAGGACGTTTCCACTTTACCTATGCTAATACAGAAGAAGAGTTGATTGCTGAGCTAGAAAAGGATGTGGATGTACTCTATATCGAAACACCAACCAATCCTTTGATGTTGGAATTTGATATTAAAAAATTGGCTCAATTAGCTCATGCTAAAGGTGCTAAAGTTGTCGTGGACAATACCTTCTATAGTCCTATTTACCAACGTCCGATTGAAGATGGAGCAGATATCGTCCTTCATTCAGCTACAAAATATCTTGCAGGGCATAATGATGTGCTAGCTGGTGTGGTAGTGACAGATAGTGCTGATTTATACGAAAAACTCTTTTATAATCTCAATACGACAGGGGCTGTTTTGTCACCATTTGATAGTTATCAATTGATTCGTGGTCTGAAGACCTTGTCACTTCGTATGGAGCGCTCAACAGCTAATGCTCGAGAAATCGTAGCCTTTTTAGAACAATCACCTGCAGTCAAAGAAGTCTTGTATACAGGTCGTGGAGGAATGATTTCCTTTAAAGTAGCAGATGAGAAGCGTATTCCTCATATCTTAAATAGCTTGAAAGTATTCTCTTTTGCAGAGAGTTTGGGTGGTGTAGAAAGTCTGATTACCTATCCAACCACTCAAACCCATGCAGATATTCCAGCAGAGGTTCGTCATTCTTATGGACTGACAGATGATCTTTTGCGCTTGTCTATTGGGATTGAGGATGCTAGAGATTTGATTGAAGACTTGCGTCAAGCCTTGGAAGGATAAGACTATGGGAAAATATGATTTTACGACCTTGCCCAATCGTTTTGGTCATCATACCTACAAATGGAGAGAGGCAGAGGCTGACCGAGAAGTATTGCCAGCCTGGATTGCTGACATGGACTTTGAAGTCTTACCTGAGATTCGTCAGACTGTCCATGACTATGCGGAGCAATTAGTTTATGGCTATACCTATGCTAGTGATGGCTTGATTGAAGTAGTTCAAAACTGGGAGGAAAAACAGCACGGCTATCGCTTTGATAAGGATGCTCTAGTCTTCATCGAAGGAGTAGTACCTGCCATTTCAACAGCCATTCAAGCTTACACAAAAGACGGGGATGCAGTGCTCATAAACACACCGGTATATCCACCTTTTGCTCGGAGCATTAAGCTCAATAATCGTAGACTAATCACCAACTCTCTAGTAGAAAAAGATGGACTTTTTGAGATTGACTTTGTCCAACTAGAAAAAGACTTAGTTGAAAATGAGGTTAAACTTTATATTCTTTGTAATCCCCACAATCCAGGAGGACGTGTCTGGGAGAAGGAAGTCTTAGAGAAGATTGGACAACTGTGTCAAAAACATGGAGTCTTGCTAGTATCTGATGAGATTCACCAAGATTTAGCTCTATTTGGAAACAAGCACCAGTCATTCAACACGGTAAATGAAGATTTTAAAGAATTTTCACTTATTTTAAGCAGTGCTACCAAGACCTTCAACATTGCTGGGACCAAGAATTCTTACGCCATTATCGAAAATCCTAAGTTGAGAGTGGCTTTCCAAAAACGCCAGCTTGCTAATAATCAACATGAAATCTCAGGTTTGGGATATTTAGCAACAGAAACTGCCTATCGCTATGGTGAAGATTGGTTGACAGAACTCAAAGAATTGATTGAGAAGCACATCAATTATGTAGTGGATGTATTTGGTAAAGAAAGCAAAATCAAGGTTATGAAACCTCAAGGGACCTATCTCATTTGGCTTGATTTTTCTGCCTATGGTTTGTCCGAAGAGGATTTACAGGGACTATTGAAAAAAGAAGCCAAGGTTATCCTGAATAGAGGCTTGGACTTTGGTGAAGAAGGAGCCCTCCACGCTCGCTTAAATGTAGCCATGCCTACATCCGTCTTGGAAGAAGTTTGCCAACGAATCATTATCACTTTCGCTAAACTTTAAGAAGCTAGCCTTCTAGGGGAAAAGTACCCTGGAAGGCTATTTTCATGGGAAGAAATATGGTATAATTAAGAGATAAAGAAAAGGGGAAAATATGGCTAAATTGATTCCAGGAAAGCTTCGAATGGAGGGGGCTCAACTCTACGAAACTGGTAAGATCCAAATCATCAAAGAGGAAAATCATCGCCTATATGCTCGTGTAGGGGAGGCTGAAATTCGCTATAGTCTAGATGATCAACTGGTTTTTTGTGTTTGTGATTTTTTCCAAAAAAAAGGGTTCTGTGTCCATTTGGCAGCACTAGAGCATTACCTGAAAAATGATCATTTGGGTCAAGAACTTTTACAAAATCTAGAAAATGGGCAGGAAAAGAAGGAGGAAGTCGAAACCCAAGTGACCTTTGGTGGACGTTTCCTAGAGAGTATACAAGCTACTAACTCGCCTAAAATCTATCAGTTAGCCGCCCAGGGGCAGGTTGAATCTGGAACCAATCGTATTATTTGGACTTTGAGGGTTGGTCTTATCCAGACCCAGAAGTTTTATGTAATTCGAGATATCCCTCTCTTTCTGAAGGTTCTAGAAAATAGTAAACCTTATATGATTGGTAAGCTATATGAAGCTTCCTTGAAGCTTAGTCAGTTTGATGAGACTAGCCAGTTTGTCTTAAATTTTCTTCAGGGAATTGTAGAAGATGAGGCTGAAAATGCCCTCTTTTTCCAGAATCAAGGTCGTCACCTCTATTTTCCTCTATCCTTTTTTGAACAGGGTGTCAGTCTTTTGATGGATTTAGATGAATTTCAATTTGACCATCAAATTTCGAGCTATCATCATCTTCTCTTTCAAGACTTGGATGGACAAGCAGGATTATTTACCTTTGATATCAAAGAAAATCCAGACTACTATGAAATGGAAATCTTTGAGTGGGAACGAGTCAATCTTTTCTATAAAGGGCGGGTTTTATTTACCAAAGGCATGTTTTATCTCTTGTCGAGAGAGCAGGCAGGATTGCTGGAGAAATTAAGAAAACTACCTCTAGATAGTAAGGGAAGAAAAGTTCTCCAGTTTGATACTAGTGATCGCGATAGATTAGCTTCTTCCTTGTCTCAATTTAGGAATATTGGAGAAGTTCAGGCTCCACAAGGACTTCAGATTAAATCTTTCCGTCCCTCTTTTTACATGGATAGAGAAGAAGATGGTTCGATTCGTTTGGAGATGCAGTTTCAATACGATACCTGCTTGGTAAGTAATCGTAGGGAACTGGAAAATCTTCACTTTGCTAGTGACATTCAACTGGAGAAACGTATTTTTCAACTAGCTCTATCAGCTGGATTTGAAGCTGATTTTCGTTCTTGGCGTCAAAGCCTCAAGGCTGAAGCAGTCTATGCTTTCTTTCACGAGACGTTGCCAGCTTTTGAAGCGCTTGGAAAACTTAGGATTTCGGAGAGTCTCCAAGATCTCTATCAAGTTCAAAGTCCCCAGATAGAGATTTCATCTAAAGGCCATTTATTAGAGATTCAATTTGATTTTAAAGATATTGCCCAAGGAGAGATTGATCTTGCTATGAAAGCCCTAGTTGCCAATCAAGACTTTTATATTAGCTCATCTGATCAGGTCTACTTCTTTGATGACCAAACCAAGCAGATTCGTCAGAATTTGAAAGAACTGGGAATAGAAGATTTGAAAGATGGGGCGTTTCGAGCTCGTAAGTCTCTAGCTTATACCTTATCGCATTTATTTAAGGATCAAGAGCAGATTTCTTTTACGGAAGAATTCCGTCATTTGGCTTATGATTTGACACATCCAGAAGAATTCCCGATGCAGAAATTGAATATTCAAGCAGAATTAAGGGATTATCAGAAAAGGGGAATTCAGTGGTTTCAGATGCTTCACCATTATGGCTTTGGTGGGATTTTAGCAGACGATATGGGACTTGGGAAGACCTTGCAAACCATTGCCTTTTTAAGTGGTCAAGTTCAAGCAGATACCAGTGTCCTAATCCTTGCTCCGTCTGGTTTAATCTATAACTGGGCTGACGAATTTCATAAGTTTGCTCCAGATTTGGATGTTGCGGTCGTGCATGGCTTAAAATCTCATCGAGAGTCAATTTTGGCAGAAAATCATCAGATTTATGTCACAAGTTATGCGACTTTCCGGCAGGACAGTGATATTTATCAGGACCTATCTTTTGATTTTCTCTTTTTAGATGAAGCTCAGGTCATGAAAAATGCACAGACCAAGATTGCTCAAAGTTTGCGACGATTTGTGGTTCCATCTGTTTTTGCCCTCTCAGGAACTCCAATTGAAAACCACCTAGGAGAGCTTTGGTCGATTTTTCAGATTGTCTTACCAGGCCTCTTGCCAACTAAAAAAGACTTTATGAAACTACCCGCTGAGAGAGTCGCTCAATTTATCAAGCCTTTTGTCATGCGACGGAAGAAAGAAGATGTGTTGACTGAGCTACCTGATTTGATTGAAGTAGTCTACAAAAATGAACTTGATGATCAGCAAAAGGCTATTTATCTAGCTCAACTGCAACAAATGCAGGAACACTTGGGACAGGTAAGCGATTTGGAATTTCAACGAAATCGTGTTGAAATTTTAACGGGTCTCATGCGTCTTCGTCAGATCTGTGATACTCCTGCACTCTTTATGGAGGATTACCAAGGAGAAAGTGGGAAACTGGATAGTTTACGAGACTTGCTTACTCAGATTGCTGAAGGAGGTCATCGTGTACTCATCTTTTCACAATTTAGAGGTATGTTGGATCGGATTGAGCAAGAATTACCTGAATTAGGCTTGACATCCTTTAAAATTACTGGTTCAACGCCTTCACAAGATCGTCAAGAGATGACCAAAGCCTTTAATCAAGGTGAGCGCGATGTATTCTTAATTTCTCTAAAGGCCGGTGGGGTTGGTCTCAATATTACTGGTGCCGATACAGTTATCCTGGTAGACTTATGGTGGAATCCTGCGGTTGAATCACAGGCTATCGGGCGTGCCCATCGTATGGGGCAAGAGCAAGCTGTAGAAGTTTATCGCTTGGTGACCCGAGGTACAATAGAAGAAAAAATTCAAGAATTACAAGAAAAAAAGAAAAATCTGGTTTCAGAAGTTTTGGATGGAACAGAGTCCCGAGGCAGTTTGAGTTTGGCTGAAATTCGAGAAATTTTAGGGATTTCATAAGCCTAGACTTGAAAAATCAAGACATTACGCTATAATGGAGTATTGAAAGGGAATAAAAATGAAGCAAAAACGATTTCCAATAGTGGCAGATGATGAAGTCATGTTGACAGAAATGCCAGTTATGAATCTTTACGATGAGTCGGATTTCATCAGTAATATCAAGGGGGATTACCAGGATAAAAACTACTTGGACTGGTCTCCTATTGTTAAAGAGAAAAAACAAGAGGAAGCCCAGCCCCTTGTAGAGAAGGCTGAGAAAAAAGTAGAAAAATCTTATGCTGAACTAGCGCGTGAAGAAGCGCGCGCGGATTTGAAAAAGAAACGTTCAGCCAAGTATTTGACCCAGGACGTGAGTCATACAAGACGTCATACCAAGACAAGTATTGTGAGACAGGCAAATCAACCAACCGCACCTTTCCAAAAGGAAAATCCGGGAGAATTTGCTAAATACAGTCAAAACTTGAGCCAATCTCACTATATTCTGGCAGAAACAGTTTCTCAAGTGGATAGTCCTGCGCCAAATATCGAAAAGTCTCATCCTAAGAAAAACAACTATGACTTTTTAAAGAAAAGTCAAATTTATAACAAAAAAAGTAAACAAAAAGAACAAGAGCGTCAAGTAGCTCAAGAGCTCAACTTGACTAGAATGAGTGAATAGAGGGGAAGAAAATGGCAAAAACCTATCATTTTATCGGAATTAAAGGATCAGGGATGAGTGCTTTGGCCTTGATGTTGCATCAAATGGGGCATAAAGTTCAAGGTTCTGATGTTGAGAAGTACTACTTTACCCAACGTGGACTAGAGCAAGCAGGTATCAAAATCTTACCTTTTGATGAAAAGAACTTGCAAGGGGATATGGAGATTATCGCTGGGAATGCCTTCCGTCCAGATAATAACGTTGAAATTGCCTATGCAGATCAACAGGGCTTGAGCTATAAACGTTATCATGAGTTTCTCGGTAGCTTTATGCGTGATTTCATCAGCATGGGAGTTGCTGGAGCCCACGGTAAGACTTCAACAACTGGGATGCTTTCTCACGTTTTGTCCCATATTACAGATACTAGTTTCTTGATTGGTGACGGTACTGGTCGTGGTTCTGAAAATGCCAAGTATTTTGTCTTTGAATCTGACGAATACGAACGTCACTTCATGCCTTATCATCCAGAATATTCTATTATCACCAATATTGACTTTGACCATCCAGACTACTTTACGAGCTTGGAAGATGTCTTCAATGCCTTCAACGACTATGCTAAACAAATTACTAAAGGCTTGTTCATTTATGGGGAAGATGCTGAGTTGCGTAAGATTACGGCAAATGCTCCGATTTACTACTATGGTTTTGAAGCAGAAGGGAATGACTTTGTCGCAAGTGACCTTCTTCGTGCAACAACTGGCTCAACCTTCACAGTTCACTTCCGTGGTCAAGAGCTAGGTCAGTTCCATATTCCAACCTTTGGCCGTCACAATATCATGAATGCAACTGCGGTTATTGGATTGCTTTACATAGCCGGATTTGACTTGGATTTGGTTCGTGAACACTTGAAGACTTTTGGAGGAGTGAAACGTCGTTTTACAGAAAAGATTGTCAATGATACAGTGATTATCGATGACTTTGCCCACCATCCAACAGAAATC
Organism: Streptococcus infantis; assembly: GCF_047460875.1. Classification (GTDB taxonomy): domain Bacteria; phylum Bacillota; class Bacilli; order Lactobacillales; family Streptococcaceae; genus Streptococcus; species Streptococcus infantis_AA. The sequence goes on along the minus strand of NZ_JASHFI010000002.1, from coordinate 115,311 downwards.
ATTGCAACGCTAGATGCTGCACGTCAGAAATACCCTAGCAAAGAAATCGTGGCAATTTTCCAACCACATACCTTTACTCGTACAATTGCCTTGTTGGATGATTTTGCACAAGCCTTGAATCAGGCTGATGCCGTTTACCTAGCGCAAATCTACGGTTCAGCTCGCGAAGTAGACAATGGTGATGTCAAGGTTGAAGATCTTGCAAGTAAGATTAATAAGAAAAATCAAGTAATCACAGTTGAAAATGTTTCTCCACTCCTAGACCATGACAATGCTGTCTATGTCTTTATGGGAGCTGGTGACATCCAAACTTATGAATACTCATTTGAGCGTCTCTTGTCAAACTTGACTAGCAATGTTCAATAAGGAATATTATGGAATTTTCAATCACTATTCGGGAGGTTCAGCCATCAGATTTAGAGTCAATCTGGCTGATAGGAGAAAGCAACTCCGACTCCCAAGATGAAATTAGTATAGAAATGATAAAAGAGCGTATCCGCAACCATGCGGGTACGTTTCTGCTAGCCAGCCTTAATGAAGAAATCATTGGTTATATCATTGGTGACGAACTCACAAAGTTCACCCAAAGTGATTTTGAAGCAGCAATTCCTGACACGAGTGACTTTATCACTATTTTGGATCTTGTCGTCCATCCTGATTATCAAGGACAAGGATTTGGAACCTTGTTGTTGGGAGCCATGAAGGAGTATGCTTTTCAGAAAAATAGACCAGGTCTCTATTTGCTGTCTAGGGATGAATTGCTGGCTTACTTTGAGATGAATGGATTTCTTGACCGAGGTTTAGCTGATGTGCCAACTAGTAGTGAAACTTATTTTCATATGTTTTGGGCAAATCCCTATTTTCAGGAGGAAAGATGATTATTAGACAAGCAAGGCTTACAGACCTTGATCGTATCCTAGAGATTGAGTTGGAAAATTTCTCTGCTGAGGAGGCTATTCCTCGATCTGTTTTTGAAGCTCATCTGAAGGAAATTAAGACCAGTTTTTTAGTAGCTGAAAAGGAGGGAGAGATACTTGGTTATATTGAAGGGCCGGTAATGCCTCATCGATATTTACAAGACCAGTCCTTTACAGAAGAAATTACAGATTATAGTCATCAAAAAGGTGGCTATATTTCTGTGACTTGTCTATCCATTGCAAAGAAAGCTCAGGCCTTGGGAATCGGTCGCAAACTCTTGACAGCATTGAAAGAAGTTGCTCTTGAACATGAACGAGAAGGGATCAATCTAACCTGTCACGACTACCTCATTGCCTATTATGAAAAACATGGATTTATAAATGAAGGAAAATCCAAGTCAACTTTTGCGGGTGAGGAATGGTATGATATGGTCTGGGAAAATAAGAAATAGGCTCTAGAAGGGCATCTATGGTTGCTTTTCTTTAGTTTTTAAGATATAATATTATGGATTATCAACAAGGAGGGAATACCTTTGAGCGAAAATTCAAGAGATGAAGAAAAATTAAGTTTTAAGGAACAAATTTTACGAGATTTAGAAAGATTGAAAAGGGAAGAAGGACTTGACACTAGTGAGAGTAGCAAGGACGATTTTTTCCAAGATTTCAGTAATCTTTCAAAGACAGAAGAACCAGTGAAAGAGCCATCTGTAGAAGACTTGATGGTAGACTCAGTTTCACTTGTGGATGAACTGCTTGCTAAGGCTCCAACAGTTCCACCACGTCCATCTTTGGGACCGGATGAATCTGTTGAACCAATTGCAGTTCCAGAAGAAGTTGCCCCTACTAAACCAATCGTAGCTACAGAACCTGCAGTAGCTACAGAACCAGTAGTACCTACTGTGGATCCAGTTGAACCTCTTGCCCCTGCTCAGCCAGTCCAAGAGGAGAAAGAATTTAATACTAATTTGACAAGGATTCCAGTTTCTTATCGTACCAATCAAGCAAAACCAAGTCCAACTAGAAAGTCTATTAAGCCACAACCAAAACTAACAGATTTTGCTAAGGAGACACCTGCTCAAGAGCCGGTAGCTCCAGTTGAAACAACAAATGATCTACCTAGAAGAAGTCGTAAAGAGTCAGTTAAGCCAACTAAGAAAAAGAAAAAATCACGCTTGAAAGGATTTTTCGTAACACTCTTTGTGTTATTGGTTCTACTAGGTGTAGGTGGTTTCTTTGGTTACCAATATGTTGAATCTGCACTTCAACCTGTTGATGCAAGTTCTAAAGAGTACATCACCGTTCAAATTCCAGAGGGTGCTAATACTCAGGAAATTGGTGAAACTTTAGAAAAATCTGGTTTGGTAAAACATGGTTTGGTCTTTAGCCTCTATGCTAAGTATAAAAACTATTCTGATTTAAAATCTGGTTACTATAATTTGCAAAAGAGCATGAGTACAGATGATATCATCAAAGAGTTGCAAAAGGGTGGAACGCCAGAACGTCAAGAAGTTTCACTTGCAAGCTTAACAATCCCTGAAGGTTATACAATTGATCAAATCGCAGAAACAGTTGGTCAACTTCAAGGAGAGTTTAAAGAAGCATTGACTGCGGAAGCATTCTTGGCGAAGGTTCAGGATGAAACCTTTATCTCACAACTAGTTGCTAAGTATCCAACACTTCTTGAAAGTTTACCAACGAAGGAAAGTGGTGTTCGTTACCGTCTAGAAGGATACCTTTTCCCAGCAACTTATGCCATCAAAGAAAGCACAACTGTTGAAAGCTTGATTGATGAAATGGTAGCAGCGATGGATAAGAATTTATCAACACACTATGCTGCAATCAAAGAAAAGAACTTGACAGTGAATGAACTCTTAACTATTGCATCACTTGTTGAAAAAGAAGGTTCAAAAACAGAAGACCGCAAGCAGATTGCTGGAGTTTTCTATAACCGTCTCAACATCGGTATGCCACTTCAGAGTAACATTGCTATTCTCTATGCAGAAGGGAAACTAGGAAAAAATATTAGTTTGGCAGACGATGCAGCAATTGATACCTCAATCAATTCACCATATAACGTTTATCTAAACCTTGGCCTAATGCCTGGTCCAGTGGATAGTCCAAGTCTGGATGCAATTGAAGCAAGTATCAATCAAACTAAGAGTGAAAACCTATACTTTGTTGCCAATGTACAAGATGGCAAGGTTTACTATGCGACAACACGAGAAGAACATGATCGAAACGTTGAAGAGCATGTAAACAGTAAACTGACACAATCAAGCAGTTCAAACTAAGCCTTTCCGACCTGATAAAAGCGCCTGAAATTTTTAAATTTCAGGCGTTCGGAAAGTTTGAGACTGACACAGTTTTAGAAACTATTTTAGATTGAGTTCAGAAATTAAAGTTTCAGTGCTCAATGTGTACCTAGGGATTTTTCAAGAAATCACTAGCAACCATCATGACTTACGAAAAGTCATAAAAAGAAAATTATGTGGTTTACCACATAATTTTGCTTTACTACCTATAAAAATATAAATTTAATTAAAAGAAAGTTGAGAAAAATGGCAGAAAAAACATACCCTATGACCCTTGAGGAGAAGGAAAAACTCGAAAAAGAATTAGAGGAGTTGAAACTAGTTCGTCGTCCAGAAGTTGTTGAACGCATCAAGATTGCTCGTTCATATGGTGACTTGTCAGAAAACAGTGAATACGAAGCAGCGAAAGACGAGCAGGCTTTTGTTGAAGGACAAATCTCAAGCTTGGAAACAAAAATCCGTTATGCTGAGATTGTCAACAGTGATGCAGTTGCTCAAGATGAAGTTGCAATCGGTCGAACTGTCACTATCCAAGAAATTGGCGAGGACGAAGAAGAAGTATACATCATCGTGGGTTCAGCGGGTGCAGATGCCTTTGCAGGAAAAGTATCAAATGAAAGTCCAATCGGGCAAGCCTTGATTGGTAAGAAGACAGGCGATACAGCTACAATTGAAACACCTGTTGGTAGCTACGATGTTAAAATCTTAAAAGTTGAAAAAACAGTTTAATAGGATTTTAAAAAGGAGTAGATATAGGGAAAGCGCTTCCTATTACTCCTTTTTTTAATTTTAAAAACTAAAGGAGACTATATGAATTCAGAAAACAAGCACAAAAATAAAAATAAAATGGAACGTGGTTTGACTAATCGCCATGTTCAAGTTATGGCCATTGCGGGAACCATTGGGACAGGACTTTTTCTAGGAGCAGGGCGATCTATTAGCTTAACTGGTCCTTCAATCGTCTTGGTTTATATGATTACTGGTGGTTTTATGTATCTCATGATGCGGGCTATCGGTGAAATGTTATATCAAGACCCAGAACAACATACATTTATCAACTTTATTACCCGATATCTTGGACAGGGCTGGGGTTATTTCTCAGTTTGGTCTTACTGGTTGTCAGTAGTTTTTATCGGAATGGCTGAGATAACAGCTGTTGCCCATTATGTTCAATTTTGGTTTCCATCTTGGCCATCTTGGTCTATTCAGCTCGTTTTTTTAACAATCCTTGGTCTAGTTAATCTGATTGCGGTTAAAATTTTTGGAGAAGTCGAATTTTGGTTTGCCATGATTAAAATCGTTGCTATTCTCGCTATGATTGCAACTGGAATTTTTATGGTCTTGACAGGTTTTGAAACACCATACGGATCAGCAAGCCTTTCAAATATCAGTCACCAGTTTTCTCTCTTTCCAAATGGGGGAATGAACTTTGTTATGGCCTTCCAGATGGTTTTCTTCGCCTATCTTATGATTGAATTTATCGGGGTGACAACCTCTGAAACCAAGAATCCTAGAAAAGTATTGCCCAAGGCAGTTAAGGAAATCCCCTTGCGAATTATCTTTTTCTACGGAGGAGCCCTTTTAGCCATCATGTCTATCATTCCTTGGGCTGAGTTATCTTCTGCGGATTCACCTTTTGTGACTGTTTTTGAACTTGCTGGTCTTAAGTGGGCTGCGGCCTTGATTAATTTTGTTGTCTTGACTTCAGCAGCTTCAGCCTTAAATTCAACCCTTTACTCGACAGGCCGACACTTGTACCAAATTGCTCATGACTCGCCGAATCGCTTTTTGAAAGCCATTAAGGCTGATACTCTGTCTCGTCACAATGTTCCTCAGAATGCTATTATTACCTCGGCTGTCTTGATTGGTCTAGCAGCCTTCATCAATGTACTTCCTGGCGTATCAGATGCCTTTGCTTTGATTACGGCTTCTTCATCAGGTGTTTATATCGCCATCTACATCTTGATTATGGTGGCCCATCTTAAGTATCGCAAGTCAAAAGACTTTATGGCAGATGGCTATCTCATGCCCCAATATCGCTTGCTGAATCCCATAACGATACTCTTTTTTGTCTTTGTATTTGGAACTCTCTTTTTACAAGAATCAACCTTTATGGGAGCAGTTGGTTCAGCTATCTGGATCGTCGTCTTTGGGATCTATAGTCAGTGGAGATTTAGAAAATAAAGAAGTAGCTCATCAACGGAAGTTGGTGAGTTTTTCTTGTACAAAAATATTCTAATCCATAAATTTGACAGTAGGTATAAATAGGACTATAATCAAGTTGATAGTATTTTTGAGGAGTTTGGAATGCAGGTTATATTAGAGAATACAGAGTCTCAGAAATCGCAAGAAATAGGCGATTTGATTCGCTCCTATAATCGTTCAAAGAGAGAAAAAGCTGAAAGCGAGCCACTTAACCTTTACGTCGAAGATGATAAGGGGGAACTAATGGCTGGCCTAGTAGCAGAGACTTTTGGAAATTGGTTAGAAATCGAGTATTTGTTTGTGAAAGAGGAATTCAGAGGACAAGGAATCGGCTCCCAACTATTGCAACAAGCAGAAAGTGAAGCTAAGAAGAAAAATTGTCGCTATGTTTTTGTCAATACTTATCAGTTCCAAGCGCCAACCTTTTATCAAAAGCAGGGCTACAAGGAAGTCTTTACTTTAAAAGACTATCCCTACTCAGGACAAAGGCACTATTATCAAAAAGATTTATAACATAAAAATAGAGATTGAAGCAAAGATTGCTATTCGATTAACAATAGAGGTGGATAATGGATATTATACTAGACATGGGAAATGTTTTATTAGAATGGAACAAGGATAAGATTTTACGAGGTGTGGTAAAAACAGAGAAGGATTTTATGATATTGGACAAGGCGATCTTTCAATCAGGTCTTTGGGAAAGATTAGATCTCGGAACCCTGACCAGAGAAGAGTTGGTCTTGAAAGTTGTTTCCATGATTGGAAGCATATATCAAGAAAAGGTTCAAGAAGTAGTCTGGAATTGGCCTTCTTACATTGAAATTTACACGGAAGTCTTTCCTCTCCTGGTACGTTTAAAGGAAAAAGGCCATCGTATTTTTGTTTTGTCAAATACATCACCAGTTTTTTATGAATTATTAGAGGAACAACTCTCTCCTTTAAATGAAATCTTAGATGGATTCGTTCTTTCTTGCGATATCAAGGCCATCAAACCAGATCCAAAAATGTTTGAAGAAATTCTCCATAAATATGATCTGAATCCTGAAAACTGTATTTTTCTGGATGATGTTAAAGATAATACTAAGATGGCTGAGACATTAGGCATCAAAGCCTATCAAGTAAAACATAGAAGCGATGTCGTAGATATTTTGAAAACATTTGAATAAACAGAGAACTCTCTATCATGTAAGTGGTAGAGAGTTTTTTTATAAATAAATCTTACAAAATGTCAGATATATATTGCACAATGTAAAATATATGATATAATAAAGTTGAAAAAAGAAGCGCAACTTTTTAAAATCTAAAAGGAGGTAACAAGTGGCTAAGAATTTAAAATTAAAGCTAGCTCGAGTGGAGCTTGACATGACACAAGGTGATTTGGCAGAAGCTGTTGGCGTTACAAGGCAGACTATCGGCTTGATAGAAGCTGGAAAGTACAATCCTTCGCTTTCACTTTGCCAATCCATTTGCAGATGCTTAGGGAAAACTCTAGATCAATTATTTTGGGAGGAAGAAGATGAAAAATAGATTATTTTATTATCAATTACTGGACGAAAGAGAAGAACAATTAATCAATAAAGCTGGGGCTGAAAGTTTCTATATCTCTATAGCTTTCTTGCTTTTATCTTATATGATTGCAGTATTAGCACCAAGTCTTTTTAATCCGAGAATGATTCTCATCATTATCATTATTGGAACTTTTTACTTTTTCGGTCGTGCTCGAGATTTGGGTGTGAACTACTATAGTCGTTTTCATTTTACAATTTTAGGATGCCTGTTATTAACTCTAGTGATTACAGCTACCTTGATGCTACAAAACTACCAGTTCAATATCGAAATTTATCAGCACAACCCTCTACATATTAAGTACATTTATGCATGGGTATTTACTTATATCTTTTATCTTCCTTGGGTCTTCATTGGAAATTTAGGCTTGAAAAGCTATGGTGAATGGGCTCAGAAAAAGTTTGAGCAAGATATGGATGAACTTGAGAGTATGGAATAGCTTGTTAGCTTTTTCTCCATCTTGGTAAAATGTGTTATAATAGTACTAATTTATGAGAAAAGAAGAAATATTTTCTTCTTTTTACAAATAAGGAAGAAGGACAGTATATGTACCCAGATGACAGTTTAACATTGCACACAGATTTGTATCAGATTAACATGATGCAGGTTTACTTCGACCAAGGAATTCATAACAAGAAAGCAGTTTTTGAAGTTTATTTCCGCCAACAACCGTTTAAAAATGGTTATGCTGTTTTTGCAGGTTTGGAACGAATTGTGAAATACCTTGAAAACTTGCGTTTCTCAGATAGCGATATAGCTTATTTGGAATCACTTGGCTATCATGGGGCCTTCTTGGAATATCTCCGTAATCTCAAGTTGGAATTGACTGTACGTTCTGCTCAGGAAGGGGACTTGGTATTTGCCAATGAACCGATTGTTCAAGTGGAAGGCCCTTTGGCGCAGTGTCAGTTGGTTGAAACAGCACTTTTAAATATCGTCAACTTTCAAACCTTGATTGCGACCAAGGCTGCTCGTATTCGTTCAGTCATTGAAGATGAACCTTTGATGGAGTTTGGTACACGTCGTGCGCAAGAGATGGATGCAGCTATCTGGGGAACTCGTGCCGCTGTCATTGGTGGTGCCAATGGGACTAGTAATGTACGTGCTGGGAAGCTCTTTGGAATTCCGGTTTTAGGGACTCATGCTCATGCCTTGGTACAAGTCTATGGCAATGATTACCATGCTTTCAAGGCTTATGCCTCAACTCACAAAAACTGTGTCTTCCTAGTGGATACCTACGATACTCTTCGTATCGGTGTTCCAGCAGCGATTCAGGTTGCGCGTGAACTTGGTGACAAGATTAACTTTAAGGGTGTTCGTATTGACTCTGGTGATATCGCCTATATTTCTAAAAAAGTTCGTCAACAACTGGACGAGGCAGGGTTTACTGATGCTAAGATTTATGCATCCAATGACCTTGATGAAAATACCATCCTTAACCTCAAGATGCAAAAAGCTAAGATTGATGTCTGGGGTGTAGGTACTAAACTCATCACTGCTTATGACCAACCAGCACTTGGAGCAGTTTACAAGGTTGTTGCTATTGAAGACGAGAATGGTCATATGCGCAATACCATTAAACTTTCAAATAATGCAGAGAAAGTTTCAACACCAGGTAAGAAACAAGTTTGGCGCATCACTAGTCGTGAAAAAGGCAAGTCTGAAGGTGACTACATTACCTATGATGGTGTCGATGTTGCTAGCATGACTGAAATCAAGATGTTCCATCCAACCTATACTTACATCAAGAAAACTGTCCGTAATTTTGATGCTGTTCCTCTCTTGATTGACATTTTCAAGGAAGGTAAGCTAGTCTATGATTTACCAAGTCTACCTGAAATCCAAGCCTATGCTCGTAAGGAATTTGATAAGCTCTGGGATGAATACAAACGTGTACTCAATCCACAACATTATCCTGTGGACTTGGCTCGTGATGTATGGCAAGACAAGATGGACTTGATTGATAAGATGCGTAAGGAAGCCCTAGGCGAAGGAGAAGAAGAATGAGTTTGCAAGAGACCATTATCCAACAACTAGGTGTCAAACCAATCATTGATGCCCAAGAAGAAATCCGTCGTTCGATTGACTTTTTAAAACGATATTTAAAGAAGCATCCCTTCTTAAAAACTTTTGTATTGGGCATTTCTGGAGGTCAAGACTCGACCTTAGCAGGACGCTTGGCTCAACTAGCCATGGAAGAAATGCGAGCAGAAACAGGCGATGATTCTTATAAATTTATCGCAGTTCGCCTACCTTATGGCATTCAAGCAGATGAGGATGATGCCCAAAAGGCATTAGCTTTTATCCGACCAGATGTGAGCTTGGTCGTTAATATCAAGGATTCTGTAGATGCAATGGCAGCGGCAGTAGAGGCTACTGGTAGTCCAATGTCAGACTTTAATAAAGGGAATATTAAGGCTAGAAGCCGGATGATTGCCCAATATGCACTCGCAGGAGCTCATAGTGGAGCAGTTATTGGTACTGACCATGCTGCAGAAAATGTCACAGGTTTCTTTACCAAGTTTGGTGACGGCGGTGCAGATATTCTTCCTCTCTATCGCCTCAATAAACGTCAAGGAAAACAACTATTGAAGGAGCTCGGAGCCGATCCTGCACTCTATGAAAAAGTACCGATTGCCGATCTAGAAGAAGAGAAACCAGGATTGGCAGATGAAGTTGCACTCGGTGTAACCTACGCAGAGATTGATGACTACCTGGAAGGTAAACAAATCAGCCCAGAAGCCCAAGCAACCATTGAAAAATGGTGGCACAAAGGCCAACACAAACGCCACTTACCAATCACCGTGTTTGATACGTTTTGGGAGTAAAAAGGTCCGGGGGACCTTTTTAGCCCGAGCCTGAAAATAGAAAAGCGAGGAAGGTCCGGAGGACCTTTTTTGGCTGAGTCTTGAAACAGGAAAACGAGGAAGAGTTCTATGAATACATTTTTTAACTCTTATAACCTTGATTTAATAGCGTTTTAGGACTTTTGAATCTTGCAAAATAGACTCATTTTTCAAATTTTTGTAACTTTTTGGTAACTCTGTTGTATCAAAAAGTTTTTACATATGCTACTATCTTCGTTATAGCTAACTTTAATTCTCATTTATTAAGTATACCTAAGTTTTATGTTTAAATTTTGTATAGAATAGCTGTACCTCTTAATAGAGTTATGATTACGCTTTCAATTAAGCCTCGTTTATGATACTATTATAGTAATAGAAAAAATCCTTAGTTCGCTAAAGACCTTTATTCGAGTTCCAGATAAAAAAGAAATTTTATCCATTAAAAATTCGTTTCATAAGTTACTTACTTGATATTAATAGAATTCCAATTTATATAATAAAATCAAAGATGACACTGGAATCAGGAGGATTTATTATGGTTAATAATGTAGCTGTTAAAGTCTCAAACCTTTCAAAAGAATTTTTGTTAGGGCAAGACAAAACTGTCTCTATTTTGAAAGATGTTTCTTTATCTGTCAATTATGGGGAATTTGTATCAATACTTGGTGTCAGTGGTTCTGGAAAGTCTACTTTGCTAAGTTGCTTATCAAGTTTATCTGAACCAACAAGTGGTGAAGTTGTTATCAATGGTATAAATCCATATACCTTAAAAGAAGGGAAGCTTGCTAAATTTAGAAGGCAAGATATTGCAATTATTTTTCAAAACTATAATCTGGTACCCGCTCTACCTGTACTAGAAAATGTTACACTTCCTCTGAGACTCTCAGGAAAGAGTGTTGATAGTAATAAAGTAAAAAAAATGTTGGATAGTTTGAATTTTAAAGCAGAACTATCATCATTAGTTGCTACCTTATCAGGTGGAGAACAGCAAAAAGTGGCTATTACTCGTGCAATAATAGCTGATAGTAAAATTATTTTTGCTGATGAGCCAACAGGAGCTCTGGACAGCGTCTCAAGAAAACTTATATTGGAAACACTTCGTAATTTAGCGAGTCAAGGAAAATGTGTTCTTATGGTCACCCATGATATTGAGTTGGCTTCAAAAACTGACAGAGCACTCATTTTAAAAGACGGAAAAATATCTCGACAAATTATTAAACCTTCAGCTGATGAGCTCTACCAAGCACTTGAAAGTAGTAAAGATTAATTTGAGGAGGATTTATTATGCTAAAATTAATCATTTACCAATTTCAGTACTCAAAAAGACAATGGTTAGGAACAATACCATTACTATTTGTATCTAGCCTAATTGTTGGAACATCTTTATTTGGTATTGCTAGTTCAATCAAGACTGCTAACATTAACACTTCACAACTTTTTCAAATGCTAATAGTTTTTGGCGGGACTACTCTATTTTTCCTTATTTCAAATAATATAAGACTGCTAATAGATATCTTTAAAAAGGATTACCAATTATGGGCTATCTTAGGCGCAAGCAGAACTCAGCTATCTTTATTAGTATCTGGACAGTTTTATTTAATGGCAGTGATTGTTAGTAGTATTGGTACAATACTTTCATTTATCATGGCAGATAGTTACTACAAATTTTTACAAAATTTATTAGGAAGAGATGAGTTACCTGATCTAGTTATTACAGCCAACATTCAATCAATTTTATTGAGTGTTTTTATAGTCCCAACAATTGTCGGGATAGGAGCTTACTTTTATTCAAGTCGAATACTTAAAATATCATCAATATTAAAACCAAAAAAGAAAAAAAGAAAAGTTACAGTAACTGGTTTTATTAACATCTCTGTTCGTTTAATCCTATGGTTACTATGTATATGTTTTATTGTTTCAGCAGGTTTTAGCAGTAATAAAGAAATAATTTCAACACAGTCAAGCATAATATTATTTTTATTAATTATTCACATCCTTATTATTCAATCACTATCTCCATCAATTCAAATGTTTCTAATAAAATTTTTAATGAGGATATTTCCAACTGAAAATTATGTAATCAATACAGGCTTTTGGAATCTACTATCCAATCCTAGCTATTTGAAAAGTATACAAACTTCAATGAGCATGGGAGTAACTCTTATTTCTGGGTTTATTCTTTACACCCAAAATATGTATTCATTCATGAATACAGCAAACGGTGTACTCGAAGCAAGAGCTTCCTTTATTGCTTATCTGTCTGCTCCAATTATTCTGATTATTACTAGTTCTATTTCTCTTACAATTTTATCTTCAAATAAAGATATTGAAGACATTAAACAGTTAAAGACACTAGGAGTGTCAAGATTACAACTTTTTAAAATACGTATAGGCGAGGCAATAATACATTCGGTGCTAATTTTATTAGTATCAGTAATTTTCAATTTAATTATTTTAATTTTAGTTAGCTTTATTGGCCAACTTTTAGGCCAAAGTGTAGTAGATATATCGGGTTTTTGGCAACCGAGTCTTATAGTTATTTCTTTGTTAGTTATTTTTTATAGTATTACAAAGGGATTTTATATATTTCGAGATAGATAAATTGGAATAGTTACTGATTCAAAAAGAACACACTTATTGACATTGAAACAAAAGCAATACTAAAACGAAAAAGACAAAGATAAAACACCTTGTCTTTTTAAAAATACTAACAGCTTAGACTAACAATGGGACTTTTTTCATAATTTAGCACCTCTTTATTAACCTGGTCAAGATACGGATTTTGAGTCCAATTGACCTTTTTAGCTTGGGCATTCAAATAGAAAGCGAGTTACGATTATGAAAGCACTTGGTACACAAACTATTGAGACAGAACGTTTGATTTTGAGGAGATTTGTGGAAACTGATGCTCAAGCCATGTTTGATAATTGGGCTTCACGCTTAGAAAATCTGACCTATGTGACTTGGGATCCACACCTGAATGTCGAACAGACTCTAAACTCTATTGGCAATTGGGTAGCAACCTATGACAATCCAAATTACTACAAATGGGCCATTTGTCTCAAAGAAAATCCAGACTATGTAATTGGAGATATTAGTCTGGTCAGTGTGGATGAAGAAAACTCTAGCTGTGAGATTGGATATATCTTAGGGATGGACTACTGGGGACGAGGACTCATGACAGAAGCCTTGAAGGCAGTTTTATCATTCTGTCTGGATGAGATTGGATTTGAAGAGGTTAATGCCTGCTATGCAAGTTTAAATCCTGCCTCTGGTCGTGTGATGGAAAAGGCTGGTATGATTTTTTGGAAGACGATTCCAAATGCAGTTGAACGAAAAGGTTATATAGCTGATAAAATTTATTATCAAATCAAAAAATAAGATGGAAAGTTAAGCTTTTCCATCTTATTTTTTGTAATATACTTTTTAATCAAAATAAAGCAAATCTTTGCTGGTACTTGTAAAGAGATCGAAGCCATCCTTAGTTACAACACCGCAGTCTTCGATACGGACACCGACTTTACCAGGGATGTAGATACCAGGCTCAACTGAGAAGCACATGCCTTCTTCGATAACCATGTCATTTCCTTCCATGATTGAAGGGAATTCGTGTACATCCATACCGATACCATGACCGAGACGGTGGTTGAAGTACTCACCGTAGCCAGCTTTTTCAATCACTTCACGAGCTGCGCGGTCTACTTCATGAGCCGTCACACCAGGTTTGATAAAGTCAAGGGCAGCTTGTTGGGCTTCCAGAGTCAAGTTGTAAATATCCTTTTTAAATTGGTCTGGTTTCCCAACAGCGACTGTACGAGTCATATCTGATGCATAACCATTGACCATCACACCAAGGTCAAAAAGAAGAAGGGCATTGTTTTCAACCTTGTTGGCTCCAGGGATACCGTGTGGATTTGCAGCGTTGTCGCCAGTTAAGACCATAGTATCAAAGCTCATTTCATAGCCTTCACGTTTCATGGCGAAGTCGATTTGTGCAATGATATCTGTTTCGGTATTGTCAAGAGAGATATTGTCAAAACCAACTTTGACCGACTTGTCTGCATAGACACCAGCAACCATCATTTTTTGCACTTCATCAGCTGATTTGATGAGGCGCATACGTTGGATCAATGGAGTCAAGTTTTCAAACTCAGCAGTTTCAAAGACAGTTTTCAAACCGTGATATTTGGTCAAGATGAGGTTATCAAACTCAACTGCTACACGTTTGAAATTAATCTGTGGCAAGGCATTTTGGATTTTCTTCCAAGGATTTTCAGAGTCCACATAGCCAACGACTGGAAATGAGACAGTGCTTGTTGCACGCTCAACCTCAAGTGCTGGAACAAAGAGTAATGGTTCCTGGTCAGCAAGGACAAAGAGGAACATCTGGCGTTCGTGTGGATCACTGTAAAAGCCAGTGAGGTAATTGATTGTGACGGGGTCAGATACGACAGCGACGTCTAGCTTTTCTGATTCAAGATAAGTTAAGATTTGTTGTAATTTAGACATATGCTACCTTCTTTCTACCCCTCTATTTTTGCAAAAATTAGTAGAAAATGCAAGGGAGAAGGGGAAAAGAATCTAAAAAAATTCCAACAGCCGAAGCAAGTTGGAATCTAAATATTAGTTAAAATCTGCTTTACTCTTAACATCGCTGTATTCTTCAGCAACTTCTTGGCTGAGAATATCCTCGTAAGTTGGTAGAACAATGTCCTGACCATATTTTTTCTTAAGAGCAGTAGTGACCAAGCGATAGGCTAGGTTGGCATTACGAGATAAGATAGGCCCGTGGAAATAAGAACCGAAAACATTTTTATAGTGAACACCTTCACCGACCTTTTCTTCGTTGTTGCCATTTCCGTAAACAACCTGCCCCAATGGTTTTTGGTCATCTGAGAGGAAGGTGCGGCCTTGGTGGTTTTCAAAGCCATAATAAGTTTCATTAAACTCTTCATTATGAATCTTAATGTCACCAATGAATCGGTTGTTGGTTTGGTTGAGTGTATAGTGTCCCATGACACCTAGACCTTCTATGCGTCTTCCAGAAGCTTCAATATAGTATTGGCCTAATAGCTGGAAGCCACCACAAATAGCAAGAACGACACCATCATTTTGGATAAAGTTTTCGATACTTTCTTTTTTGGCAGGCAAATCACCAGCAATGATACTTTGTTCAAAGTCTTGGCCACCACCGAAAAAGGCGATATCGTAATGATTTTCATCGAAATCATCATGAAGCGAAACGATATCAACTGTTACATGTGCACCCAGCTTTTCAGCCACGTACTTGAGCATGAGGATGTTTCCATTATCTCCGTAGGTGTTCATGAGATTCCCATAGAGGTGGGCGATATTTAGTTGGTAAGGATAATTGCCGTCTTTTGAGGAAAGTGAAGTATAAACCATTAGTTCATCTCCTTTCTAACAATCTGACGATTTGCTAGTAATTCTCGGAATTCTAGCATAGCCGTATAAGTCGCAAGGATATAGGCATGCTTGCAGTCTTGAGCTTCAATTGTTTTGAGAACTTGTTCCAGGCTACTTGTTTCAGTGATCTTGTCAGCTGGATAGCCAGTAACACGTAGACGACGAGCAATTTCAGAATGACGAACTCCACCCGCATTGATTTCAGGAATGTCCATATCAGTAATTTGCTCAAAGTCAGCATCCCAAATCCAGCTGGTATCAATCCCGTCCGCATAGTTGGCATTGAGGAGAACAGATAGACTAAATGGGTAAGGAGCTAGTTTGATCATTTCGATGGCCTGGGTAGCACCAACAGGATTTTTAATAAGAACCAGTGTGCATTCCTTGTCACCGATATGGAAGGTTTCTTGTCGTCCAAAAACAGCTCGACTCTTGTCAAATCCTTGCTTGATTAGTTGTGGCTCAGCTCCGAGGAAGCGGGCAATAGCGACAGCAGCCAGAGCATTGTAGATATTGTAGAGTCCGCCAATTTGAATACCGTATTCTTGGCCGTCGATGACAAAGCGAGAGCGATTGTTTGTTAACTCAACCAATTCTGTCAAACGGTAGTCCAAGTCAGGTCGTTTACATCCACAATTTTCACAGATATAAGCTCCCAAGTTAGCATATGTATTTAGCTCATATTTTAAAATACTTTGACATTCAGGGCAGAGAATACCTTCAGTATTGTAGTGAGCAAGTTGCGCTGGACCTTTTTCTAGATCAAAACCAAAATACTGAACAGGATTTGAAATTGCAGGCTTGTAGAAAAGCGGACTATCACCGTTCAGCAGAACAGTAGCAGTAGGAACTTTTCGAATAGCGTCCAAAATCATCTTGTAGGTCGTATAGATTTCACCGTATCGGTCCATCTGATCGCGGAAGATATTAGTGATAACGAAAAGACTAGGCTGGATATAGTCACAGATATGTGAGAGACTAGCTTCGTCGATTTCAAGAACTGCAATATTTTTTCCAGTTTTTGAAGATTTTGCAGTCAAGAAAGTAGTCGTGATTCCTGTTATCATGTTGGCACCACTAGGATTAGTTAACACTTGACCATAAATTTCCTTTAGGATACCGACAGTGAGAGCGGTCGTCAAGGTTTTTCCATTGGTACCAGTTACCACAACAATCTCGTAGTTCTTCGCTAAATGTTGTAGAATATCTTTATCAAATTGAAGGGCGAGTTTTCCAGGGAGCGTACTTCCACGGCCAAGACGGCTCAAAATAAAGTGAGAAGAACGCCCAGCAAGAAGGCCCAAAGTAGTTTTTAATTTCATGTTTCTATTATATCATAAAAGCTTGAAAAGATAGATTTGAGATTTTGGATAAAAAAACAACCCTAAGGAGGTTGTTTTTTCATAAGTGTATCTTAGGTTAAATCGCAAACAAGTCATTCAAGTTCTCAGCCAAGGTTGGGTGAGTGAAGATTTGTTTTGTGAAGTAGGTGTAAGGAATATTGTTGTCCATAGCAACAGTAATAATGTTGATGATTTCTTGTGATCCTTCTGAAAAGATGCTTGCTCCGAGAATTTCTTTAGTTTCAGTATTGATAACAGCTTTGAAGGCTCCACGAAGGTCACCATTTACATGACCACGAGGCATTGCTGCAACAGGGATTTCCTTGATAGTGTATGGAAGTTTCAAATCAGCTGCTTGGCTTTCAGTCAAACCAACTTGTGAAAGTGCAGGTGTAATAAACATGGTGTTTGGCACATTGAGACGGTCTTCAAGTGTGTAGCTGCCATCACCAGCAAGGTAGCTGTAGACAACACGGAAGTCATCAAGTGAAATGTAAGTGAATTGAAGGCCACCGTTGACATCTCCAACTGCAAAGACACCAGGAACATTTGTTTGACAGTTTTTGTCGACCTTGATAGCGCCACGTTCAGTAAGTTCAATATCTGTATTTTCAAGTTGAAGTGGTTCAACATTTGGTTTACGTCCTGTTGCATAGAGAAGGGCATCGAAACGATAGGTTTCATTTTCAGTCACAACAAGAACTTGGTCACCATCGTTTTTGATTTCAGTAGTATGGATGTTTTGAAGCAATTCGATGCCGTCTTCTTCCATGTATTGTTTAGCAAGAGCTGCGATGGAAGGTTCTGCACGAGGTAGGAAAGTATCTAGAGCATCCAAGACTGTTACCTTGCTTCCGAGTTTGTTGTAAAGACCAGCAAATTCAAGACCAATGTTTCCACCACCAAGAATTCCGAGTTTTTCTGGTAATTGTTCCAAGTTTTGGATGCCTGTTGAGTCAAAGACATTCTTGCTAGTCGCAAGACCTGGAATTGGCAATACGTTTGAAACAGCACCAGTGTTGATGACGATTGTTTCAGCAGTTAGTTCTTGTTTTTCATCGCCAGCTTGAATTTCGATTACCTTGTTTGAAACGAAGTGGGCTTCGGCATCAATGATATCAACTCCAGTACCAGCGATCGTAGCATAGTTTTTACCATTGAGACGGCTCGTAATTGTATTTTTTGTTGCCATGACTTCGTCAAATGACAAGTCCTTTTCTGCAGCAACTAACAAGGTTTTAGTTGGAATACAACCGATGTTGATACAAGTTCCACCGTACATTGCTTTGCTGCGTTCGATAAGGGCAACTTTTTTACCAGCTGAAGCTAGTTTGGCAGCAAGAGTTTTACCTGCCTTACCAAATCCAATAACAATTAAATCGTATGTTAACATTTTTAAATCCTCCTGTTCGATTTTCATTCTAGCACAAGAAAAAGACTTTTGCACAAATCTGCTACGGAAAATAGTTTCAGGAACTGAATGCTCTAACAAATACTTTTTGAGTGAAGCAAATCGATGGAAAATCGAAAGAAAATCGAAAGAAAATCGTTTACATGATTTAATCAGATGGTCTGACTATCTTTTAACCATTTCTTGTGTTATACTAGATAAGTTGCAAAGAAAGCAGTACTTTTCTTTTGTGGAAAAGAAGCAACACGATCTTTCATAGAAGATATGAAAAACCGTCATGAAAAGAAAAGTATAAACTAAGCGCTATAGGGTGGCTTCGCACCACCTTTAGAAAGAAGAAAAACGTGAAATTTAGTGAATTTAACTTGTCTGCTGACCTTTTGGCAGAAGTTGATAAAGCAGGATTTGTAGAAGCAAGTCCTATCCAAGAGCAAACTATTCCTTTGGCTCTTGAAGGAAAAGATGTTATCGGTCAAGCACAGACTGGTACAGGGAAAACAGCAGCCTTTGGCTTACCAACCCTTGAAAAAATTCGTACAGAAGAAGCAACTATCCAAGCCTTGGTCATTGCACCAACTCGTGAACTTGCAGTTCAAAGCCAAGAGGAGCTTTTCCGCTTTGGTCGAAGCAAGGGTGTAAAAGTCCGTTCTGTTTATGGTGGTTCAAGTATCGAAAAGCAAATCAAGGCACTTAAATCAGGAGCTCATATCGTAGTTGGAACGCCTGGTCGTCTCCTAGACTTGATCAAACGCAAAGCCTTGAAATTGCAAGATATTGAAACTCTCATCCTTGACGAAGCAGATGAAATGCTCAATATGGGCTTCCTTGAGGATATTGAAGCCATTATCTCTCGTGTCCCAGAAAATCGTCAAACCTTACTCTTTTCAGCAACTATGCCAGATGCCATCAAACGTATCGGGGTTCAGTTTATGAATGAACCTGAGCATGTGAAGATTGCTGCTAAAGAATTAACAACAGAACTGGTAGACCAGTACTATATCCGCGTTAAGGAACAAGAAAAATTTGATACCATGACTCGTCTTATGGATGTTGAACAACCAGAATTGTCTATCGTTTTCGGTCGTACCAAACGTCGTGTAGATGAGTTAACTCGTGGACTTAAAATCCGTGGTTTCCGTGCAGAAGGGATTCATGGAGATTTGGACCAAAACAAACGCCTTCGTGTCCTTCGTGATTTTAAGAATGGCAACCTTGATGTCCTCGTAGCAACTGACGTTGCGGCTCGTGGTTTAGATATCTCAGGTGTGACCCATGTCTACAACTATGATATTCCTCAAGATCCTGAGAGCTATGTTCACCGTATTGGCCGTACAGGTCGTGCAGGTAAGTCGGGTCAGTCTATTACCTTCGTTTCACCTAATGAGATGGGCTATCTCCAAATCATCGAAAACTTGACTAAGAAACGCATGAAAGGTCTCAAACCTGCAAGTGCAGAAGAAGCCTTCCAAGCGAAGAAACAAGTTGCTCTCAAGAAAATTGAACGTGATTTTGCTGATGAAGCTATTCGTGGAAACTTCGAGAAATTTAGCAAAGATGCCCGTAAATTAGCAGCTGAATTCAGTCCTGAAGAATTGGCTATGTACATTCTTAGCTTAACAGTTCAGGATCCAGACAGTCTTCCAGAAGTTGAGATTGCACGTGAAAAACCACTGCCGTTTAAACCATCAGGTAATGGCTTTGGTGGTAAAGGCAAGGATGGTCGAGGAGGTCGTCGTGGAGATGACCGTCGTGATCGTGAACGCCGTCGTGACAATCGTCGTGGTGAACGTCGGGATGATTTCAAAAAAGGCAGTCGCAAAAACGACCGCTTTGATAAGGAAAAACGTTACCGTAAGGACAACAAAAAACCTCGCACAATATCTAGCGAAAAGAAAACAGGCTTCGTTATTCGTAACAAGGGTGATAAATAATAAAAAAAGCGGTTCACTGAGGTGGATCGCTTTTATATATAAGGAGACCGAGAGTTACGTAAAAATCAATACTAGAAGTGATATTTATATATTTGTTATCTTGTGATATTATATTATCAAAAAACGAGGGACCTGTCAACAAGAAAATTGAAAAAAATATAAAAAATTGCAAATGTAAGAGAATTGCAATGCAATAAGCAATTTTCAGATAATTATTGAAATAAAGACAGTTTTGTGATATAATGGAAGCGATTAAATACGAGGTGAAAAATGGCACATTTATTAGAAAAAACGAGAAAAATCACATCTATCTTAAAGCGTTCGGAGGAGCAACTACAGGATGAACTTCCCTATAATGCCATTACACGTCAATTAGCCGATATCATCGACTGCAATGCTTGTATCGTCAATAGCAAGGGGCGTTTGTTGGGCTACTTTATGCGCTATAAGACAAACACCGATCGTGTAGAGCAGTTCTTCCAAACAAAGATTTTCCCTGAGGACTATATCCAAGGGGCAAATATGATCTACGATACGGAGGCCAACCTCCCTGTGGAACATGATTTGACTATTTTCCCAACTGAAAGTCGCTCAGACTTCCCAGATGGTTTAACAACTATTGCTCCAATCCACGTTTCTGGGATTCGATTGGGTTCTTTGATTATTTGGCGAAATGACAAGAAATTCGAAGATGAGGATTTGATTCTTGTTGAGATTGCCAGCACGGTGGTTGGTATTCAGCTTTTGAATTTCCAACGTGAAGAAGATGAGAAAAATATCCGCCGTCGCACAGCAGTGACTATGGCGGTCAATACACTATCATATTCTGAATTGCGTGCAGTCTCTGCAATTTTGGCAGAACTAGATGGCAAAGAAGGACAATTGACAGCTTCAGTTATCGCAGATCGCATCGGTATTACTCGTTCAGTGATTGTCAATGCTCTTCGTAAACTCGAATCTGCAGGCATTATCGAAAGTCGTTCACTGGGTATGAAGGGAACTTATCTAAAAGTTTTAATCCCAGATATTTTTGAAGAAGTGAAAAAGAGGGACTATTAATGGCTAAGGCTTTAATTTCTATTGACTATACAGAAGATTTTGTAGCGGATCATGGAAAATTGACAGCAGGAGCTCCTGCTCAAGTAATATCAGAAGCAATCAATCAGGTAACTAGATTAGCATTTGACCGTGGAGATTATATTTTCTTTACCATTGATGCTCATGAGGAAAATGATGTCTTTCATCCAGAAAGTAAACTATTTCCCCCTCATAATCTGATTGGGACTAGCGGGCGTAATCTATATGGTAAGTTAGCTGAATTTTATCAGGAACAGGCCCAGGATAGTCGTGTTTTCTGGATGGACAAACGTCACTATTCGGCTTTTTCTGGCACAGATTTAGATATCCGTCTGAGAGAGCGTCGCGTGGATACAGTTATCTTAACAGGTGTTCTTACAGATATTTGTGTCTTGCATACGGCTATCGATGCCTATAATCTTGGGTATCAGATAGAAGTTGTCAAGCCAGCAGTCGCATCCATTTGGCCTGAAAACCATCAGTTTGCTCTTAGACATTTTAAGAATACATTAGGAGCGAAACTTCTTGATGAAAATCTAGTTGAAATCAAAGAATAATGTATTCAAAAAAACTGAAAAAAATCTGAAAAAAGTGTTGACAAAGTTTGTGAAAGTTGATATACTAGTAAAGTAATCGACGCGGGGATGGCGGAATTGGCAGACGCGCAGGACTAAGGATCCTGTGACCGCTTTAGGTCGTGAGGGTTCAAGTCCCTCTCTCCGCATAGTAGTGAGTTAGCTTGGGCTAGCTCTTTTTTGTTGGAATGCATAGCAATAAACCTACAGGAGAAGAATACCTTTTTCTTGTAGTTTTTTCTTTCAATTTAAAAAGTGTTATAATATATATAAAGTAACTACAAAAAGTCTTTTATGAAGATAATCGAGTAATAGATACTAATAGGTTTAGTTAAAACGGATATAAAAGTTAGGAAAGGAGGGGTAGATAGTCATATAGTATTTAAAATAAGTTTTTCAAAAATGTAAAGGGGGATTTCGATGGTTAATGAACTTCAACGAATCATAAGTGCCTTTATTCAAATTCTCTTTATTATTTTACTACCTTCTATCTGGTGGTTTCTGACTATGAGGGGGAAAGTCCCATTTATAGAATGGATTGGTTTAAAATCTATTAAAAGGGTTAAAGATTCTGATCTGATCTCATGGATAATTGGTGGATTTCTCTTGTTTACTATTTTTTATATGTTTACCTTTCCTCTAACACGTAGTATAGAAACGGCTACTTCGGCTTTTTCTGGTATGGGCTATAAGGCTTTACCAAGTATTCTAATTTACAGTATTTTGCAAACATCTTTGCCAGAGGAACTGCTATTTAGAGGATTTCTACTGAAACGAATGGCAAATCACATGCCGTTTGTCTTTGCAAATACGATACAGGCTATCGCTTTTGGATTGCTTCATGGAGTATTATTTGCTTCAGTAGTAAGTTTAGAAGTCACTTTTTTCATTATATTTTTTACTGGAGCAATAGCAGCTTATCTTGGTTTTGTTAATGAAAAGAAAGCTGGAGGCTCCATTTTAACAAGTTGGATCATACATGCACTAGCTAACATCCTGTCTGGTTTAGTTGCTGCATTTTCTCTGTTTTAATCTGGGGGATTTATAAATATAAAGTCAGTAGAAATACTGGCTTATTTTATTTCAAAAATTTTTCTTATTTCATAAACATTTCATATTTGAATATTATAATGGTTTTACAAATATGGAGGTGCTATATGAATCCCACTCAAAGAGCTTGGGCTTACGTCAGCAGAAAACGACTGAGAAGTCTCATATTATTCTTGATTCTATTTGTTTTATTGGCAGGAATTTCAGCTTGTTTGACGCTTATGAAGTCCAACAAAACAGTAGAAAATAATCTCTTTCGCTCATTGAATACGTCTTTTTCTATTAAAAGAATAGAAGCAGATCAGACCTTTCAACTGTCCCAACTAGATGAGCTTAAAAAGATAAAGGGTCTTGAGAATATTTCACCTGAGCTAGAAACAATAGCTAAGTTAACTGACAAAGAAGTGGTTACTGGAGAACAAAGTATTCAAAGGGATGATTTGACAGAGGCTGAAAAAAATCTCATCAGTTTGATAGCTTTAGAAGATTCCTCTAAGGATGTCTCCTTTACTAGCTCTGCTTTTACCCTTAAAGAAGGAAGACATATCCAAAAAGGAGATAGCAAAAAAATCTTAATCCATGAAGATTTAGCAAATAAAAACAATCTAAAAGTAGGAGATAAGATTAGCTTAAATCCTGGTCAAGTTGAAGGAAATAGTGGACAAAGGCTAGACTATGAAATCGTAGGTATTTTCTCAGGTAAGAAGCAAGAAAAATTCACTGGTCTTAGCTCAGATTTTAGTGAAAACACGGTCTATACAGACTTCGAAAGTAGCCAAACTCTTCTTGGAAATAAGGAAGCTCAAGTTAGCGCCGCTCGTTTTTATATAGAAAATCCAAAAGATATGGATAGTATCATTCAAGAAGTTGAAAAGTTATCCCTGGAAACTAAAGGTTTCCAAGTCGAGAAGGAAAATAAGGCTTTTGAACAAATCAAGGATTCAGTTTCGACCTTCCAAACCTTCCTACAGATTTTCCTCTATGGCATTATGATTGCTGGTGTAGGAGCGCTGATCTTGGTCTTATCTCTTTGGTTACGAGAGCGAGTCTACGAGGTTGGTATTTTATTGGCACTAGGGAAGGGAAAAGGAGCAATCTTTAGCCAATTCTGCCTAGAAGTCATCATAGTTTCATTGGCATCTATTTTGCCGGCATTTGTAGCTGGGAATGCCATTACTTCCTATCTCTTGAAGACTGTACTAGCAAGCGGCGACCAAGCTGCACTACAAGATACGCTAGCAAAAGCAACGAACCTTTCAACAAATCTTCTATCATTTGGAGAATCTTATATCTTCCTACTTATCATCAGCTGCTTGTCAGTTGCACTTTGTTTCCTATTTTTATTTAGAAAATCACCGAAAGAAATTTTATCATCTATCAGTTAATAAAGGAGAAATCATGACTTTACTACAATTACAAGATCTTACTTATCGTTACAAAAACACTGCAGAAGCAGTATTGTATAAAATCAATTACGATTTTGAACCTGGCAAGTTTTATAGTATTATCGGAGAATCAGGAGCTGGGAAGTCAACACTCTTATCTCTATTAGCAGGACTTGATAGCCCAGTCGAAGGTGCTATCCTATTCGAAGGCAAGGATATTCGTGAACAAGGTTATTCTTATCACCGAATGCATCATATTTCTTTGGTTTTCCAAAACTATAACTTGATTGATTATCTTTCTCCATTGGAAAATATCCGCTTGGTTAATAAAAAAGCTAGCAAGGATACTCTTCTTGAACTTGGTTTAGATGAAAGTCAAATCAAGAGGAATGTTCTCCAATTATCAGGTGGACAACAACAACGTGTTGCCATTGCTCGTAGCCTTGTATCGGAAGCACCAGTGATTTTAGCGGATGAACCAACAGGAAACTTGGATCCTAAGACTGCTGGAGATATTATTGACCTGCTCAAATCTCTTGCTGAGAAAACAGGCAAGTGTGTGATCGTTGTGACCCACAGCAAGGAAGTAGCACAAGCATCAGATATTACACTGGAATTGAAGGATAAGAAACTGACTGAAATAAGAACAAACAGTAACTAAAACTTTTAAACATATTAAAAACGGAAGTAAATCTAGAAAGGAATCTTATGTTACACAACGCATTTGCCTATGTCACAAGAAAATTTTTCAAGTCTATTGTGATCTTTCTTATCATTCTCTTGATGGCTAGCTTGAGTTTGGTCGGCTTGTCAATCAAGGGAGCGACAACCAAGGCTTCTCAAGAAACCTTTAAAAATATCACCAATAGTTTCTCCATGCAAATCAACCGCAGGGTCAATCAAGGAACTCCACGTGGTGCTGGGAATATCAAGGGTGAAGATATCAAAAAAATTACCGAGAATAAGTCTATTGAATCCTACATTAAACGGATTAATGCTATTGGTGATTTGACAGGATATGAACTGATTGAAACGCCTGAAACCAAGAAAAATCTAACTGCAGATCGAGCTCAACGTTTTGGAAGTAGCTTGATGATCACAGGAGTTAATGATTCGGCTAAAGAAGACAAATTTGTGTCAGGCTCTTACAAACTGGTCGAAGGAGAGCATTTAACAAACGATGACAAATATCAAATTCTCATGCACAAAGACTTGGCTGCTAAACATGGCTGGAAGGTAGGAGACAAGGTCAAACTGAACTCCAATATCTACGATGCAGATAATGAAAAAGGAGCCAAGGAAACAGTAGAAGTAACGATCAAAGGACTCTTTGATGGACATAACAAATCTGCTGTAACCTACTCACAAGAACTTTATGAAAATACAGCTATCACAGATATTCACACAGCTGCCCAACTCTATGGTTATACAGAAGATACAGCTATTTATGGAGATGCTACCTTCTTTGTGGCTGGAGATAAGAATCTAGATACTGTTATGCAAGAATTAGGGTCTATCAACGGCATCAACTGGAAGATGTATAGCTTGATTAAGAGTTCATCTAACTATCCTGCCCTTGAACAATCTATCTCAGGCATGTACAAGATGGCTAATCTTCTCTTCTGGGGTAGCTTGAGCTTCTCTGTTCTTCTACTTGCTCTCTTACTGACACTATGGATTAACGCCCGTCGTAAAGAGGTTGGAATTCTCCTTTCAATTGGTCTAAAACAGGCAAGTATTCTAGGTCAATTTATCACAGAAGCAGTTATGATTGCAATTCCAGCACTAATTTCAGCTTACTTCTTAGCCAACTATACTGCTCGGGCCATTGGAAATACAGTTCTTGCAAATGTCACATCAGATGTAGCTAAGCAGGCTAGTAAGGCAGCCCAAGCCTCTAATCTTGGTGGTGGTGCAGAAGTTGACGGATTTAGTAAAACTCTTTCAAGTCTGGATATTTCTATTCAACCTTCTGACTTTGCCATCATCTTTGTACTTGGCTTAGTTCTAGTAGTACTAGTTATGGCACTTGCTTCAAGCAATCTCCTCTTTAAACAACCAAAAGAACTCTTGTTGGATAGTGAATAAAAAAACATGCTACCTATTCTCAGTCAAATGAGATATAATATAGGTAGCATTTTTGATAGAAAAGGATTTATATGAAAATTCTAATTGTAGAAGATGAAGACATGATCCGCGAGGGAATTAGTGACTATTTGACGGATTGTGGCTATGAAATCATTCAGGCAGCAGATGGCCTTGAGGCCTTAGAACAATTTTTCAATCACCAAGTTGCCTTGGTTCTCTTAGATATTCAAATGCCGAAACTAAATGGTTTAGAGGTTTTGTCAGAAATCCGTAAAAGTAGCCAAGTTCCAGTCTTGATGTTGACAGCCTTTCAGGACGAAGAATATAAGATGAGTGCCTTTGCTGCATTAGCAGATGGTTATTTGGAAAAGCCTTTTTCTCTATCTTTGTTAAAAGTACGAGTGGATGCCATCTTTAAACGTTATTATGATACTGGTCGTATTTTTACCTATAGGGACACCCAGGTAGACTTTGACAGTTATAGCGCTAAAGTAGCTGGTCAAGAAGTTGCAGTGAATGCAAAAGAGCTGGAAATTTTAGATTATCTGGTAAAAAATGAAGGTCGAGCCTTAACACGGTCACAGATTATCGATGCTGTATGGAAGATGACAGATGAGGTCCCTTTTGACAGAGTGATCGATGTCTATATCAAGGAACTACGGAAAAAATTGGATTTAGACTGTATTCTTACCGTGCGCAATGTTGGTTATAAATTGGAGAGAAAATGAGACGTTCAGGTTTATTTAAAAAAATTTTTATCTATACCTTCTCGGTATTTTCTAGCTTGGTCATTTGTTTGCATTTGGCCATCTATTTCCTCTTTCCATCGACCTATCTCAGTCACCGTCAGGAGAGCATAGGCCTCAAGGCTACCGAAATTGCGCAATCTCTCAAAGGAAAGGACAGTCAAACTATCCAGGAAGTCCTTGAACTCTATTCTCAAAGTAGTGATATTAAGGGATCCATCAAGGGTGAGATGACTCAGGATAAGTTGGAAGTCAATGATAATCTTCCCATTGATAAACAACGACAAACGGCCTCCTTGGTTATTGAGGAAAGAGAAGTTCAAACTAAGGATGGTCAGACGATGACCTTACAGTTTTTAGCTTCTATGGATTTGCAGAAAGAAGCAGAAGATATGAGTCTGCAATTTCTACCCTATACTCTGTTAGCTTCTTTCATTATTTCACTTCTCATCGCCTTTATCTATGCTAGAACCATTGTTGCTCCTATATTGGAAATCAAGCGAGTAACACGTCGGATGATGGATTTGGATGCGGAAGTGCGTTTGTGCGTGGATTCTAAGGATGAAATTGGGGATCTCAAAGAACAAATCAATAGCCTCTATCAGCATCTCTTGACCGTTATTGCGGACTTACATGAAAAGAATGAAGCCATCCTCCAACTAGAAAAGATGAAGGTTGAGTTTTTGCGAGGTGCTTCCCATGAACTGAAAACACCTCTAGCTAGTCTAAAGATTCTTCTGGAGAATATGCAAGCCAATATCGGACGTTATAAAGATAGAGACCATTACCTTGGAGTTTCTCTAGGAATTGTGGATGATTTAAGTCACCATGTCCAGCAAATCCTATCTCTTTCTTCAGTACAGGAGTTGCGGGATAAGAAGGAAGAAATCAATCTTCTTGAAATGACAGATCTTCTATTAAAGGATTATAACTTATTAGCAAAAGAGAGAGAAATATCAGTAGTGAATCAACTCACTGATCAACAAACTTATCTAAATCCTTCGGTACTCAAGCTCATTCTTTCCAATCTTATCAGCAATGCGGTGAAACACTCTGTTCAAGGTGGCTATCTGAAAATTGGTATAAAAGATGGTTGGGTGTTTATAGAGAACACCTGTACACATGAGGAGCAGGATAAATTTGAACAATCCTTCACGGCTTCTAGTAGACAAAGCAAGGGAGCTGGCTTGGGACTCTTCGTAGTCAAAAGTTTGTTAGAGAACGAAGAAATTGATTATAGATTTGAAAGAAATGAAAATAACTTGGTATTTTACATGAACCTGCCTTAGACCAATTAGGAAAAGGTTTACATATTTTAAAATAGAAGAAATTCAATCTAAAGTATGGGAAAAACTAGCTTTTTTTGCTAAAAAGTGATAAAATGAACAATGTAAATGGGATGTCCCATAAAAATATACAGGAGGCCTGATAAAATGGCAATCGTTTCAGCAGAAAAATTTGTCCAAGCAGCTCGTGACAACGGTTATGCAGTTGGTGGATTTAACACAAACAACCTTGAGTGGACTCAAGCAATCTTGCGCGCAGCAGAAGCTAAAAAAGCTCCAGTTTTGATCCAAACTTCTATGGGTGCTGCTAAATACATGGGTGGTTACAAAGTTGCTCGCAACTTGATCGCTAACCTTGTAGAATCAATGGGTATCACTGTACCAGTAGCTATCCACCTTGACCACGGTCACTACGAAGATGCACTTGAGTGTATCGAAGTTGGTTACACTTCAATCATGTTTGACGGTTCACACCTTCCAGTTGAAGAAAACCTTAAATTGGCTAAAGACGTTGTTGAAAAAGCACACGCTAAAGGTATCTCAGTAGAAGCTGAAGTTGGCACTATCGGTGGTGAAGAAGACGGAATCATCGGTAAAGGTGAATTGGCTCCAATCGAAGACGCTAAAGCAATGGTTGCAACTGGTATTGACTTCTTGGCAGCTGGTATCGGTAACATCCACGGTCCTTACCCAGCAAACTGGGAAGGTCTTGACCTTGACCACTTGCAAAAATTGACAGAAGCTCTTCCAGGATTCCCAATCGTATTGCACGGTGGATCAGGTATTCCTGATGAGCAAATCCAAGCAGCTATCAAACTTGGTGTCGCTAAAGTTAACGTTAACACTGAATGCCAAATCGCATTCGCTAACGCAACTCGTAAATTCGCTCGTGACTACGAAGCAAACGAAGCAGAATACGACAAGAAGAAACTCTTCGACCCACGTAAATTCTTGGCTGACGGTGTCAAAGCTATCCAAGCATCAGTTGAAGAACGTATCGACGTATTCGGTTCAGAAGGTAAAGCTTAATCTAGCTGAACAATACACACAGAACCTGCCCATTGGGTGGGTTTTTTGGTGTCTAAATATATAGCGAATATATTGTAGAAGAACCAATCTTAAGTTGCTAAAAGGTTCTATTTTTTGTACAATAATGCTATGAAAATACTGAAAAAATGGTTTCTTGGCTTTCTTAGTTTCATTCTTTTGTTTTTAGGGGCAACATTCATCTTTCACCGTATCAGTTTAGAAAAGGAACAAGCCTTGCTAACACCTGTGGGACAACAAGTTCTTGTCAATGGACACCAAATGAATGTTTACGTTGAAGGGGATGGTCTTGAAACTATAGTAATTCTCTCAGGTGCTGGAATTGCTTCCCCAATCTTGGACTTTAAGAATGTTTCGGATTCCTTATCAAAAAAATATAAGGTAGTCATTGTGGAGCGGGCTGGCTATGGTTATAGCGAGGATAGTAATCAATCCAGAGATGTGATGGAAGTTTTGTCTGAGACACGTCAAGCTCTATCACAAGCAAATATATCAGGACCTTTTATCATTCTGTCTCATTCAATGGCTAGTCTTGAAAGTCTGGCTTGGCAGGAGAAGTATCCTGATGAAGTGAAAGCCTTGGTTGGTCTGGATTGGGCACTGCCAGCAAGTTATGAGGATTTAAAGGATAATCAGGCCTTGCTTACTGTGGCTTATTGGAGCAGTAAGATTGGCTTATTACGCTATTTCCCTGAGTCCTTTTATATAAAAAATCCAACTCTGACTGAAACTGAACGACAACAATATAAATTACTAGCATATAAGCAGTTGATGTCACAAGCCATGCTTCATGAATCCCGTTTGGCAAAGGAAAATGCCAAGAAAGTTCCCTCTAGCATCAATCCGAAAATTCCCACCTTATTACTGGTGTCTAACGGTGATGGTACTAGCTTTAGCCAATCAGAATGGCAGCATTATGCAGAGACATTTGCTAGTGGCCAGTCTAATGTTCAAGTCATCTATATGGATGCACCACATGACCTCTATCATTATCAAAATAATGAACTTGTTTCTCGAATTGAAGAATTTTTAACAGAGTAACTGTGATTTAGAAAGTTATTTTGAACTGATGCCAATAATTGAGAGGTGACATTTTATGAAGAACACTTATATTGTGCTTAGATATGATCATTCAAGATTTTCGAATGATGATTTCAACCGAACCTTATCAGAAAATTTTCATCTCTTAAGTAGTCAGATTTTTTGAATGCTTATAATATCGATTTTTTTATTTCAAGCCCTTATAAGCGAGCTTTTGAAACCGTTAATAGTTCTCCTATTCAATTTGATAAAATAGTTATTGACGAACATTTACGAGGAAGAAAATGCTCATCACGCTTTATAAAAGATTCGGAGTTTGAAGAGACTATTAAATATTTATGGGACAACCCGAATAAATCTTTTTTGGGAGTTGAATCGAATCAAGTAGCTATAAAGAAAATTCTAGATTTATTGCAGGACTTGGAAGAAAGGTATTTAGATAAAACCATTTTACTGAGTTCTCATGGAAATTTGCTAGGAATCTTAATCAATCATTTTGATTCAAGTTTTGATTATAAAAAATGGGAACAGATGACCTTTCCAGACTGCTTTCTAGTTGACAAGGATGAGAGTGTGAAAAGAATTATGCCAGATACTTTTAGGTAATCATTTAGCTCAATCTATGTGATTTTTATTTTCTGTTATTGTAAATAGAATAGAAGGGAAAATAGCCATGATATTCGATCAGTCCTTGCAAGCTTACGTCCATGAAGTAGATGATGTTCTTGTAGCTTGGGAAGAAAAACCAAATGGAAATTTTGAGATGGAAGCTCCGTTGCTTGCAGCCAATTACCATAAAAATCTTTCCCGTATTCTTGCATTTATACTGCCTCATTTACAAGAATTTTACGAGTATTTGACAGATGAAGAAGCTACTGAAAAATTGGGTAAACCCATCATCGAGCCAGAAAGACAAACCGTTACTTTCTGTGATCAAACTTTTGATGATATTCATATTTTTTCTTTTGATTATCAGGGGCAAGACTTTGAAATTCTAAAGAATTTTGCCATTGATGGTTAAGGTCTCTTTTCAGTTTTAAAATGAAAGGAAGAAACTGATGAGTACTGCTGATTTTGTCTTTGTAGAGACTAAAGAACCCGTATTCCTTGATTTACAAGTCTTTTGTGGTGCTTTGAGCGAAAAATTCCCAGGTATTATGGTTAGAGAAAGAACTAATCCCGAAAAAGCTTACTCGCTTTCTTGGGATTATCAAAGTCCACAGCTTACCTTGGAAAGTTCACTGAGTAGCAAGAAAAATGTTTTTGTGATTGATTACTTTGATTCAACGAACAGGTTACAAGATTATGCCTCCTATATCATCTGGCTTCGGAAATGGTTTCCACCTGAAGAGAAAGTTTCCTTTGGTGATGAAGGTTATGAGTATGTGTTTGAACTTCCTAGTGATTTATCCCAAGAGGAGTTGGAAAACTACTTAGGAACAAGGTTTGATGAGTGAAGAAAAAGTTCGAAGACAAATATGATATGGAAAAGTGAAAAAGGAGAATCGGATGCTTACTAGAGATGAGATTTTAGCTGCTTTGCAAGATGCAATTACTGAAGACCAAGAATTTGAGTTGGCAGACGAGATTGTAGATGCCATGGAGCTTTATGATCAACCCTTTGATTTGGTTGCCCCTATTTTAGACTTTATTTCCAAGCATCCAGAAGTAGATTTTGGTTCTCCAGGTTACTTGGTTCACTTTGTGGAGAGATTTTATCATCAAGGCTATGAGGATTTATTGATGGAAGTAGTTGGTAAAAAGCCAACCTTGCATAATATTTGGATGCTTCATCGATGCTGTAATGACAATGATCCAAATCTAGTCCGGCAGATTCAGGCTTTGGTTGGAGAACTTAAGAAGGATAAGACTCTTGATTCACAAGTAAGAACTATGATTGAAGACTTGACTTGGTAGAGGAAGGTGATGATGAATCACCTTTTTATACTTTCTTAGGAATTCAAATTTTTGATATTAATTAACACTTGTTTTCCTTAGATATTTGCACTATAATAGGGTGTTATTAGGGCTTTCTTTTCTTATGTTGAAAAAGAAGGCAGATTTTTGGAGATAAGAAGTCGTGTTTGAATGTTTAGGAACTTGATTTAACGATTTCTTACTAAAGGGAGATAGATATGGCAATGATAGAAGTGCAACATCTTCAGAAGAATTTTGTGAAGACAGTTAAGGAGCCGGGGTTAAAGGGGGCTTTGCGCTCCTTTATTCATCCTGAAAAGCAGACTTTTGAAGCGGTCAAGGATTTAACTTTTGAAGTTCCAAAAGGGCAGATTTTAGGATTTATCGGGGCAAATGGTGCTGGGAAGTCAACCACCATCAAAATGCTGACAGGGATTTTAAAACCGACATCTGGTTTTTGTCGGATT
This sequence comes from Streptococcus infantis, assembly GCF_047460875.1. Classification (GTDB taxonomy): domain Bacteria; phylum Bacillota; class Bacilli; order Lactobacillales; family Streptococcaceae; genus Streptococcus; species Streptococcus infantis_AA. The sequence goes on along the minus strand of NZ_JASHFI010000002.1, from coordinate 82,674 downwards.
AACGGCAAGATTCCGCAGGATAATCGCCAGGACTATGTTAAGGATATTGGGGTGGTCTTTGGTCAACGTACCCAGCTATGGTGGGATTTGGCTCTGCAAGAGACCTACACGGTCTTAAAAGAGATTTACGATGTGCCAGACTCGCTCTTCCATAAGCGCATGGATTTTTTGAATGAAGTCTTGGATTTGAAGGACTTTATCAAGGATCCCGTGCGGACTCTTTCACTTGGTCAACGGATGCGGGCGGACATTGCGGCTTCCTTGCTCCACAATCCTAAGGTTCTCTTTTTAGATGAGCCGACCATTGGGTTGGACGTTTCGGTCAAAGACAACATTCGTCGCGCCATTACTCAGATCAATCAAGAGGAAGAAACCACCATTCTTTTAACCACTCACGACCTGAGCGACATTGAGCAACTCTGTGATCGGATTTTTATGATTGATAAGGGACAGGAGATTTTTGATGGAACTGTGAGCCAGCTCAAGGAAACCTTCGGCAAGATGAAGACTCTCTCCTTTGAACTGGTGCCAGGTCAAAGTCATCTCCTTTCTCATTATGAAGGCTTACCTGATATGACCGTTGATAGACAAGGAAATAGCCTCAACATTGAATTTGATAGTTCCCGCTACCAGTCAGCTGATATTATCAAGCAAACCCTGTCTGATTTTGAAATCCGTGATTTGAAGATGGTGGATACGGATATCGAGGATATTATCCGTCGTTTCTACCGAAAGGAGCTCTAAGATGGTCAAATTGTGGAGACGTTATAAACCCTTTATCAATGCAGGGATACAGGAGTTAATCACCTATCGTGTCAACTTTCTCCTCTATCGGATTGGCGATGTTATGGGAGCTTTTGTGGCCTTTTATCTCTGGAAGGCTGTCTTTGATTCCTCGCAAGAGCCTTTGATTCAGGGCTTCAGTATGGCGGATATCACCCTCTACATCATCATGAGTTTTGTGACTAATCTTCTGACTAGGTCGGATTCTTCCTTTATGATTGGTGATGAGGTCAAGGATGGTTCAATTCTCATGCGCTTGTTGCGACCAGTGCATTTTGCGGCCTCTTACCTTTTCACCGAACTGGGGTCTAAGTGGTTGATTTTTATCTCTGTTGGATTCCCATTTTTAAGTGTCATTGTTTTGATGAAAATCTTATCTGGGCAAGGTATTGTAGAAGTGCTGGGATTAACAGTCCTTTATCTCTTTAGCTTAGCGTTGGCATATCTGATTAACTTTTTCTTTAATATCTGTTTTGGATTTTCAGCCTTTATATTTAAAAATCTATGGGGTTCTCAAGTATTCAAAGCTTCACTAGTATCCTTTATGTCAGGAAGTTTGATTCCCTTGGCTTTCTTTCCAAAGGTCATTTCAGATATTCTGTCCTTCTTACCTTTCTCGTCCTTGATTTACACTCCAGTCATGATTATTGTTGGGAAATACGACGCCAGCCAGATTCTTCAGGCGCTTTTGCTTCAGCTTTTCTGGTTTATAGTGATGGTGGGCTTGTCTCAGTTGATTTGGAAACGAGTCCAGTCCTTTATCACCATTCAGGGAGGTTAGTATGAAAAAATATCAACGCATGCATCTGATTTTTATCAGACAGTACATCAAGCAAATCATGGAATACAAGGTAGATTTTGTGGTTGGTGTGCTGGGAGTCTTTCTGACTCAAGGCTTGAACCTCTTGTTTCTTAATGTACTCTTTCAACACATCCCCTCGCTAGAAGGTTGGACCTTTCAAGAGATTGCCTTTATCTATGGCTTCTCCTTGATTCCTAAGGGACTGGACCATCTCTTTTTTGACAACCTCTGGGCTTTAGGTCAACGACTAGTCCGAAAAGGAGAATTTGACAAGTATCTGACTCGTCCTATCAATCCCCTATTTCACATCCTGGTTGAGACCTTTCAGATTGATGCCTTGGGTGAGCTCTTGGTCGGTGGCATTCTATTGGGAACAACAGTGACTAGCATTGCTTGGACTCTTCCCAAATTCCTGATTTTTCTAGTTTGTATTCCTTTTGCGACCTTGATTTATACTTCCTTAAAAATTGCAACAGCCAGTATCGCTTTTTGGACCAAGCAGTCAGGTGCTATGATTTACATTTTCTATATGTTCAATGATTTTGCCAAATACCCGATTTCTATATACAATTCACTTCTTCGTTGGTTGATCAGTTTTATCGTTCCTTTTGCCTTTACGGCTTACTACCCTGCCAGCTATTTCTTGCAGGATAAAGATGGACTCTTTAATATTGGTGGTTTGATTCTGATTTCTCTTATCTTCTTTGGAATCTCTCTAAAACTCTGGGATAGGGGCTTAGATGCCTATGAAAGTGCGGGTTCTTAATAGCAAAAATTGGACCAAAATCATGAAAGGATTTTATGATGTTTGTAATTGAAGAAGTCAAGGATGAAGAGCAAAAAATGGCAGTTGTCGCTGATGTTTTAAAGGATTGCCAGAATGGTTTGGAATACCAGAAAGCACGCAAGCCTACATCGAAGGAGCCAAGGACTTGCAAGTTTGGGCAGCCTATCAGGAGAGTGATTTGCTTGGCTTTGTAAGCTTATCCTATTCTAGTGAAGACTGTGCAGAGATTGATTGTCTCGGTGTAAAAAAAGCTCATCAAGGCAGGGGAATTGGTAGTCAATTGCTTGCTACTTTAGAGAGTGAAGCTCGCAAAAACGTTGATTATCTGCAGGTCAAAACAGTGGCAGAAGGTTCTAATAAAGATTATGACCGAACAAATTTCTTTTATCGTAGTCTTGGTTTTAAAAAGTTAGAGATTTTTCCACAACTGTGGGGACCCCAAAATCCTTGCCAGATTTTGATTAAAAAGATGGGTTAAGAATGCCTTGCCCTCCTTCCTTATAGAGCTAGACTATAAGGAAATGCCAGATCTAACTCAGTTGGTAGAGCAAAGTACTCGTAAAGCCTAGGATATAGGTTCAATCTCTGCAATCGGACGAAGAAAAAGCGTAAAAAAATAGTTCCCAATCTATTTGGGTGGTAAAAGCGAATAAAAATGAAAAGAGTAGGAAATAGAATGAACAAGAAAGAATGGATCAAACAATTTGAGGAGATGCACGGGCGTAAACCAACTACATCAGAATTGACAGATGTCTTTTCTACAACTAAAAATATAAAAATGTATATCGGATTAGCAGTTACAGCTTTAGTTATTGCCGTTGTCACTAGCATCTTTTTATATTCATCTAATGCTAAGAAAGAAGCAAATCAAGCTTCGACTTCCTCAACTAAAACTGAAGAAAGGACTAGAAGTCAGGGGAAAGACGAGAAGGATAAGGAAAAAGAGGAGGAAATTCAAAAACTCAAGGATCAGTTGAAGGCCCTGGATGCTAAAATATCAGAAGCAGAGGAGCTCGTTCGTCAATTGAAAAAAGAAACTCTAGTTCCAAAATTAGATTTTGAAGCTATCAGAAATAATGATTTATCAAGTTTAGAAGGTATTTGGCGAACACCGTCTGGTAATGAATATATCATTAATGATTCCGGGGAAGTCCATTCGACTTGGGTATTGGACGGTGATAAGCAAGAATCTATTGTTGAATTTACTGCCAAAAAAAATCAAAATGGTCGCAATCCAGAAACAGTATCCCTTAGCGCCTGGACAAAGGGCTCTCTTGCGGGAGGATTTGTAGTCGTTCTTGTACCTAGTGGAATTGTGATGGAACCTGGTGATGATGGTAAAATAACTGATAATTCCAATCACGCTGAGGATAGACTCTTTGCTGGTCAACAGTATGAAGCGATGTTGATGCATCCAGAAAATGTTTACTATCGAGTTAAACCAGATACGAGTCAGTTAGAATTAGAAGAAAAGAATTTAACGAAATTGAAAGCTGATCGTGATACCCTTAAATCAACGTTAGAATCCAAAGAAAAATAAGAAGCAGGAGCCAGAAAAGGCTTCTGCTTCTTTTATAAAATTCCCGACCACTTAGTCAAGGAAGGTGACCACATAGGCAAAACCTATTGTTTGCGATTTTTATTTCTGTTATAGTAGTAATTGTCAAGGGGAGATTAAGCTTCCTAACAAAATAGAAAATGAGGTCGCATCATGAAAAAAGTAGTAGGTATCAGTTTTTTAGTAGTTGCAGTAGCAGTCTTGTATTTTGGAATTGTTGGATGGCCAAGTTTGGATGTTAACATCTGGGCACTTTTTCCAGTAGGTCTATTCTTATTCTTTACTTTTGAGAATTTGGTTAAAAAAGATTATAAGGCCAGTCTCATGAGCTTGATTATTGCCTTTATCATCGCCAATGCCATTCTTGATATCTTACCACTTTCAAGTGGTTTAGTTATCGGTGCAGGAGTGCTGGCTTGCGTGGGAATTGGATTTCTCTTTCCTGATGCTAATAAGAAAGAAGCATAATACAAAAAAGCCTCGAGCTTTCTCGAGGCTTTTTCTTTATTTACCTGCGTAATATTTTTGGATACCTTTAACAATACCTGCTACCAATTTATCTTGATAGGCTTCATTACGGATTTGTTGGTTTTCGTCAAAATTATCCATATAACCTAATTCGAGTAAGACTGCTGGTTTATCAGTTTCACGTAGGACTGCAAAGCTTCTCTGTAGAAGCCCAGCATTTTTAGCACCTGTCTCAGCTAGGAGAGAGGAATGGATATTTGCAGCAAGGCGATTGCTTTCGCTGATTCGATCAGGATGGTTATGCCAGTAGAGATTGATCTTAGCACGATAGTCGCTGTCTTCTTCGTAAGAGTAAGTTTGAATACCAGATCTCCCTGAAGCAGGATTCCCGCTTGCATTGAAGTGAATACTGATGAACATGTCTGAGTCCGTTTTGTTAACCATTTTTGAACGTTCAGTGACAAAGTCGACATAGACATCACTATCTCTCGAAGAAAGAACGGTATAACCAAGACCCTGGAGTTCCTTACGTAGTTTTTGATAAATTTGCATGGTTAGGTCTTTTTCCTGAGTATTATAATAAACAGCACCAGGATCTTTTCCACCATGTCCTGGATCTAAGAAAACAGTTTTTGTGTACTTCCCTTTTTTAAATCCACGACTTTCTGGAATTTCAGCAGTCCATTTTCCGTTGCTCTGGAAAATATGAGTTTCGCCGTTAATTTTACGGGTTCCCGTAACATAGGTTCCATTCTCATCGACATAGTAGCGAGCATTATAGTAGCTGTCCTCAATCCATTCACTTTTTGCCATGTAACCACCTGACTTGAGGTAGTAAGAGCCGATCCATTCACGCGCAGCGTAAGCTCCACCAGATTTTAAGTAGAACCAACTATTATAGCTTTTATCAAAAATCCATTCTCTTTCAGCCATAGCTCCACTATCCTTGAGATAGTAGCTACCTAACCATTGCTTGCTTGCCATAGTGGCATCTTTGTTAAAATAGTACCAAGAACTTCCAACTTTTTCCCATTTATCATGTGAAGGACGACCAGTTGCTTGGGCAAAGTACCATTTTTCATCTAACTTAACCCACGATCTTTCAGCCATAGCCCCACTGCTTGAAAAGAGATAACCATTGAAGAGCCGGCTGCTCAGCATAGTCCCGTCTTTGTCGAAGTAGTACCAAGAACCACCAATCTTTTCCCATTTTTCCTGAGAAATCTTCCCTGAGGCATTGGCATAGAACCATTTTTCATCTAATTTGGCCCAACCTTGGCTAACCATAGCACCGCTCTTAGAAAAGAGATAGCCGTCCCAAATGGTGTTATTAAGCATTATCCCGTCTTTGTCAAAGTAGTACCATACACCACCGATTTTCTCCCATTTTTGCTGGGAAATTTTACCAGATGAATTTGTATAATACCATTTGTCCTCTAGTTTACTCCAACCACCACTAGCCATGACTCCATCTTTATCAAAGACATAGCCATCAAAGGTCGTATTACTCAGACGATTGCCGTTTTGGTCAAAGAAGTACCATTTGCCTTGGATTTGTTTCCAATTGATCACAGGCTTATTATTTTCATAGAAGCGCCATTGGTTTTCTTCTTCTGACCATCCGTCTTTTTTGATTTCTGGGGCAGGTGATTCCTCTTTTGGAGCTGAACTTGGACTAACTTCAGTAGCACTTGTCTCCTCTTTTTTAGGAAGCCTACTATCTTCGACCTTGTCTTTATTTCCTTGGTTAGCAGTGGTTTCTGCAGTGGAAGGCTGGACTTTGTTTTCTTCAGCGTAGCTTGGACTTGTTGTAAATCCTAAAATTGAAAGTGTGATGGCACTAGCCATGAGTGTTTTTTTCACTTGATTATTCTCCTATTTATTTATAATAATCCCTATTTTTAAAATTTCATTAAAAAAGCACCTCAAAGATTCATGGTTCCTTGCCAAACTCAAGAGGTGCTGGCTAATTTTGTTTCTTCTATTAAATAAAGTTTATTTCATCAAAAAGATTTGAACAATCATAATGATATAGAGAAGCAAAGTTAGTAGAAAACCTGCCCTCCAAAAGAATTTGATAAACTTTGGATAGTAAAAACTACGTTTCTTTGTAAGAAAGAAAAATACTAAAATGATGGCAAGTAGTGATAATGCCGTTCCCAATACGGGGAGGTAGTTATGAGTAAATACCTTGGCCGTAATCAAATAATATTCAAATATTAAACAAGGGAAAGCCAAATCAGCAAAGTTGATGCCTTTCTTCTTTAGTTTAAAAAGTTTGCTGATGATAACCGTCAAAGCTAAGGTTAATACCAAAAGCAAAATCGAAGCTAATTTTATTAAAATCATGTCATTATTGTATCATAAAGTGTCGATAAATGGAAGGTAAATCCCCTGATTTAACTATGTTTTATAAAATAATAGTCATCTATAGACAGAATTGATTCCGTTATTTGTGGTGAATTTCTGAAGATCTAAGAAAGGAGGTGGGACAGTAATCAATGGACAAAGTCTCGATTTCCTAGTACCAGCCTCGCGAGGCTTCAACAAGTCATTTGATTCTTGATGGTTATGGATAGTAAAAATGAAATTTTCACCAAAAAGTCCAATCATCTACGGCTTCATAGTTTGATTGCTAATAAACAGTGAGTCCGGAATCATTTGTCCCTTCTCGTAATCGTTATTCAATTCCAAAATTTGGGTCTTTGAGACTTTGCACACTAGCATTAATCACTGCACCGATAATCAATATCTTGGCAATCAGAATGAACCAGAACATCATGACGACTACGATAATAGAACTGAAAAAACGGACGTCTACTAAGTAGTTGACATAATTATTGAAATAGACTGAAAAGATATTTAATAAACTGACGATAGTTAAGACTACAAAAGCACTTCCTGGTAGAATGTAACGAATACGAGTTACTTTAACATTGGGAAGGAAGTAATAGAGCATAATCAAGATTGCAAAAAGGAGAGCATAGATGAGTGGACCCGTAAAGTCCTGAAGATAACTCAATATTGAGCCTTCGACTTGCCAGTGGCTTTTAAGAAAGTCCAATAACATATGGCCAAACATACTTAGGAATAAGGCAAGTGCAAAGAGAATTTGAAGGCCAAAGCTAACCAAGAGGCTCATCAATTGATGAGAGATGATTCCTCTGTTTTTTGCTACGCCATAAGCCTTATTAAAGGCTTTTTGAAGAAAATCCATGGATTTTGAAAAGGTCCAGAGGGCTGATAAGATAGCAAAACTCAGTAAACCAGTTGATGGCTGAGTCAGAACTTCTCTGGCAATCTTCGCGACTACTTCATAGATAGTATCAGGGAGAAATTCCTTGATAGTCAGTAGAAAGTTGGAGATAGGAATTTGAAAGTAGGGTAAGATATTGACCACTATCATGAGTAAAGGGAAGATTGAAATCAACCAATAGTAGGCAACAGCAACGCTAGTTAACTCACTATCGGAGGCTTGATAGTAGTGCAAAAAAGCTTTTAATAAGGGTTTATCAGTCAGCTGTTTCCACAACTTTTTCATTTCACAATCCTCCAGTTTTACTCTTGTTTTCTATAGACTTTAATTTCTTCGGACTAATTCCATCATATCATAAGGTAAGGTATTAGCAGATTCTTTTAAGGAATAAGTTTCTAAATTATTAACATTTTGCCGAAGTTTTTTTGCATATTGAGCTGAGATAAGCTTTTGAGCCTCGTACTCAAAGATAGACTTACGCTCTAGGTAATAGCCTCTGAGCATTTCATCGATGTTGTTGGGCTTGATACGATTGATAACCCGTTCAACAAAGGCTCCACTAGTGATATTTCCAGTTTCACGGAGACGAGATTCCTGCATAAAGCTAATCAGAGAGCTCTTATAAATCCCTTTGAGATTTTCCAAACTTTCGATGATAATTTCAGTATTGGCTAGGTAGAGCTCTGCAATCTGGTCATAGTCAATAGCCTGAAGTCTTTGTTTTTCCTTGTCTTTCCATGAACGGAAGGTTTTCCCAAAGGTAAAGAGCTCATGTAGTAGAAAACGCAGTGTCCGTAAGGAAACGAGGAAGTGGTAGGTTAGGCGGGAAGCAAATTTACGATTGATGCCTTGCTCCATATTTTTCAAGTAGCGTTGGTAGACACGATAGCCTCTTTCTCCAATCTTACCTTCTTCGTAAGCCTGCTCCAAACTATCACTCTCAATACTAAGAATCAGCAATTTAAGAGCTTCCCAGTCCTCCTGAATTTCTTTGTTTTCTTGACTCAGAATAAGATTTTCAATCCGACCATGGTAGTTGTCAATAGCGGCATAGAGTGGCACCTTATTTTTGGTCTTGTCCAAGTCCTTCTCTAACTCCATGGCGACATCGTTTAGAATTGCAATGTGCATGAGTTGATCCTTAGATGGTTCTTGCTCCTCAGAGAGATGAGGTAAGACTAGCAAACCTGTAAGGAAACTTACAAGAGTTACACCAGCTACGAGGAAGAGAAGAAGAGGGTATTCTTGTTCCAGATTAGACGGTATCAAAAGGATAGTGGCAATGGATACAGTTCCCTTAACACCAGAAAAGGTAAGGAGGAGCATGTCTTTGACATATTTGTCTAAACTTTTATGAAGCTTCTTAATCCGAAAAGCGTAAAAGCCATAAATCATGACAAATCGGATAGCAAAAAGCAGGAAGGTCAAGAGGAAAACGCTGAGTAAGAGAAGAACTTTGTTGTAAAATGCACTCTTAAGAATTGGTTCCGCGATCATTTCCAGCTCCATTCCAAGAATAACAAAGACAGAACCATTGAGCATAAAGGTTACAGTGTGCCAAACAGTTTCAGTCACTGTATCAACCTGGGCTTCAAGCAGATTTATCTTCTTGAAACGACTGGCTTTCAGAATCCCAGCAACAACAACGGCGATGATGCCTGAAACATGGATCTCTTCGGCTATGAAAAAAGTTAAGAGAGGTAAACTAAGTTCCAATAAGAGCTCACTTGCGATATCTGTTGCACGGACGCTGAGTAGAAAGGTATGAAGGAAGCGATTGATTATGGCTGTTATAAAGCCGACTGCAAATCCTCCAACGATGGAAATGGCTAATGAAGTTCCGGCTTGGGTAAGGGAGAATGTTCCTGTTGTCCAAGCGATGAGAGCCATTCGAAAGGCTACTAGTCCAGAAGCATCATTCAGAAGACCTTCCCCTTTTAGGATATTAGAGACCCGCTTTGGGAAGGAAAAGCGTTGAGAAAGGGATGCGAAGGCGACTAGGTCAGTAGGACCTAAGGCGGCACCAACTGCTACGCAGGCTGCCAACGGAAGGCTAGCCCAAAGGACATGGGCGACTCCTCCCATGCTCAGGGCTGAGATAAAGATAACTGGGAAAATCAAGTAGAGGACAATCCGCCAGTGTTTTAGGATAGAAGTAATGTCTGCTTCTTGAGCCTCTCGGAATAGTAGCGGGCCAATGACTAAAGCTAGGAATAACTCAGTATCTAAATGATATTGGTTGTTGGGTAAGCAAAGTCCAATTCCAATCCCTAACAAAATTTGAATCAGAGGCATGGGTAAAAAGGGCAGAAGCTTATTGGTCGTACTAGAAACAATAAGAACTAGTAAAAATACCAAGAGATAAAAAAGTAAATTCATTTTCCACCTCCCTATTTTTGGTTACGACAGACTTCAAAAAGTTCCTTTTGTTCTTGAATTTTTTGATCAATCTTTGAGCAGTCCTTATGTTCGATTTTTTTCTGACAACGCTCCATTTCAAGAGTAATCAGTTTTTTCTTGATTTTCAACATTTTCTTGCTCATGCGAGCTTCGTCTAGAATCCCGACTGCACGTTCATGTTGGGTTGATTCGACAAAGTTGTGGCGGAGAGCTTCGATTTTATCTTTTAGGTACTGTTTATCCATGTCGATACCTTTCTAATTTTTCAATCATGACCAAAAACGGTGGATTGTTGATCTGGTTGAGGGTGCGATAGATAGTGGCAGTGTATTCTTGTTGTGGTAATTGGCTGACAAAATCCATGACTGCATCCTTTTCTATATCTCCACCTTCATGCCCGTAATAAATCATGATGGCTATTCGTCCACCTTTGACAAGCAAATGGCATAACTTTTCTAAAGCTTCAATAGTTGTCTGTGGTTGGGTGATGATTGACTTATCAGCAGATGGTAAATAACCGAGATTAAAAATACCTGCCTTGGCTTCTCTTACAAACTGATCCACGGTTTCATGACCTTGTAGAATTAACTCAACATTGGTCAAACCGGCTTCTTGTAGACGTTGACTTGTTTTTTCAAGAGCTTGTTCTTGTATATCAAAAGCATAGACTTGTTTAGCTAACTTTGCTAGAAAAAGGGTATCATGACCATTTCCCATGGTCGCATCAATTACAATATCCTCTCGGGTGATAACTTGGGCAAGAAAATCATGCGCCATCTCAAGTGGTCTTTTCATTATTAAACTCCTGTTTTTCAGCCTTGCATCCTTGAACACTACCTCGACGTCTCATTTCAGCTTCTATGCTATTTAGAACTTCCCATTTATTGAGACTCCACATAGGACCAATTAGCATATCTCTAGGCGCATCACCCGTAATCCTATGGATGACCATATGTTTGGGAATAATTTCTAGTTGGTCACAGATAACTTTCACATAGTCATCTTGACTCATAAGCTGCAGTCTACCCTCGTGATAATCACGTTGCATCCGAGTATTTGTCATAAGGTGAAGTAGGTGAAGTTTAATCCCTTGAATATCATTATCAGTCACACAACGACGAACATTTTCCACCATCATGTCATGAGTTTCACCTGGCAAGCCATTAATTAAATGGGCAACAATCTCAATCTTTGGATATTTTCTCAAGCGCTTAACCGTTTCCACGTAGAGTTCATAGGAGTGGGCACGGTTAATCAATTCAGAAGTTTCTTCATAGGTTGTTTGTAAACCTAACTCTACAGTAACATGCATTCGCTCGGATAGTTCTGCCAAATATTGGATAGTCTCGTCGGGTAAACAGTCTGGGCGTGTTCCGATATTGATTCCAACCACACCGGGTTCATTAATAGCTTGTTCATAGCGTTCGCGAATGACTTCGAGCTTTTCATGAGTATTAGTAAAGTTTTGAAAATAAACCAGATATTTTTTGACATCTGGCCACTTACGATGCATAAAGTCAATTTCCTTATAGAATTGCTCGCGGATAGGTGCATCAGGAGCAACAATAGCATCTCCAGAACCAGAAACTGTGCAAAAAGTACAGCCTCCATGTGCCACAGTCCCATCTCGGTTTGGACAGTCAAATCCAGCATCAATAGGAACTTTAAAAGTTTTTTCTCCAAATAAATTTCGATAATAATCATTCAAGGTATTATAGGATTTCATAGCTAATATTATAACAAAAAATGGCAGTAAACTCAAAAATGGTCAGTAAGAGATAGCATGCCCAGAAAGTGAAACGAAAGAAAAAGTCAAATTTTTTTATAAAATCCTTTACAAAAAAATAAAAAGTGGTAAAATTAAAACATAAACATGCGCAAACGTTTTCGTAAAACGTTTGCCGAATAAATATAAAGGAGATTTGAATGATGAAAGATACATTCAAAAATGTCTTGTCTTTCGAGTTTTGGCAGAAATTCGGTAAGGCTCTAATGGTGGTTATCGCTGTTATGCCAGCGGCTGGATTGATGATTTCAATCGGTAAGTCACTTGCAATGATTGACCCAAACCTTGCTCCCCTAGTTATTACTGGTGGCGTACTAGAGCAAATTGGTTGGGGAGTTATCGGTAACCTTCATATTTTGTTTGCCCTCGCTATTGGAGGAAGCTGGGCTAAGGAACGTGCAGGAGGTGCGTTTGCAGCAGGTCTTGCCTTTATCTTAATCAACCGTATCACTGGTACAATCTTCGGTGTATCAGGGGATATGTTGAAAGATCCTAACGCTATGGTTTCAACAATCTTTGGTGGATCAATCAAAGTTTCTGATTACTTTATTAGTGTTATGGAAGCTCCAGCACTGAACATGGGTGTCTTCGTAGGGATTATTTCTGGTTTTGTAGGGGCAACTGCCTTTAACAAATACTACAACTTCCGTAAACTTCCTGATGCACTTTCATTCTTTAACGGGAAACGTTTTGTACCATTTGTAGTTATTCTTCGCTCAGCAATCGCTGCAATTCTTCTTTCAGCTTTCTGGCCACTTATTCAGACTGGTATCAACAACTTCGGTATCTGGATTGCCAATTCACAAGAAACAGCACCAGTACTTGCACCATTCTTATATGGTACTTTGGAACGCTTGCTCTTGCCATTCGGACTTCACCACATGTTGACTATCCCAATGAACTATACAGCTCTTGGTGGTACTTATGATATTTTAACTGGTGCAGCAAAAGGCACTCAAGTATTTGGACAAGATCCACTTTGGCTTGCATGGGTAACAGACCTTGTTAACCTTAAAGGTACTGATGCTAGCCAATACCAAACATTACTAGATACAGTTCATCCAGCTCGTTTCAAAGTTGGACAAATGATTGGTTCATTCGGTATTTTGATGGGTGTGGCTGCTGCGATTTACCGTAATGTTGAAGCAGACAAGAAACACCAATACAAAGGAATGATGATTGCGACAGCTCTTGCAACTTTCTTGACTGGTGTTACTGAGCCGATTGAATATATGTTCATGTTCGTTGCAACACCTCTTTACCTTGTCTACGCTGTGGTTCAAGGTGCTGCCTTTGCAATGGCTGATATTGTTCACCTTCGTGTGCACTCATTTGGTTCAATCGAATTCTTGACTCGTACTCCACTGGCTGTTAACGCAGGTCTTGGAATGGATATCATTAACTTTGTTTGGGTAACTGTCCTCTTTGCAGTTATCATGTACTTCATTGCTAACTTCATGATTCAAAAATTCAACTATGCTACTCCAGGACGTAACGGAAACTACGAAACTGCTGAAGGATCAAGCGAGGACGCTGCTAAAGGTGAAGGAAAAGTAGCTGCCTCATCTCAAGCAGTTAATATTATTAACCTTCTTGGTGGCCGTGCAAACATCGTTGATGTTGATGCATGTATGACTCGTCTTCGTGTAACTGTAAAAGATGCTGACAAAGTCGGTGATGCAGAACAGTGGAAAGCAGAAGGAGCTATGGGTCTTGTCATGAAAGGACAAGGAGTTCAAGCTATCTACGGTCCAAAAGCAGACGTATTGAAATCTGATATCCAAGATATCCTTGATTCAGGTGAAATCATTCCTGAAACTCTTCCAAGTCAAATGACAGAAGCGCAACAAAACACTGTTCAATTCAAAGGTCTTACTGAGGAAGTTTACTCAGTAGCTGACGGTCAAGTTGTTGCTTTGGAACAAGTAAAAGATCCAGTATTTGCTCAAAAAATGATGGGTGATGGATTTGCAGTTGAACCTGCAAACGGAAACATTGTGTCTCCAGTTTCAGGTACTGTATCAAGTATCTTCCCAACTAAACATGCTCTTGGTCTTGTGACTGAAGCTGGACTTGAAGTTCTTGTCCACATCGGACTTGATACTGTAAGTCTTGAAGGAAAACCATTTACAGTTCACGTAGCTGAAGGACAAAAGGTTGCTGCAGGTGATCTTCTTGTTACAGCTGACTTGGATGCTATCCGTGCAGCAGATCGTGAAACTTCAACTGTAGTTGTCTTTACAAATGGTAACGCAATTAAATCAGTAACATTAGAACAAACAGGAACTCTTGTGGCTAAAACAGCAGTTGCAAAAGTAGAATTGTAATATATCAGAGGTTGGAAGCTGTTTTCCAACCTCTTGTTTATAGGAGAAAATCATGAAGTTTTTAACACTCAATACCCATAGTTGGATGGAAAAAGATCCCCAGCAAAAGTTTCAACTTTTGCTTGAGGATATATTTGAAAACAACTATGATCTTATTTGTTTCCAAGAAATCAATCAGGAAATCACTTCTCCAGAGGCAACCGTCAATCATTTTTATCAAGCTTTACCATCTGCTGAACCGATTCATCAAGACCATTACGTTAGACTCTTGGTGGAGCGTTTAGCTGAACAAGGTTTAGACTACTATTGGACTTGGGCTTACAATCATATTGGCTATGATCGATACCATGAGGGTGTAGCCATCTTATCAAAAACACCAATTGTGGCGCGGGAGATTTTGGTATCAGATGTAGATGATCCAACAGATTATCATACTCGTCGCGTTGCTCTGGCTGAGACTGTAGTAGATGGTAAGGAGCTTGCAGTTGCAAGTGTCCATCTCTCATGGTGGGATAAAGGTTTCCAAGAAGAATGGGCACGATTTGAAGCAGTTTTAAGAGAATTAAACAAGCCTCTTTTACTAGCGGGAGATTTTAACAATCCTGCAGGTCAAGAAGGTTATCAGGCTATTTTAGCTAGTCCATTAGCTTTACAGGATGCATTTGAAGTTGCTCAAGAAAGAAGTGGTAGCTACACTGTTCCACCTGAAATAGATGGTTGGAAGGGAAATACAGAACCTCTTCGAATCGATTATATCTTTACCACAAAGGATGTACAGGTAGAAAACTTAGATGTGGTTTTTGATGGTAGCAATAGTCCACAAGTTAGTGATCACTATGGTCTTCAAGCAGTTCTTTCTTGGAAGAATTGATATAACTAGTTTACTAAATACAATAGGCTCCCTTCTAATTTAGAAGGGAGTTTCATGTGCTAAAAAGGTTAATATAGTCAAAGTTTTTAGTTGAATAACTTGTAAAATACGATAAAATCCTATAAAATAAAAAGTGTTGGAGGAATTTATGAATGTAAATCAAATTGTGCGTATGATCCCGACGCTAAAGGTAAATAATAGAAGATTAAATGAATTGTTTTATATCCAGACCTTAGGTATAAAACCCTTATTAGAAGAGTCAGCTTTCCTATCACTCGGAGATCAATCGGGTGTTGAGAAATTAGTTTTAGAAGAATCACCAAGTATGAGAACTCGGAAAGTTGAAGGGATAAAAAAATTAGCTAGATTAATTGTAAAAGTAGCAAATCCATCTGAGATTGAGGCGCTATTAGCTAGAATGGAGACTCTTCCTCAGTTATACAGAGGAAAGAATGGTTATGCTTTTGAAGTCCTTTCTCCAGAAGGAGATCTCGTCCTTATCCATGCAGAAAATGACATAAAGGACTTAAGACAGGTTGATGAAGAAATCACTTTTTCAAAAGATGAGAAACTGCAATATTTGACAGCATTTGACGTCTCAGTAGAAATTAACTTGCCTGAAGAGATAGCCAGCCTTCTCGAACAAGGAGAAGTTGAGAATAGTGTAGCTTTCAAGCAAGATCAGGGGGAAGATTTGTTGGTAGAAAATAATGTTACCTGGGACTTGGCCATGCTAAAATTTCAAGTAGAGAATCTGGATCTTGCTGTATTGCGTCAGCGTTTTGAAAAAGCTGGTTACTTTATTCCAAAATCTGAGAAGTTTTTCCTAACCAAGGATGCCAACAATATCGAATTGTGGTTTGAAGAAGTATGAAACAAGAAATCATTCAAAAAATAGAGCAACAAATTGAGGCAGGGATTTATCCTGGTGCCTCTTTTGCGTATTATCGGGATGGTGAATGGTCTGATTCCTATTTAGGCGAAGCAAATCCAGAAATTGGTGAGCAGACTCGCGAGGGCTTAGTCTATGACTTAGCTAGTGTCAGTAAAGTCCTTGGAGTAGGGACTGTCCTTAGCTTTTTGTGGAGTGAAGGGAAGTTAGAGTTGGACCAATCGATAAAGGTTTATCTTCCAGAAACGGATTATCCAGACATCACTATTCGACAACTCCTAACGCATGCGACGGATTTGGATCCTTTTATCCCAAATAGGGATCAGCTTTCATCCGACCAGCTAAGAGAAGCCATGTTTCACCTTAATCGTAGAGAGAAGCGAGCTTTTCTCTACTCAGATGTGCATTTCCTCTTATTGGGATTTTGGCTGGAGAGCTATTATAAAAAGGATTTAGACCAGATTTTACAGGAGCAAGTTTTGGATCCGTGGAACATGAAGGAAACTCAGTTTGGTCCAGTTAGCCGTGCTGTTCCAACGGTCCGTGGACAGAAAGCAGGAGTGGTACATGATCCTAAGGCTCGTGTGCTTGGAAAGCATGCAGGTAGTGCAGGTTTGTTTTCGACAGTTCATGATTTAAAAATCTTTCTGGAGCATTATTTACAGGATGATTTTGCTGCAGAGTTGAGCCAGAATTTCTCAGATTTAAATGATAAGGAGCGTTCGCTTGCTTGGAACCTAGAAGGTGAGTGGCTGGACCATACAGGCTATACTGGGACCTTTATCATGTGGAATCGTAAAAAACAAGAGGCTGCTATTTTTCTATCCAATCGAACTTATGAGAAAGACGAGCGTGCCCAGTGGATATTGGATCGTAATCAGGTTATGGACTTGATTAGAGAGACAGACTAGGGAGGAAATATGTCAAAAGCTTTTAAAGGAACTCTTTTTACAGTCATTGCAGGTATTGCCTGGGGCTTGTCTGGCACCAGTGGTCAGTACTTGATGGCTCACGGGATTTCAGCCCTCGTTCTGACCAATATCCGTTTGATAATTGCTGGTTTGCTATTGGTTCTTCTGGCCTATACGAAATCAAAGGATAAATTTCTAGCCTTTTTAAAGGATCGTTCAAGTCTGCTTTCCCTCTTGCTATTTTCTTTATTTGGCCTCTTTATAAATCAGTTAGCTTATCTATCAGCCATTCAAGAGACAAATGCTGGTACAGCGACGGTTCTGCAGTATGTCTGTCCGGTTGGAATTCTTGCTTACACTTGTATCAAGGATAAGGTTGCTCCTACGGTTGCTGAAATCATTTCCATGATTTTGGCTATAGGTGGAACCTTCTTGATTGCCACTCATGGACAGTTTGATCAACTCTCGATTACTCCGGCTGGTCTTTTTTGGGGCTTGTTCTCAGCCCTGACCTATGCGCTTTATATCATCTTACCGATTAAATTGATTCAAAAATGGGGAAGTAGTCTAGTCATCGGTGTTGGAATGACCCTATCTGGTTTTGTAGCGGTACCCTTTACCGGAATTATTGGAGCTAGTATTCCCTTTTCTTTTGATATCTTTCTTGCGTTTGCAGGAATCATCCTTATTGGAACTGTATTTGCCTATACAGCCTTTCTTAAGGGAGCAAGTATGATTGGCCCCGTCAAGTCTAGCCTCTTGGCCTCTATTGAACCTATCTCTGCGGTATTTTTTGCCTTCATGATTATGGGAGATATTTTCTATCCGATTGACTTTGTTGGAATGACTATGATTTTATTAGCTGTGACCATTATTTCACTGAAAGATTTAATGCTAGAAAAGAAACATCACTCAGTTTAATTTGCTAGAACAGTCTTTTCGGAAGGCTGTTTTTTTTCCAACAAATTGGTTCATATATTTTTTTATAATCAATCCATATTATTAAAGATAAGGAGGGAATATGAAGTTTCTACAGAGTATTCATCCTGCTAAACCTTGAAAATACTTAAAATGGTTTGATATTTTAATCGTTACTGTTCTAATGTTTGGAGAGTTTGTCATTCGTTCTACTCAACAATTTATGGAGAGTCTATCACCTTCAACTGTTACTAGCGTTGCGGAAACTACAACAAATGTAGCAAGTGATGGGGCAGCCTATTCTAGTAATTTAACTTTTTAATTTATTATATTAGGGATTACCTTACTTTATCTCTTGATTGCTAGGGGAACTTAAGCAAAAAATCCACTCGGGTGAGTGGATTTTTTTATGATGTTGTGTTTAATCTTTATTTTCGTATGGCAAGATCAAGTTCAAAAGGATACCTGTCATTGCTGATAGTGCAGTACCTGAAAGGGTAACTGGACCAAGTTTAAGGATTGCTCCACCAAGTCCAAGTACCAACATTGCACTTGCGATGATAAGGTTACGCATTTGGCCGAAGTCTACGCGTTCTTTGATCAAGACTTTCAAACCGTTACTTGCGATAACCCCGTAAAGAAGGATAGACATACCACCAAGTACAGCGTTTGGAATTGTTGAAATCAAGGCAGTGAATTTTCCAAGGAAGCTGAGGGCAATTGCGATAAAGGCAGCGTTACGGATAACTGAGACAGAAGCGATACGAGTCATACCGATAACCCCTGTATTTTCTCCATAAGTTGTATTTGCTGGTCCACCAAGGAAGGCGGATACTGAAGTTGCGATACCGTCACCAAGAAGGGTACGGTGAAGACCTGGTTCTTTCAAGAATTGACGGCCACAGATTTGTCCCAAAACAGTATGGTCGCCGATATGTTCAGAAATGGTTACGATAGCAATTGGCAAGATAGCGATAGTTTCTGGACCAAAGTAAAGATTGTATTCTTTAAAGGCACCACCAGTACTAAATGGCAAGTAGAAACCAGGGATTTCAAACCAGTTAGCTTCAAGAACAGGAGTGAAGTCAACCAAACCAAGTGCTAGGGCAAAGAGGTAACCACCGATAATGGCAAAAAGGAATGGGATGATTCGTAGGAAGCCTTTTCCTTTTGTATTGATAAAGGCAGCAATCAAGAAAGTAACAACAGCTACAAGAGCATTTTTCCAGTTGCCATCAGCAACAAGACCAGCATTTGTTACAGCTGAACCTGCAAGACCTAGACCGATTACGATAATCATAGGTCCGATAATGATTGGAGGTAAGAGTTTGTCGATCCATTTTGTACCTGCAAATCGAACACTTGCAGCAACAAGGACATAAACAAAACCAGTCAGGATAACCCCTGTCTGAGCAGCAGATACATCGCCACCCATTTCTTTCATGGCAAGTGACATAGCTGTGATAAAGGCAAAAGAAGAACCCAGATAAACTGGAACTTTAAAGCCAGTAGAGATCATGTAAATGAGTGTTCCTACACCTGATGCAAAAAGGGCAACCGATACAGGCATTCCCAAGATCAAAGGTACCAAGATGGTTGCACCAAACATGGCAAACACGTGCTGGAAGCTGAGAAGGATTCCTTTTCCAGCCGAAGGACGTTGGTCAACGTCAAGTAACAAATCAACAGATGATTCTTGTTTCATAAATACCTCACTTTTTGGGCATCAAAAAAGAGCCCATTATTTTACAGCAATAGGCTCTCAGAGTAAGACTTCTTTAAAAAGAGGATTATCTCATTCTTAAAGAATTTCATATATTTCTGCGTCTTCGTCACCTCACGGGATGACATTAAAAACCTTTGCTTAGGATAGTATAGCAGAAAAAAATGATTTTGTAAATCATTTTTTCCCGAGCCTTAAAATAAAAAAGCGAGGTTTGATTTTGTAAATCATTTTTTCCCGAGCTTAAAAATAAAAAAGTGAGGTTTCTTTTGTAAACAACTTTTTAAAAAATGTTTTAAAGTGGTCGTTTGTTAGGCATACCTGCTTTTCTTGGATATTTGTTAGGAGTTTCCTTTTTCTTCTCAACAATAGTAATGTAGCGAGGGTCTCCGTTAGGAAGAGTGTAACTGAGGTTTTCTTCAACCTTACTAAAGAGAAGATTGAGGGCATTTTTAGCTTCAGTTAATTCCTCAGGAGCATTACTTGCCTTCAGTGCTATCAATGTTCCGCCGACTTTTAAGTAGGGGATAGTCAACTCGGACAAGACCTGCATACGGGCAACTGCACGAGCTGTAACGATATCAAACTGAGCACGGAAGTTCTTATCTTGGGCGAAGTCTTCGGCACGTCCATGATAAAAGTGAACATTTTCTAAACCTAGTTCTTGGGATAATAGATTAAGAAAGTTGATACGTTTATTTAGAGAATCAATAATAGTAACTTCGAGTTGAGGATAGAGAATTTTCATGGGAAGGCTAGGAAAACCTGCTCCAGCACCGATGTCTAAGAGTTTAATGGGCTGGTTTTCAATCAATCCCTGTAAAATAGGAGCGATGGAATCATAGAAGTGTTTGAGATAGACTTCTTCTTTTTCTGTAATAGCAGTCAGGTTGATTTTTTCATTCCATTCAACCAAGAGTTCAAAATAACGCTCAAATTGAACTTTTTGCTGGTCAGAAAGAAGAATCTTGTGTTCAGCTAGCAAGTTATAAAATGTTTCTGGTTTCATAGTAGTTTCCTTCTTTAGTATCATCTTATTTTACCACAAAAAGATAGAAATTTGATATACTGGTACTAATCTAAAAATAGAAAGGAGATATCAGATGAATTGGATTATTCTTGGAGTTCTTGCTCTTATTGGTATCTTTGTGATTCTTACCTATAATGGATTGGTTAAAAATCGCATGCAAACTAAGGAGGCATGGAGTCAGATTGATGTTCAGTTGAAACGTCGTAACGATCTCTTGCCAAACTTGATTGAGACTGTAAAGGGATATGCAAAGTATGAAGGTTCAACACTTGAAAGAGTTGCAGAGCTTCGCAATCAAGTAGCCGCTGCAACATCACCGGCAGAAGCTATGAGAGCTAGTGATGCCCTTTCACGCCAGGTATCAGGAATTTTTGCTGTTGCAGAAAATTATCCAGACCTAAAAGCGAGTGGCAACTTTGCTAAATTGCAAGAGGAATTGACTAATACTGAAAATAAAATCTCATACTCTCGCCAACTTTATAATAGTGTTGTTAGCAATTATAATGTCAAATTGGAAACTTTCCCAAGTAACCTAGTTGCTGGACTCTTTGGTTTTAAAGTGGCTGACTTCCTTCAAACTCCTGAAGAGGAAAAGGCAGTACCTAAAGTCGATTTTAGTGGTTTAGGTGACTAGGATGTTGTATGATCAAATCGCGAGTAATAAGCGAAGAACTTGGATTTTACTACTAGTATTCTTTTTACTTTTGGCTTTGGTTGGATATGCAGTTGGTTACCTCTTTATGCGGTCTGGTCTTGGTGGCTTAGTTATCGCTCTGATTATCGGCTTTATCTATGCCTTGTCCATGATTTTTCAATCAACAGAGATAGTCATGAGTATGAATGGTGCGCGTGAGGTGAATGAGCAGACTGCACCAACCCTCTATCATGTTGTGGAAGATATGGCTATGGTGGCGCAAATCCCCATGCCACGTGTCTTCATTATCGATGATGCTAGCTTGAATGCCTTTGCAACAGGCTCAAATCCTCAAAATGCAGCTGTAGCAGCAACTTCAGGACTCTTATCGATAATGAATCGTGAAGAGTTAGAAGCGGTTATAGGCCATGAAGTCAGTCACATTCGTAACTATGATATTCGTATTTCAACTATCGCGGTTGCCCTTGCCAGTGCTATTACACTTTTATCAAGTATGGCTGGACGCATGATGTGGTGGGGAGGTGCAGGCCGTGGTCGTAGAAGTGATGACCGTGATAGTGGTGGACTTGAAATTATTATGCTAGTCGTTTCTCTCCTAGCGATTGTTTTGGCTCCCCTAGCAGCAACTTTGGTACAACTAGCCATCTCTCGTCAACGAGAATTTTTAGCGGATGCTTCAAGTGTAGAGTTGACTCGTAATCCTCAAGGGATGATCAATGCCCTTCGTAAGCTGGACCATAGTCAGCCAATGAGCCGTCATGTGGATGATGCTAGCAGTGCTCTCTATATCAATGATCCTCAAAAACGAGGTGGTTTGCAAAAACTCTTCTATACGCATCCGCCTATCTCAGAACGAATTGAGCGTTTGCAACATATGTAAAAACATCCAGAGATTTTCCTCTGGATTTTTGCATCTATCACCTCACTTGTGACTTGTCCTATCACAAAAAAGTAGTATAATATATGTAATTAAATATTAGTGAGGTGAATCATGTATAAGCGCTGGATGACCTTTTTCTTGATTTTGATTTTCATACCAATACACTTGAGTATAGCTGACAAAGTTATGCAGACAAATTCATTAGTTCTCTCAATCATTTTTACACTTGTTGAACTCTCAATATTTTTTTATGTAGGAAGAAAGTATGACCTGTTTCACATTCGAAAAATCAGCCTAAAAGATATGTTGAAGTGGCTTCTCTCCTACGCCTTGCTTTTCTTATTTTATATGTTGGTCAATTTTTTAGGACCTACCCAATCAGACACTACTCAATCAATTCAAAGTTTATCACTTTCATTGCCTGTGCTTTTTCTAGATCTCTGTATTTTAGCGCCCATTACGGAAGAAATTTTTATGCGAGGAATGTTACAAGGGACAGTATTTAAGAATACATATATTGGCTTGGTTGCCACATCGGTTCTCTTTGCTTATCTACATGGACCCTATACGATTCCTAGTTTTATCACCTATTTAGGTATGGGGTTGGCATTTGGTATAAGGTATAAGACTTCCGACAATCTTTGGAATTCTATTCTTTTACATTTCCTCAATAATCTAGTTGCATTTTGCTTTATGTATTTGATATAATCTCCAAATTAGAATGCCTTAGTTTATAAATATAGGTAAAATTTTTTCCCTATAGAACTGTAACAATAGCCAGTCATGAACTGGCTTGTAGAGTATGTAGCAGAACCTTCTATAGCAAGGCTCCTGAAAAACTCTTCTATCCTAAACCCTTAAGCTCAGAGCGGATTGAGCGTTTGCAACATATTTAGAAAGAGCGAGTGGGACAGAAATCGGTAATTCGTTAGAATTCGATTTCGTCGTCCCACCTCTGCACAGTTGAGTAGGGCTGTAAAAGCTGATGAAATCAGCGTAGTAGAGCCCACTCAACCACTGCGTCTTGCTCGACAATCCAAAGACAATTGAGAGGCCAGGACTTTTGTCCCAGCCTCTTTTGAGATTTTCTACATTTATAAATCTTGTAAATCAACGACTTCCAAACCATGTTCTGTCAAACGATAGATATTCGTACAGACTTCTTTTAAGAAACGTCGATCATGCGAAACAGTAACCAGACCACCGGGATAATTGGCAAAGAGTTTTCTGATTTCTGGTTGAGAAGTTGGAGAAAAGTTTCGTGTGGGTTCATCCAGAAGGAGAAAGTTCGGTTTTCGCAGAACTAAATTCAAAAGAAGGAGTTTTCCTTGTTGACCTCCAGATAAGGAGTGGATTTGGTGGTGCATCTCTGGATAGCTGAAGTTGAGACTGGCTAAGTGAGATTGAATTTTCTGTAATTCTTCTTTGTGTCCAGTTTGGCTGAGAAATTCTACTGGAGATAGATCCAAATTCAATGTTTCTTGGTAATCTTGTGGCATAAATCCAAGCGAAATCTCTCTTTTGCCGCTTAGTAGTTGATGTAACTCTGCTAAAAGAGTGGATTTGCCAACGCCATTGGGACCGATAATGCCGATTTTATCTTGACCACGGACAGTTAATTGTAACTCTTGAGCCAAAACACGCTCACCAATGGACAAAGTCTCATTTTCCAGTCGAACTAAGACTTTTGAAGCCGCTAATGGCTCTATATCTGAGAAGAAAAGTTGGATTTGTTCCTCTTCAAGTGGCTTTTGGATCATGGACTGAGCTTCCTTTTCAAAGCGTTTTTCTTGAGAGAGAACAGTTTTCATCTTTTTAGCCAATAGGCGACCGGCAGTGCTGTCTTTGGTAGCTCGAAGTGCAGTTTCTACATTTTGCTTAACTCGGCGATGCTTTTCCATGGTTTTGTCATAGGCTCTCTGGTCGTTAGCAGCTTGCTGGCTTTGTCTGGCAAAGTTAGCCTTCCTTTGGGCACTATAGCGATTATAGTCTAAATGCTCGACTAGCGTTTCTGCTTCTTTCCGATGCTTGACCAGTCGTAAGTGGATAATGGTATCTGCCGTTTGAGAGAGGAAGTCTTCATCATGGGAAATGAAAATAACATTTTGCCTAATCTTTCGAATCTGACCTTTTAGCCAATCAACCGTCTCAAGGTCTAGGTCATTTGAAGGTTCATCTAAAAATAGAATCGCAAAAGGTTTTGCTAACTCATGGATGAGTTGAACTTTCAAAGCTTCGCCACCCGAGAGACTACCAATCTCTTGGTCACTAGCAAAACGGTCGCTATCAAAGTGCAACTCCTCCGCCAAACGATAAAGAATACTGTAGTCTAAATCAGCAGAATCCAAAAAGAAATAGTCCTGTAGAGATTTTTTCTTCAGTTCTTCAGGGAGATGTTGGGGAATGTAGGCTAGGGCCTGAAGGTCAGACTGGATTTCGCCCCTGATAGTGAAATCAGCTAATCTTTCCCCCATTAAAGCTCGTAGTAAGGTTGATTTGCCGTTTCCTTCTTCCCCGATAATAGCGACCTTTTCTCCGTCTTGGATGGTAATGTTTAAATTGGAAATAAGGTCTCGTAAATCTTTGTTTTGTGTGATGGTCAGATGATTGATTTTTATCATATTATTGCCCTTTCTAGAATGTCCACATTGCATAACAAAAAGCTCTACTTTACCTAGTAGAGCCCAAAGTCTATGTCAAAAAACTCTTTTAAAAGGGCTGAAAATCCAGCAGAAAAAAGAGCACACAAAAAGAGACAGAAACAAGATCTACTAAATAAAGGTTCTTTATTTGATAGACTTAGTTGTTCATGTCTCCCTTACCTCCGAGTATTGTTGCAATCATCATACTCTTTTTGAGAAACTTTGTCAAGATTAAGCCAGAAAATCCTCTATTTTTAAAAACCAAAAACAGGTCCATAGAGTGTCAAAACGTGCTTAACTTGATCGTAGTGGAACTTGTCATAGTTTCGCCAAGCAGTGCGAGCTTCTTCATTCAGTTTAAGTGTACCAAGTCCAATCAAGAGACTGGTACATTGGTAAAATTTCTCAAGGTCAATTAAGATAGAGTTATCTAGTTTCTCTGTCTTTTTAAGTTGTTTGAGTAGCTCGTCAATATTTTGCTGCAAGCGTATATCATCAGGCAATCCTTGTTTGCAGGTTTGGTAAGCTTTATTTAACTCGGAAATGAGTTGATAAGCTTTTAAGATTAGTTCTTTGTCTTCCATATGAGCGTCCTCCTTTGCTCATGTATTGATGTTTATAGTATAGCACAAAAAATAAATTTGTCATAATAAATATATCAAAAATTAATAATATTTAAAACAAGGTCTGCAGCGATTAAATTAAGTGATTTCATGGTATAATCAAGAAAGTAGATCTTTATGGAGGAAATATGAAGTTAAACATTCAAGAAATTCGTAAGCAGCCTGAAGGCTTACACTTTGAGAAAACGTTAGATTTAGTGTCAGAATTACGTGACCGTAATCAAGAAATTTTAGATGTAAAAGATATCCTTGCTGTTGGGAAGGTCCAGTATGAAGACCGTATGTATTTCTTAGATTATCAGTTGTCTTATACCATTGTTCTTGCTTCAAGTCGCAGTATGGAGCCAGTTGAGTTAGTTGAATCTTATCCAGTAACGGAAGTTTTCATGGAAGGCGCAACTAACCAACTTGATCAAGAAGTTTTAGATGATGACTTGGTCTTGCCTATCGAAAATGGAGAACTTGACCTTGCTGAGAGCGTGTCAGACAATATCCTGCTAAACATTCCTATCAAGGTCTTGACGGCTGAAGAAGAAGCTGGTCAGGGATTTGTTTCTGGGAATGACTGGCAAATCATGACAGAGGAAGAGTACCAAGCGCAACAAGCAGTCAAGAAGGAAGAAAACAGTCCTTTTGCAGGCTTACAAGGGCTGTTTGATGGAGATGAATAGATGGTTTTATCCAAGAAACGTGCCCGTCATGTCATTGAGGAAATCATCGCTCTTTTTCCAGATGCAAAACCGAGTCTAGACTTTCGCAATCATTTTGAACTTCTGGTTGCAGTTATGTTGTCTGCTCAGACTACAGATGCGGCAGTAAATAAAGCAACTCCGGCTCTTTTCGAAGCCTTCCCTACACCTCAAGCTATGGCAGACGCAAGTGAGAGTGACATAGCTAAACATATTTCTCGTTTAGGACTTTACCGAAACAAGGCAAAGTTCCTCAAAAAATGTGCCCAACAGTTACTAGACGATTTTGATGGTCAAGTACCTCAGACACGTGAGGAATTGGAGAGTCTGGCAGGTGTTGGTCGTAAGACAGCTAATGTTGTGATGAGTGTTGGCTTTGGGATTCCTGCCTTCGCTGTGGATACTCATGTGGAGCGCATCTGTAAGCATCATGATATTGTCAAAAAATCTGCGACACCCCTCGAAGTCGAAAAACGAGTCATGGATATCCTGCCACCAGAAAAGTGGTTGCCAGCCCATCAAGCTATGATTTACTTTGGTAGAGCTATTTGTCATCCAAAAAATCCAGAATGCGATCAGTATCCGCAATTATACGATTTTAGTTCGTTATAAGATGGAATTTTCATGTTTTTTTCTTGCATTGATTCCTAGTTTGTGTTATAGTAGTACCAATCAAATATTCCTTTAATCCTGTCCCGTGAGGCAGGCAAGGAGCTGGATTAAGTAGAAGGGTGGAGTCTATACTGTTTTTGGTAGGGCTAGCTTAACTATATATTCTGAAGTCTCCTTGTTTAAGGAGACTTTTCTTTTTGGAGGTTTGTCATGAAGACAAAAGAAGTAGTTGACGAATTGACCGTCAAGCGAGCGATTACTCGAATCACCTACGAGATTATCGAGCGAAACAAAGACTTGAACAAGATTGTATTGGCAGGGATAAAAACACGAGGTGTCTTTATTGCCCGCCGCATTCAAGAACGATTGGAACAGTTGGAGTCAATCTCAGTACCAATCGTTGAGTTAGATACAAAACCATTCCGTGACGATGTTAAAAGTGGTGAAGACACTTCTGTCATTTCTGTTGATGTAACGGATAGAGAAGTGATTTTAGTGGATGATGTACTCTATACAGGTCGTACCATCCGAGCAGCCATTGACAACATCGTTAGCCATGGCCGTCCTGCTCGTGTGAGTTTAGCAGTTCTAGTAGACCGAGGACATAGAGAATTACCAATTCGTCCAGACTACGTTGGTAAAAACATCCCAACCAGTCGTTCAGAAGAAATCATCGTAGAGATGACTGAACTTGATGGACAAGATCGTGTTCTTATTACTGAAGAAGCCTAGATAGCAAAAAGGAGTTAGCCATGTCAGAAAATCAACAAGCCATTCAACACGTAGTTTCTATGGAAGACCTTACTGTAGAACAAGTCATGAAATTGATCAAACGCGGAATCGAATTTAAAAATGGAGCAAAAGCTTCTTACGAAGACCAACACATTGTCTCTAATCTCTTCTTTGAGAGTTCGACTCGTACCCACAAATCTTTTGAAGTAGCAGAGATCAAACTGGGACTTCACCTATTGGACTTCGATGTGAAAACAAGTTCAGTCAATAAGGGTGAAACACTCTATGATACAATTTTGACCTTGTCAGCCTTGGGAGTGGATGCCTGTGTCATCCGACATCCAGAGGTAGACTACTATAGAGAGTTGATCGCAAGTCCTACTATTACGACTTCCATTATCAATGGTGGGGATGGTTCGGGTCAACACCCAAGCCAAAGTTTGCTTGATTTAATGACGATCTATGAAGAATTTGGACACTTTGAAGGACTTAAGGTGGCCATTGCTGGAGACCTTGACCATTCACGTGTGGCCAAATCCAATATGCAAATCTTAAAACGTTTGGGAGCAGAACTCTACTTTGCTGGTCCAGAAGAATGGAGAAGTCAAGAATTTGCGGACTATGGACAGTTTGTAAATATTGATGAAATCATTGACCAAGTTGATGTGATGATGTTTCTTCGTGTTCAACATGAACGCCATGATAGTGGAACAGTTTTTTCAAAAGAAGGTTATCACACTCAACATGGTTTAACTCAAGAACGCTATGATCGCTTGAAAGAGAAGGCTATTCTGATGCACCCTGCTCCAGTCAACCGCGATGTTGAAATTGCTGATCACTTGGTTGAAGCTCCAAAATCACGGATTGTTCAACAGATGACTAATGGTGTCTTTGTCAGAATGGCAATCTTGGAATCCGTACTGGCTTACAGAAAAGCAAATTAAGACACAAAACGTTAAAAGATGCCTGAGAGCATCCACGAGAGGTGAATTTATGACAAAACGACTTCTAGTATTAGAAGATGGTACAATTTTTGAAGGAAAAGCCTTTGGGGCTGAAATTGATGTCACAGGTGAAATCGTCTTTAATACTGGGATGACTGGTTACCAAGAATCGATTACAGACCAGTCTTATAATGGACAAATCCTGACCTTTACCTATCCTTTGGTGGGTAATTATGGGATTAACCGTGATGACTATGAATCTATTAGTCCAACCTGCAAAGGCGTAGTAGTATTTGAAGAAGCACGTAGAGCCAGCAACTGGCGTAACCAGATGACACTGGATGAATTTTTGAAGTCTAAAAAAATCCCTGGTATTTCTGGTATTGATACACGGGCTTTGACAAAAATCATCCGTAAACATGGGACTATGAGAGCGACTCTGACACATGTGGGAGATAGTATCGACCATATCACAGATCAGCTTCAAGCAACAGTTCTACCGATTGATAATATCAAACAAGTCTCTACCCAAACTGCTTATCCAGCTCCGGGAGTTGGCTTGAGCGTTGTTTTAGTAGACTTTGGCCTTAAACACTCTATTTTACGAGAGCTATCTAAACGTGATTGCAATGTGACTGTAGTTCCATACACAACTACAGCTGAGGAAATCTTACATTTAAACCCAGACGGAGTGATGTTGTCAAATGGTCCTGGAAACCCAGAAGATGTACCAGAAGCTCTTGATATGATTCGTGGTATTCTCGGGAAAATTCCAATCTTTGGTATCTGTATGGGGCACCAGCTCTTCGCTATGGCTAATGGTGCCAAGACCTATAAGATGAAATTTGGTCACCGTGGCTTTAACCACGCAGTACGTGAAATTGCAACTGGGCGCGTGGACTTCACAAGTCAAAATCATGGTTATGCAGTTAGCCGTGAGGATTTACCAGAGCACTTAATCATCACCCACGAAGAAATCAATGACAAGTCAGTTGAAGGCGTTCGTCACAGATATCAACCAGGTTTCTCTGTACAATTCCACCCAGACGCAGCACCTGGGCCACATGATGCAAGCTACCTTTTTGACGAGTTTATCGAAATGATGGAAGCTTTTAAACAAGCAAACTAAAGACGAGTGCAAAATCGTCGGAGAATTTATTTAATGGCAACCTGAGAGTTGCCAAATAGAAAGGAGAGGGGGAGTCCGTATTTGCTGAATTGAATACGGGCTAAGGACGGTGCTAAAAAGATAGTTATTCCTAGAACTGAAAGTTCTTCGTTATAATTCCTATTTTAGCTTTGTCCGCTTGACGCCCTTAATATCTTATAAATGCCTAAACGTACTGATATTCAAAAAATTATGGTGATTGGTTCTGGTCCGATTATTATTGGTCAGGCTGCTGAGTTTGACTATGCTGGGACCCAGGCCTGCTTGTCTTTGAAAGAGGAAGGGTATGAGGTTGTCTTGGTAAACTCAAACCCTGCGACTATCATGACGGACAAGGAGATTGCGGATAAGGTTTACATTGAGCCGATCACACTTGAGTTTGTAACGCGTATTCTCCGTAAGGAGCGTCCAGATGCCTTGCTTCCAACACTTGGAGGTCAAACGGGGCTTAATATGGCCATGGAATTGTCTAAAAATGGTATCTTAGATGAGCTCGGAGTAGAACTTCTCGGGACTAAATTGTCTGCTATCGACCAAGCGGAGGACCGTGACCTCTTTAAACAATTGATGGAAGAATTGGAACAACCCATTCCAGAATCTGAAATTGTAAACACTGTTGAAGAAGCTGTTGCCTTTGCAGCAACAATTGGCTACCCAGTTATCGTCCGCCCAGCCTTTACTCTAGGTGGTACTGGTGGTGGTATGTGTGCCAACGAAGAAGAATTGCGCGAGATCGCTGAGAATGGCTTGAAGTTGTCACCTGTTACCCAGTGTTTGATTGAACGTTCAATCGCTGGCTTTAAGGAAATTGAATACGAAGTGATGCGTGACTCAGCTGACAATGCTTTGGTTGTTTGTAACATGGAAAACTTTGACCCAGTTGGGATTCACACAGGGGATTCCATTGTATTTGCCCCTGCGCAAACTATGTCAGACTATGAAAACCAAATGCTTCGTGACGCGAGCTTGAGCATCATTCGTGCCCTCAAGATTGAAGGTGGATGTAACGTTCAGCTAGCACTTGATCCCCACAGCTTCAAGTACTATGTTATCGAAGTAAATCCTCGTGTATCTCGTTCGTCAGCCCTTGCTTCCAAGGCGACAGGTTATCCAATCGCTAAATTGGCTGCTAAGATTGCAGTCGGTTTGACCTTGGATGAGGTCATTAACCCAGTTACAGGTTCAACCTATGCCATGTTTGAACCAGCTCTTGACTATGTGGTGGCTAAGATTCCACGTTTCCCATTTGACAAGTTTGAAAAGGGAGAACGCCGTCTGGGTACCCAAATGAAGGCAACTGGTGAAGTTATGGCTATTGGTCGTAATATTGAAGAATCCCTACTCAAGGCCTGTCGTTCGCTAGAAATAGGTGTTCACCACAATGAAATTCCAGAGCTGGCAGAAATTTCAGATGATGCCTTGATTGAAAAGGTTGTGAAGGCTCAAGATGACCGTCTCTTCTATGTGTCAGAAGCCATTCGCCGTGGTTACACACCAGAAGAAATTGCTGAGCTTACAAAAATCGATATCTTCTATCTGGATAAACTCTTACACATTTTTGAGATTGAGCAAGAATTGGGCTCTCATCCACAAGATCTAGACCTCTTAAAAACGGCCAAACTCAATGGATTTTCAGACCGTAAGATTGCTGAACTATGGAAAACGACAGCTGACCAAGTTCGCCAGCTTCGTTTGGAAAACAAGATTGTCCCAGTTTACAAGATGGTTGATACCTGTGCGGCAGAGTTTGAATCAGAAACTCCTTATTTCTATTCAACCTATGGTTGGGAAAATGAATCGATTAAGTCTGAAAAGGAATCTGTACTGGTCCTAGGTTCTGGTCCAATCCGTATCGGTCAAGGGGTCGAGTTTGACTACGCAACTGTTCATTCAGTTAAGGCTATTCAGGCTGCTGGCTACGAAGCTATTATCATGAATTCAAACCCAGAGACCGTTTCTACAGACTTCTCTGTATCAGATAAACTTTACTTTGAGCCATTGACATTCGAAGATGTTATGAATATTATTGACCTTGAGCAACCAAAAGGTGTTATCGTTCAATTTGGTGGTCAAACAGCTATCAACCTTGCTGAGCCATTAGCAAAAGCTGGTGTGACTATCCTTGGTACTCAAGTTGCTGACTTGGACCGTGCGGAAGACCGTGACCTCTTTGAGCAAGCCCTTAAAGACTTGGATATTCCGCAACCGCCTGGGCAGACTGCAACCAATGAAGAAGAAGCAGTACTTGCTGCACGTAAAATTGGTTTCCCAGTTCTCGTTCGCCCTTCATATGTCTTGGGTGGACGTGCCATGGAAATCGTTGAGAATGAAGATGATCTTCGTTCATACATGCGTACTGCGGTTAAGGCAAGTCCTGACCACCCTGTTCTTGTTGACTCTTATATCGTCGGACAAGAGTGTGAAGTCGATGCCATTTCAGACGGACAAAATGTCCTCATTCCTGGTATCATGGAGCATATCGAACGCGCTGGTGTCCACTCAGGTGACTCCATGGCGGTTTATCCTCCTCAAACCTTGTCGCAAAAAGTGCAAGAAACGATTGCAGACTACACCAAACGTCTTGCAATCGGCCTCAACTGTCTTGGTATGATGAACATTCAGTTTGTTATCAAGGATGAAAAAGTCTACGTTATTGAGGTTAATCCTCGTGCAAGTCGTACCGTTCCTTTCCTTTCTAAGGTGACCAATATCCCTATGGCCCAGGTAGCGACTAAGTTGATTCTCGGTCAAAGTCTCGAAGAGCTTGGTTACCAAGATGGACTTTACCCAAAAAGCACTCGCGTTCATATCAAGGCGCCCGTCTTCTCTTTTACCAAGCTAGCTAAGGTAGACAGCCTGCTTGGCCCTGAGATGAAGTCAACAGGTGAAGTTATGGGTTCTGATACTACTTTGGAAAAAGCTCTCTATAAAGCCTTTGAAGCTTCTTACTTACACTTGCCAACCTTTGGTAACGTTGTCTTTACTATCGCTGATGATACCAAGGAAGAAGCTTTGGATTTGGCTCGTCGTTTCCAAAATATTGGTTATGGTATCCTTGCGACTCAAGGAACAGCAGCTTTCTTTGAAAGTCATGGCTTGAAGGCTCAACTCGTTGGTAAGATTGGTGATGATGAACATGATATCCCAAGCTATGTTCGTAAAGGGAAAATCCAAGCTATCATTAACACAGTTGGTACTAAGCGAACTGCTGATGAAGATGGTGAACAAATCCGCCGTTCAGCTATCGAACATGGTGTACCACTCTTTACAGCCCTAGATACAGCGGATGCTATGCTTAAGGTACTTGAAAGCCGTAGCTTCGTTACAGAAGCCATTTAGGTTCTGCTTTATTTGAGAATAAATTATTAACCAGCGTCTAAAGCGCTGGTTTTTACTTTTTATAGAGAAATCGAGTAGAAAAAATAGTTACAGTTCACTATTAAATGTCAAAGTTTATCAATAGATTTATCATTATCGTTAATGAGTAGACTTATTCTGACTTTCCCTAAAATTTTGTTGAATTTTCTTAAGTTTTTATCATATTTTTTATAATTAAGGTGCCTTAAGAAAAATAATGAAAAAACTAAATGTTTTTCATATAGTTTTCATTTTTTGTGTTATAATTAAGGCGCCTTAAGAAAAATATTAAGGTGCCTTAAGAAAAATAATGAAAAAACTAAATGTTTTTCATATAGTTTTCATTGTTTTAATAGTTTAAAGTCAATCTTATTTTTCTCTAATAGAAAATAATGAAAAAGTAGGTTTAGAAAGAGGTAAGTATCTATGTCTTCTCATAAAAAAGTGTCACTCTCTGAGATTAATCAATCTATCGATACTCCAAATAACAATCATTTCTGGCAAAATTTAAAGGCCTTTTTAGGTCCGGGTGCTCTTGTCGCAGTTGGTTATATGGATCCAGGAAACTGGATTACCAGTGTAGTCGGTGGTGCTTCCTATAAGTATAGTCTCTTGTTTGTTATCTTGATTTCATCTCTCATTGCCATGCAACTTCAGCAGATGGCAGGAAAGCTTGGTATTGTAACCCAGATGGACCTGGCTCAAGCAACGGCTCATCATTCACCTAAATGGCTTCGTTATAGTCTATGGGTGATTTTAGAATTAGCCTTGATGGCGACAGATCTGGCAGAAGTTCTAGGTTCAGCGATTGCTCTCAATCTTCTCTTTAAGATTCCGATTATGATAGCAATTCTCTTGACCGTGTTGGATGTTTTTCTCTTATTGCTTCTGATGAAATTTGGCTTTAAGAAGATTGAAGCTATTGTGACAACACTGATTTTAACCATTCTAGCAATTTTTACCTATCTGGTAGCTTTGTCACATCCAAGCTTCCAAGGAATCGTTGAGGGTTATCTACCGAATGCAACCTTATTTGAAAGTCCTTTGCCAGGGCATGAAAGTCAATTAACCTTGGCGTTAGGGATCGTGGGTGCGACAGTGATGCCCCATAACCTCTATTTGCATTCTTCCTTGTCTCAAACTCGGAAAATCAATCACAAGGACAAGAATGATGTTCGAAAAGCCGTGCGCTTTATGACCTGGGATTCAAATCTCCAATTATCCTTGGCCTTTGTGGTTAACTCCCTTCTATTAATTCTCGGGGCGGCTCTCTTTTTCGGCCATGCATCTGAGATTTCTGCCTTCTCTCAAATGTATAATGCCTTGCAGGATTCTACTATTGCAGGAGCTATAGCTAGCTCGACCTTATCAACCTTGTTTGCCTTGGCTTTATTAGCCAGTGGTCAAAATTCGACAATTACGGGTACCTTGACTGGACAAATCGTTATGGAAGGTTTCTTGCATATGAGATTACCTCAATGGTTCATTCGTTTGGCAACTCGTCTCTTTGCCTTGTTGCCTGTCATGATTGTAGCGGTTCTGTTTGGTCATCAAGAAAAAACCTTGGATCAGTTATTGGTTTATTCACAGGTCTTTCTTTCAATCGCTCTTCCATTTTCAATCTTTCCTTTGATTTATCTAACTTCTAAGAAATCACTGATGGGAGAATTTACCAATGCCAAGTGGAATACTATCCTTGGTTATATTGTTTCCATTATCTTAACTGTTCTCAATGTGAAATTGCTATTTGATATTTTTTAAGACCTTTTAACATGAAGTAGAAAAAATATCATTTTGATAATTAAAATTGAAGAAAAAAACACCCAAGATTCAATTCTTGGGTGTTTTTTTGGAATTCTCATCTTAGATGAAAAAACCATTATAAAAAGCTGCATGAAGATGCAGCTACACTATAGCAACGGAAGACATGGGATTCGAACCCACGCACGCTTTCACACGCCTACCGCGTTTCCAACACGGCCTCTTAAGCCTCTTGAGTAATCTTCCAATACTTACTAAAATAGTTTATCATAAAGGGAATTATCTTGCAAATAAAATTCAAACAATTGGCAAAATGATAGAAATTGAAAGAAAATGACAAAAAGTGCTTGACTTTGCTATTTTTTGTGATAGAATGATTATTGTAATCGTTAACAGGAGGTGAGTAAGTGCTAAAAACTGAGAGAAAAAAGTTGATTTTAGAGGAGCTGGGTAAACATAAAGTCGTTACTTTAGAGAAATTAGTAGGCTTGCTAGATACTTCAGAATCAACAGTTAGACGCGATTTAGATGAATTGGAGTCTGAAAATAAACTTCGCCGAGTGCATGGAGGAGCAGAGTTGCCTCACTCCTTGCAAGAAGAAGAAACCATTCAAGAGAAATCTGTCAAAAACCTTCAAGAGAAAAAATTGATTGCGCAAAAGGCAGCTTCCCTCATCAAAGAAAAAGATGTTATCTTTGTGGATGCAGGAAGTACAACAGCCTTTCTCATTAAGGAATTGGAGCGAAAAGACATTACTGTTGTGACTAACTCCATTCACCATGCGGTTCAATTAGTGGATAAGCAAATCCCGACAGTTATTATTGGCGGTGGGGTTAAAATGACGACTGATGCCAGCATCGGTGGTGTCGCGCTTAATCAGATTAACCAGCTTCACTTTGACCGTGCCTTTATCGGAATGAACGGTGTGGATGAAGGCTACTATACAACTCCAGATATGGAGGAGGGAGCTGTTAAGCGTGCTATTCTAGAAAATGCCAAACAAACCTATGTTTTGGCGGATTCGTCTAAGATTGGTCAGTCTTGTTTCGCTAAGGTGGCCCCTATAAAACGAGCTATTGTTATTACAAGCAAGGGTCACGAACTCTTGCCAGCTATCAAAGAAAAAACGGAGGTTATCGAAGTATGATTTATACAGTCACACTAAATCCATCTATTGACTACATTGTCCGTCTGGATAAAGTGGAAGTTGGTAGTGTCAATCGTATGGACAGTGATGATAAGTTTGCTGGTGGTAAGGGAATCAATGTTAGCCGTGTCTTGAAACGCTTGGATATTCCAAATACTGCGACAGGCTTCATCGGTGGCTTTACAGGTAAATTTATCACTGATACTTTAGCTGAAGAGAAAATTGAAACACGCTTTGTCCAAGTAGCAGAAGATACGCGTATCAACGTCAAGATAAAAGCAGATCAAGAAACAGAAATCAATGGGACTGGTCCTACTGTTGAAGCTGAACAACTTGAAGAGTTAAAAGCTATTCTTTCAAGTTTAACAGCAGAAGATACAGTTGTCTTTGCAGGTTCGAGTGCTAAAAATCTAGGCAATGTTATTTACAAAGATTTGATTGCCTTGACTCGTCAGACAGGCGCTCAAGTGGTCTGTGACTTTGAAGGTCAGACCTTAATCGATAGTTTGGATTATCAACCTCTTTTGGTCAAACCAAATAATCATGAACTGGGAGCTATCTTTGGAGTCAAACTTGAAAGCTTAGATGAGATAGAGAAATACGCTCGAGAGTTGCTGGCTAAAGGTGCTCAAAACGTAATTATCTCTATGGCTGGCGATGGAGCACTTCTGGTAACATCGGATGGAGCATACTTTGCTAAACCGATCAAGGGAAGAGTGAAAAACTCAGTGGGTGCTGGTGACTCGATGGTTGCTGGATTTACTGGTGAGTTTGTCAAATCAAAAGACGCAGTAGAAGCCTTCAAATGGGGAGTGGCTTGTGGAACAGCAACAACCTTCTCAGATGACTTGGCGACTGCAGCATTTATTAAAGAGACTTATGAAAAAGTTGAGGTAGAAAAAAGATGAAAATTCAGGATTTATTGAGAAAAGATGTCATGTTGCTTGATTTGCAAGCAACTGAAAAAACAGCAGCTATCGAAGAAATGATTCATAGCTTGGTAGAGCACGGATATGTGACAGATTTTGAAACTTTTAAAGAAGGAATCTTAGCGCGTGAAGCTTTGACTTCTACAGGTTTGGGTGATGGTATTGCAATGCCACACAGCAAAAACGCTGCTGTCAAAGAAGCGACTGTTCTCTTTGCCAAGTCAAACAAGGGTGTTGACTACGAAAGCTTGGATGGGCAACCAACTGACCTCTTCTTTATGATTGCTGCTCCAGAAGGTGCCAATGATACTCACTTGGCTGCCTTGGCAGAATTGTCTCAATACTTGATGAAAGACGGTTTTGCTGACAAACTTCGTCAAGTAACATCAGCTGATCAAGTTATTGACCTCTTTAACCAAGCTTCAGAAAAAGCTGAGGAACCAGCACAAGCTCCTGCAAATGAATCTGGTGACTTTATCGTAGCAGTTACAGCTTGTACAACAGGAATTGCCCACACATACATGGCCCAAGAAGCTCTTCAAAAAGTGGCTGCTGAAATGGGTGTTGGAATTAAGGTCGAAACCAACGGTGCTAGTGGTGTTGGTAACCAACTAACTGCGGAAGACATTCGTAAGGCTAAAGCTGTTATTATCGCTGCGGATAAAGCAGTTGAAATGGATCGTTTTGATGGCAAACCATTGGTCAATCGTCCAGTCGCAGATGGTATCCGTAAGACAGAAGAGTTGATTAACTTGGCTCTTTCTGGAAATGTTGAAGTCTACCGTGCTGCTAATGGAGCGCAAGCTTCAACGGCATCTAACGAAAAACAAAGTCTAGGTGGTGCCTTCTACAAACACTTGATGAGTGGTGTATCCCAAATGCTGCCGTTCGTTATCGGTGGTGGTATCATGATTGCCCTTGCTTTCTTGATTGACGGTGCTTTGGGTGTGCCTAATGAGAGCCTCGGAAATCTTGGATCATACCATGAACTCGCTTCTATGTTCATGAAAATCGGTGGCGCAGCCTTTGGTTTGATGCTTCCAGTATTTGCAGGATATGTTGCTTACTCAATCGCTGAAAAACCAGGTTTGGTAGCAGGTTTCGTAGCTGGAGCTATTGCCAAAGAAGGTTTTGCCTTTGGTAAAATCCCTTACGCTCAAGGTGGTGAAGCAACTTCAGCTCTTGCAGGTGTATCATCAGGTTTCCTAGGAGCCCTTGTTGGTGGATTTATCGCTGGTGCCTTAGTTCTCTTGGTTAAGAAATACGTGAAGGTTCCACGTTCTCTTGAAGGTGCTAAATCAATCCTTCTCTTGCCACTTTTTGGAACAATCTTGACAGGATTTGTTATGCTGGCTGTGAACATTCCAATGGCAGCAATCAACACTGCTATGAATGACTTCCTTGCGGGTCTTAGTGGAGGATCTGCTATTCTTCTTGGTCTTGTTCTTGGAGGAATGATGGCAGTTGATATGGGTGGACCTGTCAATAAAGCAGCCTACGTCTTTGGTACAGGTACTCTTGCAGCAACAGTGTCAACAGGTGGTTCAGTAGCTATGGCAGCAGTTATGGCTGGAGGAATGGTTCCACCACTTGCAATCTTTGTTGCAACTCTTCTCTTCAAAGATAAATTCACCAAAGAAGAACGCAACTCT
Source organism: Streptococcus infantis (assembly GCF_047460875.1). Lineage (GTDB taxonomy): Bacteria > Bacillota > Bacilli > Lactobacillales > Streptococcaceae > Streptococcus > Streptococcus infantis_AA. The sequence goes on along the minus strand of NZ_JASHFI010000002.1, from coordinate 44,370 downwards.
GGTTTGACAAATATCGTAATGGGCTTGTCATTCATCACTGAAGGTGCAATTCCGTTTGGTGCAGCTGACCCAGCTCGTGCTATCCCAAGCTTTATCCTTGGTTCAGCAGTAGCAGGTGGACTTGTTGGTCTTGCAGGAATCAAACTTATGGCACCTCACGGAGGAATCTTCGTTATCGCTCTTACAACAAATGCCCTTCTTTACCTTGTCTTTGTCTTGGTAGGAGCACTTGTTAGTGGTGTAGTTTATGGTTACCTTCGTAAACCATTAGAAAAATAATCACAAATAGATTCAAATGACTGAACACGAAAGTGGGCAGTCATTTTTTGATAATGAAGTTAGGGAGACAGGTCTTTAAAGTGATATAATAGAGGTAAATCTTAGAGAATTTAAATGATAGAATACTGAAGTTCTACAAATATCTTAGAGGAGATAAGTGTCATGAGTGATTCTAGAAAAGAAGGAATCGACAAACTAGAAAAGGAACAGTTCGGTCGCAAAAGTCTTACAAAAGAAGTGTTACAAGGAACCTATGCCAGCTTGGTGGAGGAAAATTTTCCTGATTCTAAACGAATTCATTTTATAGCTGATTTAGGTAGGAGCCCAGAAATTGCCTTTCATTTTGAACTCATTTGTAAAGATTGGGAGGAAGAAACTGACCTAAATTTTGAAGCGAGTTTTGACCAGCATGGGCAGGAGGGAATAGACTATCTTTTGGAAACTCTCAATCAAGAGGAAGATGAGAGTCAACGCATTTTGATTGTTTATTTCCTAGCGAAGATCCTCTCCAAAGCAAGACATAGAGATTTTTATGCGTCTTCTTGCAAGCAACTACTTCCTATTCTGCTCTCTCTTTTACCTAGTTCAGAAGCTTCGAATCGTAGAAAGCTAATCATTGCCCTAGGGTGGATTGGTTCAATAAGTGAGGTAGAAATCTTAGGACAACATCTCTTGACTGACCAAGATCCACTTTGTCGTGCCTGGTCTGCTAGTAGTTTGATGCAATTCTCTTTTTATCAAGTAGAAAAAGAAGTCTTGATAGAGAAAACAAAGGATTTGTTTGGTGAAGCGATTGCAGAAGAAAAGGACTTTCGGGCTTGCGCTCTGATGATAGAAGCAGCTCAAGTTTTATTTGGGAAAAAATGGATACCTACATCTGCTGTGGAGAAGTTGGAAATCGAAAAGATTGAGAAGGCAAGAAAATCAGCAATTAGATTTTTGAAGAAGCAGTGATCTAAAGTTGTTGAAAAATCATACAGAAAAGAAACTGCAGAAATATTAACGAAAGATGATTGTGTCTTGTAGATGCAATCATTTTTCACTTCAAACAAAGTTTCTGAAGTGTGTTATAATAGAAATATGGCAAACAAGAATACAAGTAAAACAAGACGGAGACCGTCAAAAGCTGAATTAGAAAGAAAGCAAGCTATCCAACGGATGTTAGTTTCCTTGGTTATAGCTTTTTGCTTAATGTTCGCTGCTCTGAAATTAGGAGCAGTGGGACTCACCCTCTATAACCTTATTCGATTACTAGTAGGAAGTCTGGCTTATCTGGTCATTGTTGTCGTCCTAGTCTATCTTTTTCTCTTTAAATGGATTCGGAAGCAAGAAGGTCTGATCTCAGGTTTTCTTTGCATTTTTTCAGGTCTATTGCTGATTTTTGAAGCTTATCTAGTATGGAAATATGGCATGGAGCAGTCTGTCTTAAAGGGGACTTTGGCCCAAGTGTTGACAGATTTGACAGGCTTTCGTGTGACTAGCTTTGCTGGAGGAGGGCTTCTAGGTGTTGCTCTCTACATTCCAGTCGCCTTTCTCTTTTCAAATATTGGTACTTATTTTATTGGAGCCATCTTAATCTTAATCGGTGCTCTTCTAGTTAGTCCTTGGTCTGTCTATGATGTCGCTGATTTTCTTGGAGCACGTTTTGCACTTTGGATGGAGCGACGTGAGCAGAAAAAACAAGAACGCTTCATTAAACGCGAAGAGGAGAAAGCTCGTAAGGAAGCAGAGGAACAGGAAAGACTCGAAAAAGAACAGGCAGAAAAAGCCTTGTTGGATATCCCTCCTGTTGATATGGAAACTGGCGAGATATTAGAAGCTTCCCCTGTTCACTTTGATGATCTACCACCCCTCCCAGAGGAAGAATGGGTAGAGCCTGAAATTATTCTCCCTCAAGCAGACTTCGATGTTTCTAGTGAAGTTGACAGTCCAGAGGAAGATGAGTTCTTAGAAGATGAGGATGTTGAGGTAGATTTTTCTGCTAAAAAAGCTTTAGAGTACAAACTCCCCAGCTTGCAACTCTTTGCGCCTGATAAGCCAAAAGACCAGTCCAAGGAAAAGAAAATCGTACGAGAAAATATCAAAATTTTGGAAGAAACCTTTGCGAGTTTCGGTATCAAGGTAACGGTTGAACGTGCTGAAATCGGTCCATCAGTTACCAAGTACGAAGTCAAGCCAGCAGTTGGTGTTCGTGTCAATCGTATTTCCAATCTAGCAGACGACTTGGCTCTGGCCTTGGCTGCTAAAGATGTCCGTATCGAAGCTCCGATTCCTGGAAAATCCTTGGTTGGGATTGAAGTGCCTAACTCTGAAATTGCGACCGTATCTTTCCGAGAACTCTGGGAACAATCGCAAACTAAACCTGAAAATCTCCTAGAAATTCCTCTTGGGAAAGCCGTTAATGGAACTGCACGTAGTTTTGATTTGTCTAAAATGCCTCACTTACTTGTAGCTGGTTCGACAGGTTCTGGTAAATCTGTTGCAGTCAATGGTATCATTGCAAGTATTCTCATGAAGGCACGTCCAGACCAAGTCAAGTTTATGATGGTGGATCCGAAGATGGTTGAGTTATCAGTCTATAATGATATTCCTCACCTCTTGATTCCGGTCGTGACTAACCCTCGTAAGGCAAGCAAGGCCCTTCAAAAAGTCGTAGATGAGATGGAAAACCGTTATGAACTCTTTGCCAAAATTGGAGTTCGTAATATCGCTGGTTTCAATGCCAAGGTTGAAGAATTCAACGCTCAGTCTGAGTATAAACAAGTACCTCTTCCTTTGATTGTCGTGATTGTCGATGAGTTAGCTGACCTCATGATGGTGGCCAGCAAGGAAGTAGAAGATGCTATTATCCGTCTTGGACAGAAGGCGCGTGCGGCTGGTATTCATATGATCCTCGCGACCCAGCGTCCTTCAGTGGATGTTATTTCTGGTCTGATTAAGGCCAATGTACCATCTCGTGTAGCCTTTGCTGTATCTTCTGGAACAGATTCTCGAACTATTTTGGATGAGAACGGTGCTGAGAAATTGCTTGGTCGAGGGGATATGCTCTTCAAACCAATCGATGAAAATCACCCTGTTCGCTTGCAAGGTTCCTTTATCTCTGATGATGATGTGGAACGTATTGTTAGCTTTATCAAGGCTCAAGCAGATGCTGATTATGATGAAAGCTTTGATCCCGGAGAGGTTTCTGAGACAGAAAGTGAGTCTGGCACAGGAGATGAAGGAGGAGATCCACTATTTGAAGAAGCTAAAGCACTGGTTATTGAAACCCAAAAAGCAAGTGCATCTATGATTCAGAGACGCTTATCTGTTGGCTTTAACAGGGCGACTCGCCTTATGGAAGAGTTAGAGATGGCTGGGGTTATTGGTCCTGCAGAAGGAACCAAACCACGAAAAGTTTTACAACAATAAAAAACGTAAAAATAGTATAAAAATGCATGGAAACTTTATTGAAAAGTTAGACGAAGTTAGTTTAACTTTTCTGATGAAGTTTCTTTTTTTGACGAAATGGCTAGAAATAAGGCCTTCTGAAATTCTATTCAGAATAGATAGGAAATTGGATTATACTTTTACTAGTTTTACCTGTTAAAGTATTGATTTTTTAAACTGTTTTTGATATATTAAATTGGTATAGAAAAAATTATATGTTTATCTAGTGGCGTTAAAAAATTGAGGAGGATATTTTTTTAAACAAAAATGCAAACGCTTACTTTGTAAACTGAAAGGAACAAAAAACCGATGGATAAAAGATTATTTGAAAAACGTTGCAAATATAGTATTCGGAAATTTTCATTAGGGGTTGCTTCTGTCATGATTGGTGCAGCTTTCTTTGGAACTAGCACTGTTCTTGCAGATTCTCCGCAAACAGGTTCAACAGCAAATATGCCAGCAGATTTGACTGCAGCTCTTGCTAACGCAAAAAAAGATGATGGACGTGATTTTGAAGCACCGAAACCTGGAGAAAATCAAGGGTCTCCAGAAGTTACCGAAGGACCAAAAACTGAGGAAGAATTACTGGAGAAAGAAAAAGAAGCTGCAGCAACTTCAGCAACTGAAAATGAACTTCCTAAAGATTTACGCGAAAAACTCGATAAGGCTGAAGATAGTGGACATTCTACCTCAAAAGATGATTTAGCAAAAGAAGATAAAAGTTTAGTTCCAGAAGATGTCGCTAAAACAAAAAATGGTGAATTAAACTATGGAGCAACAGTAAAAATTCAAAGTGCAGCTGGTGTTGGTAGCGGTATCGTCATCGGTGAAAATCTAGTTTTATCTGTTTCTCATAACTTTATCAAAGATGTTCCAGACGGAAACAATCGTAAGGTAGCTGATAATATTGAAAGTGATGGCGATGTTTATTCAGTTTCTTACGAAGGAGCACCTGATGTTAAATTCAGTAAGAATGATGTTAAGCACTGGGACCGTGAAGGATTCCTAAAAGGTTATAAAAATGACTTGGCCATCGTTAAGCTTCGTTCTCCTCTTGCAAACGCTCCTGTTGAAGTGACTGACAAACCTGCAACTACTAAGGTTGGAGATAAGGTACACGTGTTTGGTTATCCAACTGGGAAACTTTCTCCAATCCTCAATACGACAGTTGAAGATATCAATAATCACGGTGAAGGTGTTCGTGGCATCAGCTATCAAGGAAGCGAACCAGGTGCAAGTGGTGGCGGTATTTTCGATGAAAATGGAAAATTGATCGGTATCCACCAAAATGGTGTTGTTGGAAGCCGCAGTGGAGGGATTCTATTCTCACCAGCGCAGCTTGAATGGATTCAAAATTATATCAAGGGTATTGAAACAACAAAACCAGCAGGTCTAGATGCACTTGATAAACAAGTTGAAGACAAGGAAGAGAAACCAAAAGAAGATAAGCCAAAAGAAGAAAAACCAGCTGACAACAAACCTGCAGAGAACAAACCAGCTGAAACTAAACCGGCTGAATCAAAAGAGGTGACTCCAGAATGGAAAACTGTTGAAAATAAAGAACAACAGGGAACTGTAACGATTCGTGAAGAAAATGGAGTTCGTTACAACCAACTAGCGTCAACTGCTCAAAATGACAATGGTAAAAAACCAGCCTTGTTTGAAAAAGAAGGTTTGACTGTTGATGAAAATGGAAATGCTACAGTTGATTTGACTTTCAAAGAAGAGTCTGAAACAGGTAAATCACGCTTTGGTGTCTTTATGAAATTTAAAGATACAGATAACAACGTTTTTGTAGGTTATGACCAAGGCGGATGGTTCTGGGAATACAAGACAAACGGTAGTGGACTTTGGTACCAAGGTGGTCGTGTTGCAGCTCCAGTAAATGGTTCTGTCAACCACTTGACGATCAGCCTCAAATCAGATGGACAACTTAACGCAACAAATAATGATGTCAAACTCTTCGACACACTTACCTTGCCATCTGCAGTCAATGACAAACTTAAAGATGAGAAGAAAATTGTTCTTAAGGCTGGAAGCTATGGTAGCGAGAGAACCATTGTAAATGTTAAAACTGATGACCAAGAAGGCGTGAAAAACGACCAAGAGGCTGCTGAAAAAGAAAAAGGTGATACAGTAGACGATAGCAAAGTTAAATACGACACTATCGAATCTACAGTATTGAAAGCAGTTATTGACCAAGCTTTCCCACGTATTAAAGAATACGTCCTAAACGGCAACAAGCTTCCAGGTCAAGTTCAACAAATAAACAAAGTCCTCATCAATAAAAAGGCAGTAACTCCTGAAGTTACTTATAAGAAGATTAATGCAACAACTGCCGAGTATGAAATGAAACTCCGTGATGCGGAAAACCTCATCAATGCAGATATGACAGTTCGTTTGCAAGTAGTGGACAATCAACTTCACTTTGATGTGACTAAGATTGTCAACCATAACCAAGTAACACCAGGACAGAAGATTGATGATGAACGTAAACTACTTTCTTCAATCAGCTTCCTAGGAAATGCCTTGGTATCTGTATCAAGCGACCAAGCAGGAGCTAAGTTTGATGGGGCAACCATGTCAAACAACACCCACGTAAGTGGTGACGACCATATCGAAGTAACCAATCCAATGAAAGATTTGGCAAAAGGTTACATGTATGGATTTGTTTCAACAGACAAGCTTGCAGCAGGTGTATGGAGCAACTCACAAAACAGCTACGGTGGTGGTTCTTACGACTGGACACGTTTGACAGCTTACAAGAATACTATCGGTAATGCTAACTACGTTGAAATTCATAGCTCTGAATGGCAGTGGGAAAAAGCTCACAATGGTATTGTCTTCCCAGCATATACCAAGGAACTTCCAAGTGCTAAAGTTGTCATCACAGAAGATGCCAATGCTGATAATAAAGTAGACTGGCAAGACGGTGCGATTGCATACCGTAGCATCATGAACAACCCTCAAGGTTGGGAAAAAGTTAAAAATATTACAGCCTACCGTATCGCCATGAACTTTGGTTCACAAGCACAAAACCCATTCCTTATGACCTTGGATGGTATCAAGAAGATTAACCTCCATACAGATGGTCTAGGTCAGGGTGTTCTCCTTAAAGGTTACGGTAGTGAAGGACATGACTCAGGTCACTTGAACTACGCAGATATCGGTAAACGTATCGGTGGTGTTGAAGACTTTAAGACTCTTATTGAGAAAGCTAAGAAATACGGTGCCCACCTCGGTATCCACGTCAATGCTTCAGAAACTTATCCTGAATCAAAATACTTCAATGAAAAAATCCTTCGTAAAAACGCTGACGGTAGCTATAGCTACGGATGGAACTGGATTGACCAAGGTATCAATATCGATGCGGCTTATGACTTGGCTCATGGACGTTTAGCACGTTGGGAAGAATTGAAGAAAGAATTGGGTGAAGGTTTAGACTTCGTTTATGTCGACGTTTGGGGTAACGGCCAATCAGGTGACAATGGTGCTTGGGCAACTCACGTTCTTGCGAAAGAAATCAACAAACAAGGTTGGCGCTTTGCAATTGAGTGGGGCCATGGTGGTGAGTATGATTCTACCTTCCATCACTGGGCAGCTGACTTGACTTATGGTGGCTATACCAATAAAGGTATCAACAGTGCCATCACTCGCTTTATCCGTAACCACCAAAAAGATGCTTGGGTTGGTGATTACAGAAGCTACGGAGGTGCGGCAAACTACCCACTTCTAGGCGGCTATAGCATGAAGGACTTTGAAGGATGGCAAGGTCGTAGCGACTATAATGGTTATGTAACTAACTTATTTGCTCACGATGTTATGACCAAATACTTCCAACACTTCACTGTTAGCAAATGGGAAAATGGTAAACCAGTAACCATGACTGACAACGGTGGTACTTACAAGTGGACACCTGAGATGAAGGTTGAATTGGTCGATGAGGAAAACAACAAGGTAGTTGTTACTCGTAAATCTAATGATGTCAATAGCCCACAATACCGTGAACGAATTGTTACGCTTAACGGTCGTGTCATTCAAGATGGTTCAGCCTACTTGACACCTTGGAATTGGGATGCAAATGGTAACAAGCTAACTGGCGACAAGGAAAAAATGTACTATTTCAACACTGAAAAAGGTGCAACAACTTGGACACTTCCTAACGACTGGGCAAATGGCAAAGTTTACCTTTACAAACTAACAGACCAAGGTAAGACTGAAGAACAGGAAGTAGCTGTCAAAGATGGTAAGATTACCCTTGATCTCCTAGCAAATCAACCATATGTTCTTTATCGTTCTAAACAAACAAATCCTGAAATGTCATGGAGTGAAGGAATGCATATCTATGACCAAGGATTTAACAGTGAATCTTTGGACCATTGGAAGATTACAGGTGATGCATCTAAGGCTGAAATTGTGAAGTCTCAAGGTGCCAACCAAATGCTTCGCATCCAAGGCAATAAAGAAAAAGTTAGTCTCACTCAAAAATTGACTGGCTTGAAGCCAAATACTAAATATGCAGTTTATGTAGGTGTCGATAACCGTAGTAATGCTAAAGCAAGCATTACTGTTAACACTGGTGAGAAAGAAGTGACTAACTACACGAACAAGTCACTTGCCCTCAACTATGTTAAAGCATACGCTCATAACACTCGTCGTGACAATGCAACTGTTAATGATACAAGTTACTTCCAAAACATGTATGCCTTCTTCACAACAGGTTCAGATGTATCAAATGTAACTTTGACCTTGAGTCGTGAAGCAGGAGAAGAAGCAACTTACTTCGATGAAATCCGTACCTTTGAAAATGACTCTGCTATGTATGGTGATGGTCACGATACTGCAACAGGTGTCTTCAAACAAGACTTTGAAAATGTTGGACAAGGTATCTTCCCATTTGTCATCGGTGGAATCGAAGGTGTTGAAGACAACCGTACTCACTTGTCTGAAAAACATGCTCCGTACACACAACGTGATTGGAACGGCAAGAAAGTTGATGATGTTATCGAAGGAAATTGGTCACTCAAGACAAACGGTCTCGTTAGCCGTCGTAACTTGGTTTACCAAACAATTCCACAAAACTTCCGCTTTGAAGCAGGTAAGACCTACCGTATCACATTTGACTACGAAGCTGGATCAGATAATACTTACGCCTTTGTTGTAGGTAAGGGAGAATTCCAATCTGGCCGTCGTGGTAGCCAAGCAAGCGATCTCGAAATGCATGAATTACCAAACTCATGGACAGATTCTAAGAAAGCGAAACGAGCAACCTTCCTTGTGACAGGTGCTGAAACTGGCGATACTTGGATTGGTATCTATTCTACAGGTAACGCAAGTAATACTCGTGGAGATTCTGGTGGTAATGCTAACTTCCGTGGTTACAATGACTTCATGATGGATAGACTTCAAATAGAAGAGATTGTCTTGACAGGTAAGATGATGACAGAAAATGCAGTCAAGAACTATCTTCCAACTGTAGCCATGACTAATTACACCCAAGAATCTATGGATGCTTTGAAAGAAGCAGTCTTCAACCTCAGTCAAGCAGACGATGACATCAGTGTAGAAGAAGCTAAAGCAGAAATCGCTAAGGTTAATGCTTTGAAAGACGCTTTGGTTTTGAAGAAAGTAGCTCTTGTGGCAGATGACTTTGCAAGTCTTTCAGCTCCTTCTCAGGCTGGTGAAGGTATTGAAAATGCCTTTGACGGTAACTTGTCTAGCCTATGGCATACATCATGGGGCGGAGGAGATGTTGGCAAGCCAGCAACCATGGTCTTGAAAGAACCAACTGAAATTACAGGCTTCCGTTATGTTCCACGCGGTTCAGGTTCAAATGGTAACTTGAGAGATGTTACTCTTGTAGTAACTGATGAAACAGGTAAGGAGCATACCTTCAATGCAACTAATTGGGCTGATAATAACAAACCAAAAGATATTGACTTTGGCAAGACTATCAAAGCTAAGAAGATTGTCCTAACAGGAACAAGAACTTACGGCGATGGTGGTAACCAATATCAATCAGCTGCAGAGCTTATCTTTGCTCGTCCTCAAGTTGCTGAAGCAGGCCTTGATACATCAGCATATGAAGCAGCATTGGCCAAGGCTCAAAAATTGACTAATAAGAGCAATCAAGAAGAAGTTGCAGGTGTTGTTGCTAGCATGAAATACGCAACTGATAATCACCTATTGACTAATAGAATGCTTGAATACTTTGCAGATTATCTCGATCAATTAAAAGATGAAACACCTACTCCAACTCCAGATCCAGAGCCAACTCCAGATCCGAAACCAACTCCAGATCCAGAGCCAACTCCAAATCCAGAGCCAACTCCAAATCCAGAGCCAACTCCAGATCCGAAACCAACTCCAGATCCGAAACCAACTCCAGATCCAAAACCAACTCCAGATCCAGAGCCAACTCCAGATCCGAAACCAACTCCAGATCCAGAACCAACCCCAGATCCAGAACCAACCCCAGATCCAGAGCCAACTCCAGATCCGAAACCAACACCAGATCCAGAGCCAACTCCAGACCCAGAGCCAACACCGGACCCAGAACCAACACCAGATCCAGAACCAATTCCTGATCCAGAAACTCCAACATCAAGTAAGGGTGACGAAGCAGCACCAGTCGTTGAAGTTCCGGAATTCACAGGTGGTGTAAATGGTGCTGAAGCAACTATTCATGAAGTTCCAGAATACACAGGGGTTCTAGGTACAGCAGGTGATGAACCAGCACCGGTTGTAGAGCTTCCAGAATACACAGGGGTTCTAGGTACAGCAGGTGATGAACCAGCACCGGTTGTAGAGCTTCCAGAATACACAGGGGTTCTAGGTACAGCAGGCGATGAACCAGCACCGATTGTAGAGCTTCCAGAATACACAGGGGTTCTAGGTACAGCAGGCGATGAACCAGCACCGGTTGTAGAAGTTCCAGAGTATACAGGAGTAGTTGGCACAACAGGCGATGAACCAGCACCGGTTGTAGAGCTTCCAGAATATACAGGGGTTCTAGGTACAGCAGGCGATGAGCCAGCACCAGTTGTAGAAGTTCCAGAGTATACAGGAGTAGTTGGCTCAACAGGTGATGAACCAGCACCAGTTGTAGAAGTTCCAGAGTATACAGGAGTAGTTGGTACAGCAGGCGATGAACCAGCACCAGTTGTAGAAGTTCCAGAATATACAGGGGTTCTAGGTACAGCAGGCGATGAGTCAGCACCAGTTGTAGAAGTTCCAGAGTATACAGGACTAGTTGGAACAGCAGGAGAAGAAGTAGCTGTATACGAAATTCCAGAATTCAAGGGTGGAGTTAACGCAGCAGAAGCAACTGTGAGCCAAGCACCAGAATTTACAGGTGGTGTAAATGGAGCAGAGGCAACGGTTCATGAAGTACCAGAGTTTACCAGCGGTGTGAATGGAAGTGATGGCGCAATCCATGAAGTTCCAGAATACAAAGGCCAAATTGGTACAGTAGGTAACCAACCTGCGCCTGTAGTGGAAAAACCAGAGTATCGAGAAGATTCAAAACTTTCAGTAGAGAATAAAGATACATCTAAAGAGGTAAATTCAAATGCTCTTCCAAATACGGGTGAACATAACTCTGAAACAGCTCTCTTCATTGCAAGTGTTAGCATGGCAGTTTCAGCAGCACTCTTAGCTGTCAAAAGAAAAGAAGATTAAAATATAAGAGAGTTTTCGTCTAACGATGGCTCGAACTCCTTACTTATTGTAGTGGAGAAAAACAAAACCCGGAGAGGACCTCTAGGTCCTCTCTTTTTCTAAAGGGGAATGAGAACGCTTACTCTTGAAGCGTATGAAAGGAAACAGGAGAAAAATGGGAAAACACTTATTTGAGAAACGGTGTCATTACAGTATTCGTAAATTTACGATTGGTGCAGCTTCTGTCATGATTGGTGCCAGTATCTTTGGTGCCGGAATGGTTCAAGCAGCAGAAAAAGAAGTTCCTGTAGAAACTGAGGGAGCAGTAACACAGGTCCAACCACTGGAAAAGTTACCAGCAGATTTAGCATCAGCTATTGATAAAGCTGAAGCAAATGCTGGTGCCATCGAAAATAAAGCCACTGAGGTGGCAACTCAGCCAAATGTAGAAGAAACTCCGAAGAAAGAAGTAGAAACTCCGACAGTTGCTCCCCAAGCTGAAACAAAACCAGTTGCTAAGGATTTAGTTGAAACACCAGATGTCAATCATCTAGAAAAGGCGACTGCAACAGCTTCAAACCATGAAGCCAACACACCATTTACAGCAGAAAAGGCAATTGATGGCAAACCTGATACTCGTTGGGCTACTGATCAAAACGTTGAGAAACCAACAATCGAATTTACACTTGAAAAGACAACTGTAATTAAGCATGTGGAAATTGATTGGGATCGCCGTCTTCGTGGTCAACAAAACGATCCAAATATCAAATCTTGGAATCTCTACTACGCTGGGCAAGATGATGTAAATGGTTCAGGTAACAAAGAATGGAAGTTGGCTCATCAAAGAACAGGAACACCTGTACTTGATGAAAAGGTTGACTTAAAAGAAGCTATCCATGCTAAGTACCTTAAACTTGAAATCACAGACTATCAAGCTGGTACTATGAACTGGAAAAATGTTGGTATCCAAGAGATTCGCGCTTATTCAAATATCCCTGATGCCAGCAAACCGACAGACATTCGCCAAGTTACAGAACTAACAGTTGCCGAAGACGGTAAGTCACTTGTTTTACCGAACTTGCCAGGAAAAGTTAGCTTGATTGGTAGCAACAAACAGGGGGTTGTTGACCTAAATAACAAAATCTACAAACCCTTAACAGACCAAACTGTTAAGGTCATGGTCCAACAAGTCAAGGATACTCATACCTTCACAAAAGAATTTGAAGTCCTTATTAAAGGATTACATGCAGACGAAGGTGTTGGCACTAAACCAGCAGTTGCTCCAGCAGTTCAACAATGGTATGGAACTGAAGGCAAAACTTCTATTACAGCTGATACCGTAATTTCAGTTGGCGATTCTGGATTTGGTCAAGAAGCTAAATTCTATCAGACTGACCTTGAAAGTCGTGGGCTAGAAATCGCTACAGGTGATCAAACAGCTCAAAAACGGATTGAATTTAAAAAGGTTGAAGATAAGGGTTATGGTAAAGAAGGCTATGGTATCACTGTAAAAGATGGTGTTATCACTGTAGAAGCTGCAACCAACGCAGGAGCCTTCTACGCAACTCGTACTCTCCTTCAGATGGGCGAAAATGATTTGCAAAACGGAGAAATCCGTGACTTCCCAAGCTTTAGCCACCGTGGCTTCATGCTAGACACAGGTCGTAAGTTTATTCCTTATGATACTCTCGTGGATATCATGCTTAACATGGCCTACTACAAGATGAACGACTTGCAGTTGCACTTGAATGACAACTATATCTTCTTAAAAGATCATTTAGCAGGGAAAAATCTTACTCCTCAAGAGGAACTGGATTATGTCCTAAAAAATGCTAAGACTGGCTTCCGTGTAGAAACAGATGTTGTTGGTGACAATGGTGAAAAATTAACATCAGACGAGCATTATACTAAGGAAGAAATGCAACAGATCATCAAGTTGGCTAAAGCTTTGCATATCAACCTTGTTCCTGAGATTGACACACCAGGTCACGCTTTGTCCTTTGTTAAAGTTCGTCCAGACCTTATGTATAAAGGCAGTCTTAGTGACTATAGAGGTAAACACAATGTAGAACGTGTGGCTATGTTGGACTTGGATAATAAGTACGAAGAAACTCTTGCTTTTGTTAAATCAGTCTATGATAAATTGCTCGATGGAGAAAATGCACCACTTCATGGTGTCTCAACAGTTCATATCGGAACTGATGAGTACTACGGCAGTAGAGAAAGCTATCGTCGCTATGTCAATGATATGATTCAGTACATCAAAGGCAAAGGCTATACACCACGTATTTGGGGTTCACTTAGTGCTAAACCAGGTGCAACGCCAGTTGATTGGAAAGATGTAGAAGTTGATATCTGGAGTATCGGATGGCAACGTCCAGCTGATGCTATTGCTCAAGGTGCTAAGATTATCAATATCACAGATATTCCAACCTATAGTGTTCCTAGTGGAAGCAATAGTCAAGGTGGTTACGGAGACTATGCAAGCTATGAGCGTCAATACAATCGTTGGACTCCAAATGACTTTACAACAGGTGGAGGACCTCGATTAGAAGCATCTAATCCAAACATTATCGGTGGTGGTCACGCTGTATGGAATGACAATATTGACCTTCACGAAACTGGACTTACTTCTTACGATATCTTTAAACGTTTCTTCAAGAGTATGCAGACTACTGCAGAACGTACTTGGGGATCTGATCGTGCGGGTAAAACTTTTGCAGAGCGCACCTTGCCAACAAGTGTTTATGCACCACAATCTAATCCAGATAAGACCGTAGCTGAAGAAGATTTGTTCAAGATTAATCCTGAGACTGTCAAAGATTATCTTGCAAAGAAAGTACAGAAGACTGAAGCAGGTTTGAACTTCGAAAAAGATAGCACTATCGAAGGACTTGTTGGTGATGTTGGTCCGAGTCATGTCTTGAAATTGGATGTCACTGTAACTGGTGATGGGCAACAAACCTTCTCAACTAGCGGAGACAACCAACTTTATCTTGCGGATAAGGATGGCTACCTCGCTTATAAATTTGAACAATTCCATATCCAATTTAACAAAAAACTTGAAAAGAACAAACGTTATCAAATTTCTGTCGTAACCAAACCTCAAGTAACAGAAGTTTATGTAGATGGTGAAAAGGTTGAGCGTATCGCAAATCCAGCTTACCCTCGCTTTGCTCATAATAGTTTGGTTCTACCTCTTGAAACAATCGGTGGCTTCAAAGGAATCTTGCATAGTGCTGAGTTGTCAAATGAACCATTCGTAAATCCACGTTTGATTCCAAATGATAAATTTACAGTTTCTGCAACAAGTCAGGAATTGCCAGGAACCAATACTGAAGGTCCAGTAGAAAAAGCCTTCGACAATGATCCGAATACTTTCTGGCATTCAAAATGGTTTGGAGATCAGGCTCCATTCACTGTTGCAATGAACTTGAAAGCAGCAGAAAAAGTAAATGGTCTGACCTACCTTCCACGCCCAGGTGGAGGCAATGGTGTCGTAACATCTTATGAAATCTATGCTCAAAAAGATGGTCAGATGGTTAAAGTTGCTTCTGGAACTTGGGAAAATAATGCCAAAGAAAAGACAGTTAACTTTGAGGCTATTGAAACAGATAAGATAGAGTTTAAAGTTCTAGAAGGTGTGCGTGGATTTGGTAGTGCAGCAGAGATTCAACTTCTTAAGCCACTTTCTGATAGCAAACCAGAAGAGCCAGTTACTCCAGAAAAACCTGTCACTCCAGAAAAACCTGTCACTCCTGAGAAACCTGTCACTCCAGAAAAACCTAAAGTTGAAGAAGTAAGCGATGGTACAACTGAACTTGCTGATAGCTTTGTAGCTAGCAAACCAGCTAGTGACGACGTAGTTTCTGCAGCAGCACAAAGTCAAGACTATCTCAAGAAAGAATATAAGGTATTCCCAACACCACAAAAAGTAACTTATGGTGAAGGCGTTACGAAACTCCATAAACAAGTAAATCTTGTTATGGGCGATCAGTTAGATATCTATACTCGTAACCGCTTGAAGAGTGTTCTACAAGAACATCAAATTTCATACACAAGCAGTCAAACAGCAGTGGCAGGTGCTACCAACATCTACCTTGGCGTTCATGGACAAAATTCACAAGCTGAAAAAGAAATGCCAAGTCTATCTCAAGGACTCTTTGATAAGATTGATGCCTATGCCTTGTCTATCAAGAATAATACAATCTCTATCGTCGGTAAGGATACAGATGCTGTCTTCTACGGTTTGACAACTCTCAAACACATGCTTAATGAAAGTGAAGCTCCAGTCTTGCGTAATGTAACAGTTGAAGACTTCGCTGAAATTAAGAATCGTGGCTTTATCGAAGGATACTATGGTAACCCTTGGAGCAATGCTGATCGTGCTGAGTTGATGCGTTATGGTGGTGACTTGAAGTTGACCCAATACTTCTTTGCACCAAAAGATGATCCATACCACAACAAGAAATGGCGTGAACTTTATCCAGAAGAAAAATTAGCTGAAATCCGTGAATTGGCGCGTGTCGGAAACCAAAACAAGACTCGTTATGTGTGGACCATTCACCCATTCATGAACAACCGTATTCGTTTTGGCAACGATGCTGACTACCAAAAAGACCTTGAAACCATTAAGGCTAAATTCACTCAATTGATGGATGTCGGTGTCCGTGAGTTCGGTATTCTAGCCGATGATGCTCCAAGTCCAGTTGGTGGCTACAATAGCTACAACCGCTTGATGAAGGACATGACAGATTGGTTGACTGAAAAACAAGCAACTTATGTTGGCCTTCGTAAGGAAATGATTTTTGTCCCAGGTCAGTATTGGGGTAATGGTCGTGAAGATGAGTTGAAATCTCTAAATGAAAATCTTCCAAGTTCAACTTCTATGACCCTTACTGGTGGTAAGATTTGGGGTGAAGTGTCTGAAAGTTTCCTCTCTAACCTTAAGAATAACCTGACTGCAGGAGGTAAGACCTACCGCCCAGTTTCTCTATGGGTAAACTGGCCTGTTACAGATAACTCTAAACAACACTTGATTTTGGGTGGCGGTGAGAAATTCCTTCATCCAAATGTGGACCCAAGCCTCCTTTCAGGTATCATGTTGAACCCAATGCAACAATCTGAGCCTTCTAAGATTGCCCTCTTCTCTGCAGCTCAGTATGCATGGAAACAATGGAAGTCTGAAGAAGAAGCTAAGAAAGTAAATGACATCGCCTTCAACTTTGTTGAAAACGGTAAGTTTACAGATAGCGAAGCATCAGTTGCCTTCCGTGAGCTTGGTAAACATATGATCAACCAAAACATGGATGGTCGTGTTGTGAAGTTGGAAGAATCTGTTGAACTTGCACCGAAATTGGCGGCCTTCATGTCTAAGTTGAAAGCTGGTCAAGATGTCAATGCAGAGCGTCAAGAATTGCGTGCAGAATTTGCTAAACTAAAAGCTGCAGCACAACTTTATAAAGCATCTGGTGACGAAAAGATGCGTGCTCAAATCCACTACTGGTTGGATAATACTATTGACCAAATGGACGCCTTGAGTGCTCTTCTTGATGGTACAGAAGCTATCGAAAAGAACGATTCTGCAAAACTTTGGGATAGTTACTATAAGGGCTTGAAACTCTATGAACAGTCTCAAACCTATACCTTCCACTATGTAGACCATAATGAAAGAGCTGAGTTGGGTGTTCAACATATCCGTCCATTCTTGCTTGGCCTTCGTGAAATCCTTGCAACAGAAGTCCAAAAAGCCTTGCATCCTGACCAAGTGATTAGTACCTTTATCACTAACCGTACAGGTGTAGAAGGTGGACTTGCTGAAGTGACTGACGGAGATTTAGGAACACATGCCCTTATCAAGTCACCAAACAGCATCCAAACTGGTGACTACATTGGCTTGAAATTTAATAAAGCTGTTCCAATTCAAAACTTGACCTTTGCAATGGGAACTCAAGCAAATCCTCGCGATACCTTCAACAACGCTAAAGTTGAGTATCTCAATGAAAATGATGAGTGGGTAACCCTTTCAGAACCAAGCTACACTGGTAATGAGCCTCTGCTTAAATTTGAAAACCTCAACATCAACGCTAAAGCTGTTCGCATGATTGCGACTTCAGATCGTGGAAACACTTGGTTTGCGGTAAGAGAAATTGCTGTTAACCGCCCTGTAGAAGTTACTCGTGCTAAACAGTCAGCTACTGTGACTATCAGTCCAAATCTTATGTACAAGTACAACACAACAGTTGGACAGATTACAGATGGACGTGATAATACTGAAGCCATGCTTGCAAATGCTGATCGAACAGATACAACTCCAGTCGGTGGTTGGGTTCAACTAGACTTGGGTGGAGTCAAACCTGTAACTAAGGTCCGCCTCGTTCAAGGATCAGGAGATAAATTGGCAGAAGGTGTTCTTGAATATTCTGCAGATGGTAGCTCATGGCAAGAATTGGATCGCTTGACTGGTGAACAAACAAAAGAAATCGAAACTCCAATTTCAGCTCGCTACGTTCGTGTTCGCAATACTAAGAACATCAACTTATGGTGGCGTATCGCTGACTTCTCAGTTGAAACACGTGCAGGCAATAGCGAATTGACTGATACAAATGTTGAAAGCCTGAAGTCAACTCCAGTTTATGATAGCCTAGGTCGTTATGACTTGCAAATTCCAAGCGGAACTAAGCTTCCAGCTAATAGTTACTTGGGTATGAAACTTGATCGTCTTCACCAAGCTGAAAGCATTCAAGCACTAGGTATTGAAAATCCATCCCTCAACTTGGAATACTCTCCAAATGCCCAAGAATGGTATCCAGCTGATCAAGTGACTGATAAGTCCTTGGTACGTTATGTTCGTCTAGTTAATAAGACTGATCAAGAACAAGCAGTGACAGCAACATCTCTACTTGTTAAGACAAAAGAAGTTCAACCAACGACACTTGATTCTACATCAATGGGAATCCACCCAACATACGGTCGAAATGACGTTCGTAAGATCAAGAACTTGGATCAATTATTCGATGGTGTTTACAATAATTTTGTAGAGTTTTCTGACTATGCTCGTAAAGACGGTCATATCACCTTGAAACTTGGTAGCGAACGTGATATTAAGAAGATTAGAGCTTACATCCAAGACGGCACTCAAAACTATCTCCGTGATGGTAAGATTCAAGTCAGTCAAGATGGCAAGACTTGGACGGATGTTGTGACAGTTGGTGACGGCCTTGCTAATGAAACACGTGATGACTCCTTGACAGATGGCTGGACACATGATTCTAAGATGCCAGGAAATCGCTATATCGAGGGTGAACTTTCAAGCCCAGTTAAGGCTAACTATCTCCGTGTTCTATTTACAGCAGACTATGATGCTCGTTTTGTAGGCTTCACTGAGTTGGTGATCAATGATGGTGAATTCGTGAAACCAATCAATGACCCAACGGTAGAAGGAAACAGCGGTGAAAGCCAAGGCAACCTTTACACTAATATTGTTGATGGTAAAGTCTTGACAAGCTACAAGGCTGAGAAAGAACAAGGTGAGCTTGTCTACCACTTGTCAGAACCGACAGATGCTAACCATATCCGACTTGTTTCAAGTCTTCCTCAAGGAGTGAAAGCTCGTGTGCTTGCTCGTACTCTGAAAGAAGATAAAGCAGATGCTTGGTCAGAACTAGGTGAGATTACCTCAAGCTTCCAAACATTTGCTGTCAGAGATAAGTCTCCATTATTGGATGTCAAACTTGTTTGGGAAGGTGGCAAACCAGAGTTCTACGAAATGACTACATTCCACCAAGAACTTTCGGAAGAACCAGAGAAACCAGCTCCAACTACAAGTAAGGGTGAAGAAGCAGCACCAATAGTAGAAGTTCCAGAATTTACCGGTGGAGTAAATGGTGTCGAAGCAGCTGTTCATGAAGTTCCAGAGTACACTGAAGCTATTGGAACAGCAGGTGAAGAAGCAGCTCCAGTAGTAGAAGTCCCAGAATTCAAGGGTGGCGTTAACGCAGTCGAAGCAGCTGTTCATGAAGTTCCAGAATACACAGGAGCTATTGGCACAGCAGGTGAAGAAGCAGCTCCAGTAGTGGAAATTCCAGAATACACAGGAGCAATTGGCACAGCAGGCGATGAAGCAGCTCCGGTAGTGGAAATTCCAGAATACACAGGAGTAATTGGCACAGCAGGCGATGAAGCGGCTCCGGTAGTGGAAGTTCCAGAATACACAGGAGTTATTGGTACAGCAGGCGAAGAAGCAGCTCCGGTAGTGGAAATTCCAGAATACACAGGAGTTATTGGTACAGCAGGTGACGAAGCGGCGCCAGTAGTAGAAGTCCCAGAATTCAAGGGTGGGGTTAATGCTGTTGAAGCAGCTGTTCATGAAGTTCCAGAGTACATTGAAGAAAATGAAGCGGCTGATAAAATCCAACCACCAGTAGTAGAAGTCCCAGAATTTACAGGTGGAGTAAATGGTGTTGAAGCAGCTGTTCATGAAGTTCCAGAGTACACTGAATCTATTGGTACAGCAGGTGACGAAGCAGCACCAGTAGTAGAAATACCAGAATTCAAGGGTGGCGTTAACGCAGTCGAAGCAGCTGTTCATGAAGTTCCAGAATACACAGGAGCAATTGGTACAGCAGGTGAAGAAGCTATTCATGAAGTTCCAGAGTTTACTGGCGGAGTGAATGGTGTCGAAGCAGCTGTTCAGGAAGTAAGTCCAGAATTCACAGGCAGTGTCAATGGAGCAGAAGCAGCTATTTATGAAGTTCCAGAGTTTACTGGCGGAGTGAATGGTGTCGAAGCAGCTGTTCAGGAAGTAAGTCCAGAATTCACAGGCAGTGTCAATGGAGCAGAAGCCGCTATTCATGAAGTTCCAGAGTTTACAGGTGGAGTGAATGGTGTCGAAGCAGCTGTTCAGGAAGTAAGCCCAGAATTCACAGGTGGTGTCAATGGAGCAGAAGGAGCAATCCATGAGGTTCCAGAATACAAAGATGAGCAGTCTCTTGTAGCTCTTACTATGTCACAAGATAAGACTTATCAAGCACCTGCAAGTCATCAATACAAACTCCCAGAGACAGGCACTAAAGAAAATGCTGGCCTTGCAGCCGTAGGTCTTGTAGGAGCACTTCTTGGTATGTTTGCTATGGGAAAGAAAAAAGACGACGAATAAGATGATGTAAAAGCATTCGAGTCATAGAGATTGGGCCAAGAAACTAATCTCAATCAAAAAAAGCGGACAAAACTAGTTTTCTGATCTACAGAGACTGGTCTTGTTCGCTTTTTTATAGGCTCGATATTGAATTATGTAAAAAACCAGTGCTGCAATCACTGGTTTTTGGTTATTTTTAGGAAGCCCCACTTGTAGCTGTAGTAGCTGTATCTGTTGCTTGTGTACTAGAAGGAGTGTCAGTTTGCTCTTTTTTACTTGTCGACTCTTCTTTCTTGCTTTCTGCACTGCTACTAGATTGACTTGTTGTTTCTTCTTGTGTGTTTTCTTTTGTAGAAGTATTGTCCTTGTTGGGAGTAGTGTTCTCTTGAGGGGATTCCTTTTGAATCTCTTTTATGACAGTTGTCTGGGTTGTCGTAGTTTCTTTTTTAGAGTTATTATTGTTGTTGTTATTCATAGCATTCATAATGGTGATACTTGCAGTAATCAGCCCTAGAATACTACCGATAGTAGCAATCGTTTTTTGAAAAACAGTAAATCCTTTTTTGATGTGTTCTGTTTTGGGTTTTGATGTTCTACGATAATTAGACATAATATCTCTCCTTTACTAAAATTCATTATACCGAAAATCTTTAAAAAAAACTTAAATGAACCTGAATTGCCTTTCTTGTCGCCTGAACTGTTTCGTGATACAATAGAAGGAGTGATTTTAGAAAGCGTGAGAAACCATGATTTACTTTGATAATTCGGCAACGACTAAGCCTTATCCAGAAGCACTTGAAACCTATATGCAAGTGTCTGCAAAAATTATTGGAAATCCTTCGAGTCTCCATCGTTTGGGAGACCAGTCTACCAGAATTTTAGAAGCTTCTCGTCAGCAGATTGCAGATTTGATTGGCAAGAAAAGCGAAGAAATCTTCTTTACCTCTGGTGGGACTGAAGGAGACAACTGGGTTATCAAAGGGGCTGCATTTGAAAAAGCGCAATTTGGTAAACACATTATTGTGTCAGCTATTGAGCACCCAGCAGTCAAGGAGTCAGCCCTCTGGCTCAAGACTCAAGGTTTTGAAGTGGATTTTGCACCTGTAAATGAAAAAGGATTTGTAGATGTAGCTGCTTTAGAAAACCTACTTCGTCCTGATACAACTCTAGTCTCTGTTATGGCAGTCAACAATGAAATCGGCTCAATCCAGCCTATTGAAGCTATATCAGAACTATTAGCTGATAAGCCAACGATCTCTTTTCACGTCGATGCCGTTCAAGCTTTAGCTAAGATTCCGACAGAAAAGTATTTGACTGACCGAGTGGATTTTGCGACCTTCTCTAGTCATAAATTCCACGGAGTTCGTGGTGTTGGATTTGTCTATATCAAGTCTGGCAAGAAAATTACACCGCTTTTAACTGGTGGTGGCCAAGAGCGTGACTATCGTTCAACAACTGAGAATGTAGCAGGAATTGCAGCAACAGCCAAGGCACTGCGTCTAGCTATGGAAAGATTGGAATTGTTTTCTAACAAAACGAGTCAGATGAAGGAAGTCATCCGTCAGGCTCTTCTTGATTATCCAGATATTTTTGTTTTCTCAGGTGAGGAAGACTTTGCGCCTCATATTTTGACCTTTGGGATTAAGGGGGTTCGTGGGGAAGTCATTGTTCATGCTTTTGAAGACTATGATATTTTCATTTCTACAACATCAGCTTGCTCGTCCAAGGCTGGGAAACCTGCTGGGACCCTGATTGCCATGGGTATTGAAAAAGATAAAGCCCAGTCAGCAGTACGCCTCAGCCTAGACCTAGAAAATGACATGAGTCAAGTTGAGCAATTTTTGACCAAACTAAAATTAATTTACAATCAAACTAGAAAAGTAAGATAGGAGCATTCATGCAGTATTCAGAAATTATGATTCGCTACGGAGAGCTTTCAACCAAGGGTAAAAACCGGATGCGTTTCATCAATAAACTACGTAATAATATCTCAGACGTTTTGTCCATTTATCCTCAAGTCAAAGTGACAGCAGACCGCGATCGTGCCCATGCTTATCTAAATGGTGCCGACTACACAGCAGTTGCCGAGTCACTCAAGCAAGTTTTCGGGATTCAAAATTTTTCGCCAGTATACAAGGTTGAAAAATCTGTAGAAGTTCTGAAATCTGCTGTCCAAGAGATTATGAAGGACATCTACAAGGAAGGTATGACCTTTAAAATCTCAA
Organism: Streptococcus infantis; assembly: GCF_047460875.1. Lineage (GTDB taxonomy): Bacteria > Bacillota > Bacilli > Lactobacillales > Streptococcaceae > Streptococcus > Streptococcus infantis_AA. Next base: position 21,642 of record NZ_JASHFI010000002.1, on the reverse strand, counting down.
GCAAGCGAAGCGACCACAACTTTGAGTTAGACAGTCGTGAGTTGAACCAAACTCTAGGTGGTGCAGTATTTGAAGCTATTCCCAATGTACAAGCACAAATGAAAAATCCTGACATCAATCTTCAGGTGGAGATTCGTGAAGAGGCAGCCTACCTTTCTTATGAAACCATTCGAGGAGCTGGTGGTTTGCCGGTTGGAACTTCAGGGAAAGGCATGCTCATGTTGTCAGGTGGGATTGACTCACCAGTAGCTGGTTATCTAGCTCTAAAACGTGGAGTGGATATCGAAGCTGTTCACTTTGCTAGTCCACCATATACCAGTCCAGGTGCCCTCAAAAAAGCCCAAGATTTGACCCGTAAATTGACTAAATTTGGTGGCAATATCCAGTTTATCGAAGTGCCATTCACGGAGATTCAAGAAGAGATTAAGGCTAAGGCTCCAGAAGCTTATCTCATGACTCTGACTCGCCGCTTTATGATGCGCATTACAGACCGTATCCGTGAAGTGCGAAATGGTTTGGTCATCATCAATGGTGAAAGTCTTGGTCAGGTGGCAAGCCAAACCCTGGAGAGTATGCAGGCTATCAATGCGGTGACCAATACACCGATTATCCGTCCAGTTGTGACTATGGATAAGCTAGAAATCATTGACATTGCGCAAGAAATTGATACCTTTGAAATTTCTATCCAGCCCTTTGAAGACTGTTGTACCATTTTTGCGCCTGATCGTCCGAAAACAAATCCAAAGATTAAGAATGCAGAGCAGTATGAAACACGTATGGATGTCGAAGGTCTGGTTGAACGTGCAGTAGCAGGAATCATGATTACTGAAATTACCCCTCAAGCTGAGAAGGATGCAGTTGATGAGCTAATTGACGATCTCCTCTAATTAGAAAACCCAGAAGAATAGAGAAAATAAGTAGAAAAAGTTAGTTTTTTATTCTAAATTTAGACGGAAACTGACTTTTTTTCTATTTTTGTGCTATAATAAGATAAAATTTTGAATATAGAGAGTTTTCTGACAATGAATCAATCCTACTTTTATCTGAAAATGCGAGAACATAAACTCAAGGTTCCATACACAGGCAAGGAGCGCCGTGTACGTGTTCTCCTCCCGAAAAACTACGAGAAAGACACGGATCGAACTTATCCAGTTGTCTATTTCCATGATGGTCAAAATGTCTTTTACAGTAAAGAATCCTATGTCGGTCATTCATGGAAGATCATTCCGACCATTAAACGGAATCCAGATATCAGCCGTATGATTGTAGTGGCCATTGATAATGATGGTCTAGGACGGATGAATGAGTACGCGGCATGGAAATTCCAAGAGTCTAATATTCCCGGTCAACAGTTTGGTGGTAAGGGAGTCGAGTACGCTGAGTTTGTCATGGAAGTGGTCAAACCCTTTATCGATGAAAACTATCGTACAAAGTCTGACCGCAAGCACACTGCTATGGTTGGGTCTTCTCTAGGTGGCAATATTACCCAGTTTATTGGCCTGGAGTATCAGGACCAGATTGGGTGTTTGGGAGTGTTCTCATCAGCCAACTGGCTTCACCAAGAGGCCTTTGATCGCTATATGGAGCGAAAAAAACTATTACCTGATCAACGAGTCTTTATCTATGTCGGGACGGAAGAAGCAGATGACACGGATAAGACCCTTATGGCTGGTAATATTAAGCAGGCCTATATCGACTCTTCCCTTCGCTATTATCATGATTTGATAGCAGGAGGAGTGCAGTTGGAAAATCTCTTGCTCAAGGTTCAGACTGGAGCCATTCACCATGAAGTGCCATGGTCAGAAAATCTTCCAGCTTGCCTACGCTTTTTTGCAGAAAATTGGTAATTAGTATAAAGGAGACAGGATATGCATATTGAACATCTTAGCCACTGGAGTGGTCATCTTAACCGTGAAATGTATGTTAATCGTTACGGACACGCAGGTATCCCAGTGGTTGTCTTTGCTTCCTCAGGTGGTAGCCACAATGAATACTATGATTTTGGCATGATTGATGCTTGTTCATCCTTCATCGAAGAAGGTCGTGTTCAGTTCTTTACCCTTTCAAGTGTAGATAGTGAGAGCTGGCTTGCGACTTGGAAAAATAGTCATGATCAAGCTGAGATGCACCGTGCCTATGAACGATATGTGATTGAAGAAGCTATTCCTTTTATCAAGCACAAGACAGGCTGGTTTGACGGTATGATGACAACAGGATGCTCTATGGGAGCCTATCACGCTTTGAATTTCTTCCTCCAACATCCAGATGTCTTTACCAAGGTAATCGCCCTCAGTGGTGTCTATGATGCTCGTTTCTTTGTTGGAGATTACTACAACGATGATGCTATCTATCAAAATTCACCAGTAGACTATATCTGGAATCAAAATGATGGTTGGTTTATTGACCGATACCGTAAGGCTGAGATTGTGATTTGTACTGGCTTAGGTGCTTGGGAGCATGATGGCCTGCCTTCTTACTACAAGTTAAAAGAAGCCTTTGACAAAAAACAAATTCCTGCCTGGTTTGCAGAATGGGGACATGATGTCGCCCATGATTGGGATTGGTGGCGCAAACAAATGCCATATTTCCTCGGTTACATGAGTCTATAAAAGGAGTCGCATATGAATTATCTTGTAATTTCACCCTATTACCCACAAAATTTCCAACAGTTTAGTATTGAGCTAGCCAATAAAGGAATCACCGTTCTAGGGATTGGGCAAGAACCCTATGAACAACTAGATGAGCCATTGCGCAATAGCTTGACGGAGTATTTTCGAGTTGATAATCTTGAAAATATCGATGAGGTTAAACGTGCAGTTGCCTTTCTTTTCTATAAGCATGGTCCAATTGACCGCATCGAATCTCACAATGAATACTGGCTAGAGTTGGATGCTGCTCTTCGTGAACAATTTAATGTCTTTGGTGCCAAACCAGACGACCTCAAAAAGACCAAGTTCAAGTCTGAAATGAAGAAACTCTTCAAAAAAGCTGGAGTTCCAGTGGTTCCAGGTGCTGTCATTGAAACAGAAGCAGATGTTGACAAAGCTGTGAAAGAAATCGGTCTTCCCATGATTGCAAAACCTGACAATGGAGTTGGGGCAGCCGCAACTTTCAAACTAGAAACAGAAGATGATGTAAACCACTTTAAGGCTGAATGGGACCACTCAACCATTTATTTCTTTGAAAAGTTTGTTACCTCTAGTGAAATCTGTACCTTCGATGGTTTGGTAGATAGAGATGGAAATATTGTCTTTTCAACTACCTTTGACTATGCACATACACCCCTTGATCTCATGATTCACAAGATGGACAATTCTTACTATGTTCTTAAAGATATGGATCCGAAACTTCGCAAGTATGGTGAGGCTATTGTCAAGGAATTTGGTATGAAAGAACGTTTCTTCCACATCGAGTTCTTCCGTGAGGGTGATGATTATATTGCCATTGAGTACAATAACCGTCCAGCGGGTGGCTTCACTATTGATGTCTATAACTATGCACATTCCTTGGATTTGTACAAGGGCTGTGCAGCTATCGTTGCAGGTGAAGCATTCCCAGAGTCTCCGTTTGAAACCCAGTATTGCTTGGCAACATCTCGTCGCGCCAATGCTAACTATGTTTATTCAGAAGAAGACTTACTTGCCAAATACGGTCAGCAGTTTAAGGTCAAAAAAATCATGCCAGCGGCCTTCGCGGAACTTCAAGGAGATTACCTTTATATGCTGACAACTCCGAGTCGACAAGAAATGGATCAGATGATTAAGGACTTTGGTCAGCGTCAGGCTTAAGAGACTATCGGATTAAGGAAATTCACTCCCTTAATCCTTTTGTTTTGTCTGATAAAAAATAAGAGCATCCTAATAAGGTAGCTATCATAAGTTTCGTTTGGAAATTATAGTGAACTGAATCTGAAGTAATAGTCACATAATTATAAGACTGATAGTATTAATTTCACTATCAGCCTTACAGGTTATTTAACGTTTCAGAAAAACTATAATGTCAAGATTAACTAAACAGTATCTAATTCCTTCAAATAGTTTTCTACCTTCATCAACATTAAAGGATTGTTATAAATCTTACATAACTCTCTTGCTTCTATATAATAATTTTTGACTTGTTCTTTGTCTAGAAATTTGGCTCCAGCATTTCCTACAAGAATAAGTAGGGGAGCCAGTTGGTAGCTTGTCTGTCTTTGTTTACAGAGTTCAATCGTCTCAAGAGCTTCTTGGATGGCTTCATTATATTTTTCCTTTGATACTAGGTAGTGAGCGTAGTTGTAACGAACTCTGATGTAGCCAAATAAAAACTCTTGATACTCAAAATTTTTTGTTTTATATAACTCCATCAAATGAGAGTAGTTTGCCTCATATTCTTGTTCACGACCCACTAAGGAATAGAAATTAGATAGAGTATTCAACGCCTTTAAATAAATCAGAGTATTTGAGGAGACTTTTAATAATATATTTTCCAATGAAGAAATTGCATCACACTTACTGTCATATTGATAGAAGTCAATTATAGCTTTAATCCATTCAAGGTAAGTTCGGTCTTCTAGTGTTAGAAAAGTGCTTCGTTCAGCCTCTATTTTATAAAGATATTCTAAATCGTCATAATTCCTATCATCTAATAAGCTAGCAGATAATTGCTTAAAGTTAGAGAGGTTAGACTTAACTTCGATTTGTTCATTGAAAAAGTAATCCAAAGGAACTTCAAGTCGTTGAGAGAGTTTGAATAACAAGTCTGCGGAGGGAATAAAATGACCTCTTTCAATTTTACTAATCTGACTTTGTTCACAAATTCCTTCTGCAAGAGTTTGTTGGGAGAGACCTAACTCTTTTCTCTTTACTCTGAATTTTTCAGCGAGTATATTCATAAAAAATATTATTCCTTTCTACTTAACTTAATTATATTTCTTTTAGTTAAAAATAGCAAATCTGGAATAAAAATGTTTATTTGTAATAATATAAAAAAAAAGTCAAATTGAACATAAAAACTTGACTGATTTTCATATGTGTGTTAGAATTAAGCAGAAAGAAAGGAGGTTCAAAATATAAGATGAGGAGAAATCGTGGAATTAAAAAAATAGTTATATTTGTATTACTAAGTGTTCTTGCATTTGGTAATACAATTTCCTATCGACAGTTTGTTCAGAAGAATAGATAAATGGTAAGGTTTATAACTTCTCCTCATATGGTGTGTTAATTTAATATTGGAGGTATATATAAATGAAACTTTTTAAAAAAACTATGCAAGTTGGACTGACAGTATTTTTCTTTGGTTTGCTAGCGACAAGTGCAGTATTGGCGGATGATGCTGATTCAGAAGGTTGGAAATTTGTCCAAGAAAATGGTAGAACCTATTACAAGAAGGGTGACATCAAAGAAACCTACTGGCGAGTGATTGATGGCAAGACCTATTATTTTGATTATAATGGCGAAATGGTTGTTGGTTGGCAGTACATTCCAATGCCAGTTAAAGGATATACAATTGGTCCTTACCCTAATGGTATCAGATTAGAAGGTTCCCCAATGCCAGAATGGTACTACTTTGACGAAAATGGAGTGCTACAAGAGTTTGTTGGTTGGCAAGAATTAGAGCTAAAATATTCCTTAACCGTTGGGAAAAAACATGGTGAAGGCTGGGAAGGTCCCGAAGTTCTTAAATTAGCATACTACTACTTTGATCAAGATCATTATTTAAAGACAGGTTGGCTTTATGATCAATCTAACTGGTATTACCTAGCAAAAACAGGAAATTCTGGGAATAAGAATCTTGGTGGTGAAAGACGTGTAGGTTGGATAAATGATGGTTCAGCTTGGTACTATCTAGATTCAGAAACTGGTATCATGCAAACTGGTTGGAAGCAAATTGGCAATAAGTGGTACTACCTCCGTTCATCAGGAGCTATGACAACTGGCTGGTATCAGGAAGGCTCAACTTGGTACTATTTAGATGCTGAAAATGGCGATATGAAAACTGGTTGGCAAAACCTTAGTAACAAGTGGTACTATCTCCGTTCATCAGGAGCAATGGCAACTGGTTGGTATCAAGATGGTTCAATTTGGTACTACCTAAATGCAAGTAATGGAGATATGAAGACAGGCTGGTTCCAGGTCAATGGCAAATGGTACTATGCTTATAGCTCAGGTGCTTTGGCAGTGAATACGACCGTAGATGGTTACTACGTCAACTATAATGGTGAGTGGGTTAAGTAACGAATGCTAATCGTAACTTTAGTTGATACTTAACTTAGTAAAAAGGGATTTTTTCTACCATTTGTCAACTCTATCAATTTTTAAGAATTAAATGAGTCAAGACAGTAGCCATTCAGTATGTTTATCTACTGTAGTAGGTTGAAGAAAAGCTAATAGTCACATAATAAAACCGCTTTCTCATATATTCTTTTAGAAAACCTGTTGCTAAAAGATATAAAAATTGATAGAATAAGGATTGTCTAAAAAATTTTAAGGAGAATCTATCAAATGGATTTCGCATGGGCAGTCAAATATGCCACAGAATTTTTGGGAACAGCCATCTTGATCGTTTTGGGAAATGGTGCTGTTGCTAACGTTGAACTTAAAGGTACGAAAGGTCATCAAAGTGGCTGGCTCGTTATCGCTGTTGGTTATGGTATGGGGGTTATGATCCCTGCCTTGATGTTTGGTAATGTTTCTGGTAACCACATCAACCCAGCCTTCACTCTTGGTCTAGCAGTTAGCGGACTTTTCCCTTGGGCTCAGGTTGCACCTTACATCATTATGCAAGTTTTGGGAGCAATCTTCGGACAAGCATTAGTTGTTGCAACACACCGTCCATACTACTTGCAAACTGAAAAAGCAAACAATATCTTGGGATCTTTCTCAACTATTTCAAGTTTGGACCAAGGTACAAAAGAATCACGCTTCGCTGCAACAGTTAACGGTTTTATCAATGAGTTTGTTGGATCATTCGTTCTTTTCTTTGCAGCTCTTGGATTGACAAAGAACTTCTTTGGAGCTGAAGTCCTTCAATACATGAAGCAAATGGCAACTCAAGCAGGTCAAACTGTTGACTTCTCTGAATTGGCAATTAAAGCTCAAACAGCACCACACACAACAGCAGGTGTTGCAGTAGGTCATATGGCACTTGGTTTCTTGGTAATGGCTTTGGTTACTTCACTTGGAGGACCTTCAGGACCTGGTTTGAACCCAGCTCGTGACTTTGGACCACGTCTTCTTCACGCCTTCCTTCCAAAATCAATCCTTGGTCAACACAAGGGTGATTCAAAATGGTGGTATGCATGGGTACCAGTAGTTGCACCGATTCTTGCAGCGATTGCAGCGGTAGCAATCTTTAAATTCCTTTACCTATAATCCGTTATAAACTGGGGTTTCCCAGTTTTTTCTTTTTTCAAGAAAAACGAATTTTTTAGATTGGATTCTTAAATCGTCAGACTTTTTTTATTTTAAGACTAAAGGTGAAAATATCCCGAAAATATGGTAAAATAGAGTGTTAAGAAATCGTTGAAAAAGGAAAATTATGCGTAAAGAGATTGCACCTGAATTATACAATTACAATAAATTCCCTGGTCCAGAGTTTCGTGTGACTGGAACTAGGGTCGAGGCTGAAGGTTTTGCCTTTACCTTGGTTGAAAATAGCAAGGATGCTTTTGATGTGACGGCTTTTACTCAACGTTTTTCAGAAGTTTTGACCAAGTTCGACTATATCGTAGGAGACTGGAGTAATGAACAGTTACGCTTACGAGGCTTTTATAAGAATGAACGCGCTGAAGAGTCTTTAGAAAAAATCAGTCGCTTGCAGGATTATCTACTAGAGTACTGTAGCTATGGTTGTGCCTATTTTGTCTTAGAAAACCAAGTGCCTAAGCGGGCGTCCTTTGACCAAAAGATGCGCAAAAAAGAGGAAGAAAAAGATTCTCGAAAAGGAAAGAAACCTTCTCAAAACAAGAAAAGAAATCATACAGATAAAAGAAATAGACGACGTTCAAAAGAACAAAAATCCCAGAAAGAAGACAAGGGGCAGCGTCATTTCGTCATTCGTCAGAAGTGAGTAGAAAATAAGGAGAAAACATGAAACCGTCGATTTATAGTTTAACCCGCCAAGGGATGCAAGAATGGGTCTTAGAGCAAGGAGAAAAGAAATTCCGAGCGGATCAAATCTGGGAATGGCTTTACCGTAAACGTGTTCAGACATTCGAAGAAATGACTAACTTGTCTAAGGATTTGATTGCCAAACTCAACGACCAGTTTGTGGTTAATCCTTTGAAACAACGTATTGTTCAAGAGTCAGCTGACGGGACAGTTAAGTATCTCTTTGAATTGCCAGACGGTATGTTGATTGAGACTGTCCTTATGCGTCAACACTATGGTTTGTCAGTCTGTGTAACCACTCAGGTAGGATGCAATATTGGTTGTACTTTCTGTGCATCAGGCTTGATCAAGAAGCAACGTGACCTTAATAATGGGGAAATCGTCGCTCAGATTATGCTGGTTCAAAAATATTTTGATGAGCGTGGACAGGACGAACGTGTCAGTCATATCGTAGTTATGGGAATTGGGGAACCATTTGATAACTACAATAATGTCTTGAACTTTATCCGTACCATCAATGATGATAAGGGAATGGCTATCGGCGCTCGCCATATTACAGTATCAACTTCTGGTTTGGCTCACAAGATTCGTGATTTTGCTAATGAAGGAGTACAGGTTAACCTTGCTGTTTCTCTTCATGCTCCAAACAATGAACTGCGTTCAAGCATTATGAAGATTAACCGTGCCTTTCCGATTGAAAAACTCTTTGCAGCGATTGAGTATTACATCGAAACAACCAACCGCCGTGTAACTTTTGAGTATATCATGCTAAATGAAGTCAATGACGGAGTAGAACAAGCACTCGAGTTGGCAGAATTGCTCAAGAATATCAAGAAATTGTCTTATGTCAATTTGATTCCTTACAACCCAGTTAGTGAGCATGACCAGTATAGCCGAAGCCCTAAAGAGCGTGTCATGGCCTTCTATGATACACTCAAGAAAAAAGGTGTCAACTGTGTCGTTCGCCAGGAACATGGTACAGATATCGATGCAGCTTGTGGACAGTTGCGTTCAAATACCATGAAGCGTGATCGCCAAAAGGCTATCTCCTCAGTTAATCCATAAGATGGAGAGAAGAAAACGACTAGGTTTGGGACTAGTCTGTTACAGTATTTGTATCGTTTGTTTTTGTTTTAGTCCCCAACCTCAACTTCCTACAGGAGTGGAAACTCCAGGTATTCAACATCTTGGACGCCTGGTTTTTCTTTTGACTCCATTCAACTCTTTGTGGAAACTTGGAGAAGTAACAAGCCTTTTACAGCTGTTTTGGATTTTTTTGCAGAATGCCTTAAATATCCTCTTGCTTTTTCCATTGATTTTCCAGCTTCTCTATCTCATCCCTAGTCTAAGAAAAACGAAGAGAGTGATTTTGTTTAGCTTTTTATTGAGTATGGGAATCGAGTGTACACAGCTAGCTTTAGACTTTTTCTTTGATTTTAATCGGGTCTTTGAGATTGATGATTTATGGACCAATACTTTAGGTGGTTACCTAGCTTGGATCCTCTATAAACTACTACATAAACACAAGATAAGGAATTAAAATGAGTATCTTAGAAGTTAAAAATTTGAGTCACGGTTTTGGTGACCGTGCGATTTTTGAAGACGTATCCTTCCGTCTCCTCAAGGGGGAACATATTGGATTAGTCGGTGCCAATGGTGAAGGAAAATCAACCTTCATGAGCATCGTAACTGGTAAAATGTTACCTGATGAAGGTAAGGTGGAATGGTCTAAATATGTGACTGCAGGCTACCTTGACCAGCACGCTGTGTTAAAAGAAGGCCAAACCGTGCGTGATGTCCTTCGTACTGCTTTTGATGAGTTATTTAAGGCAGAAGCACGTATCAATGAACTCTACATGGAAATGGCAGAAGAGGGCGCTGATATTGATGCCTTAATGGAAGAAGTTGGAGAACTCCAAGACCGTTTGGAAAGTCGTGACTTCTATACCTTGGATGCTAAGATTGACGAAGTCGCGCGTGCTCTTGGTGTCATGGATTATGGTATGGATACAGACGTAACAGCCTTGTCAGGTGGACAAAGAACCAAGGTACTTTTAGCCAAACTCCTCCTTGAAAAACCAGATATCTTGTTGCTTGACGAGCCAACCAACTACCTGGATGCAGAGCATATTGACTGGCTCAAGCGCTATCTGCAGAACTATGAAAATGCCTTTGTCCTTATTTCGCACGATATTCCATTCCTCAACGATGTGATCAATATCGTCTATCATGTAGAAAATCAACAGTTGACACGCTATTCTGGCGATTACTACCAGTTCCAAGAAGTCTATGCTATGAAGAAATCGCAACTAGAGGCAGCCTATGAGCGTCAACAGAAAGAAATTGCTGATCTCAAGGATTTCGTAGCCCGTAATAAGGCGCGTGTTGCAACACGAAACATGGCCATGTCTCGCCAGAAGAAATTGGATAAGATGGATATCATCGAACTCCAAAGCGAGAAACCAAAGCCTTCCTTTGATTTTAAACCAGCTCGTACACCTGGACGCTTTATCTTCCAAGCTAAGGACTTGCAGATTGGTTACGACCGCCCACTTACAAAACCATTAAATCTTACCTTTGAACGCAATCAGAAGGTTGCCATTATTGGTGCCAATGGTATCGGTAAAACAACCCTCTTGAAGTCTCTTTTGGGCATTATCCCCCCAATTGCTGGTGAAGTTGAACGTGGAGACTATCTAGAACTCGGCTACTTTGAACAAGAAGTTGAAGGGGGAAATCGCCAGACCCCACTGGAAGCAGTATGGAATGCCTTTCCAGCTCTCAACCAAGCAGAAGTTCGTGCAGCCCTTGCCCGTTGTGGTCTAACGACTAAGCATATCGAAAGTCAGATTCAGGTCTTGTCAGGTGGTGAACAAGCCAAGGTTCGTTTCTGTCTCTTGATGAACCGTGAGAATAATGTCCTCGTTCTTGACGAACCTACCAACCACTTGGATGTGGATGCCAAGGACGAACTCAAACGTGCTCTGAAAGAATACAAGGGTTCTATCCTTATGGTTTGTCACGAACCAGACTTCTACGAAGGATGGATGGATCAAATCTGGGACTTTAACAAGCTAACTTAAAATGAATATAAAAGAAATACAGTACCGTATGTGGATACTGTATTTTTTGGTTTTTAAGATTTAAAATCGTAGTCTTTCACCACTTCGATGCTATCGATAGTAATAGCAGTCGTTGGCTTGTCTTTCTCATCTTTTTCGGCTTTAGCAATCTTATCTACAACATCCATACCATCAATGACTTGACCAAAGACTGGGTGCTTGCCATCTAGACTAGGATTTCCACCTTCTTTGTAGGCTTCGATGATTTTCTTTGGATACTTGCTTGTAGGGAGTTTGGCAGAAATATCTGTCGTATTTTGGTTGATGAAGAACTGGCTACCGTTTGAATTTGGTTGACCAGTATTGGCCATAGAGAGAGAACCACGAATGTTATAGAGATACGGAGAGATTTCGCTCTTGAAACCAGTTCCCTGGTCTTTAGTCTTGTCCTTATCATGCCAGATGGATTCACCACCAGTACCATCCCCTTTTGGATCACCTGTCTGGACCATGAAGCCATCGATCACTCGGTGGAAGGTAACACCATTATAGTAGCCTTCTTTTGCGTGAGTTAGGAAATTTTCAACCGCAAGCGGAGCTAGCTTTGGAAAGAGTTTGATGCGGATATCTCCTTGACTTGTATGGAGAATGACTTCCTCCTCATCTTTAGCAACTTCTTTAGATAGTTGCGGGAAATTGGCATTTTCATTTGTCAAGGCATCCTTGAGATCCTTGGCAGATTTGGCGGCTGCTTTGGAGCTTTCCTCAGCGGCCAAGCTAGAATCTACATAGTCATCGCCACGCAAACTACGTTGGATGTTGCTACATCCAGCTAGAGCTACAGTGGATAGTAAAAGAAGGGTTGCTAGTTTTTTCATTCTATTCCTCTCAAAAATTCATTTCTACCATTGTACCCTAAAAGGAAGTGGATTTCAAATATTAGTGACAAGACAGTTTAAGAGAAAGCCAACCAGAAAGTCGCTTGTTTTGAGGCATCAATGCCATAAGTGTACTCAAAGTATTTAGGAACCAGGTCTTAAGAAAGCTCGTAAAGCATCACAATTAGTAAACGTTAATTCGAAAGAATTACTATATTTTAAAAGAGCACATTTTCAAAGGATTTTTTCTTTTGGCTTCATTCCTAATTAATCAATGAACTTAATACTAGGTCTCGAAAAGAATTATGCTTCCTCTTTCTGTCTGAGTTCAAAGAGGTCTTCTACTTTCAGATTAAAAACTTGAGCAATTTTAAGAGCCATTTCCAGAGAAGGATTGTAACGGTTATTTTCTAAGTGCAGAATTGTCTCGCGTCGCATGCCGATGAGGTCGGCTAACTCCTGCTGGGTCATGCCTGTGGACTCACGAACAGATTTGAGATTAGTAATAATATTGCTTTCTTTGGCCATACTTATCCTCTCCGTTCCAAGATAAGATAGACAACCGCAAAGATGAAAATCAAGGCAGCTATGCTAATAAATATCTGGCCCATGTAAAGAGTGAGAGACCCCATATACCCAATGATAACTGCTAGGATCATCAGTGCGCCTAGTATAAAAACAAACATCAAGCTAGCTGCCTTTGCTAAATTAGCATAAAAGCGTTCGTCCGGAGTTTCCTTGACATTTTTCAAACAGAAAAAACCAAATACAATCAATTCAATAACGAGGCCAATTCCCAAAATCCATTCTTTAATACCAGAACTTACGCTTGGGGTCGCAACCCAAATCCCTACTGTATAAAAAATACTTGCTGCAAATAAAAGTATCGTGTAAAGCTTAGCAGACAAGTCAAAAATAATCTTTCCCTTACCTTTCTGACTCTTATGTAGCCAGCTCCAAATAGCTACAATTTGACCTGGCACTGAAATACCAGTAATAACTAACTTGGGTCCCCAACTAAGATTAGAACCAAATAAAACAATAAAATCAATAAAGAGAGCTACGGCAATCATTGCAATGAGGCCAAGCATTTTTTGACTTTTTTTCATGATAGACTCCTTTTTGTGTTATAAATATATAACATTTAAATGTTATGTTATAAATATATCACACTTAAATTTAGAAAGCAAGAATTTTATGTGTCAATGTGGTAATTATTTGAAAAAATTTTTTAATAAAAGCCCTTGATAGTCAAACAACTAAAGAATTCTTTGAAGCAATGCATCGGATTTGGTTTGGATAATTTCGTTAATAATATTTGATGATAAAGAAATTTTGGAAAATCTAGATACTGTATAGATCTCTACTTTTTTTCTTAGACTGTTATAAAGTCTGTCAGAATAAGCTTTGTAGGTGTAGAAGTTAATTTTTACAGAAGTGAAGTAAGCATTCAATACGAATCAATACATAAGAAAAACTCTGATTTCAAGCGTTTTTTCTTTTTTCAATTTTAATACATTTCACTATATTTCAGTCCAATCTCTACCTTCTTATCTATACTTTGATGGAGCTGAAGTTGACATCTACAAAGTTTAATGTTAGAATACATTCAAAAATATATTTGAATGAGGTATTTTATGATTCAAAATGTTGTTACTTCAATAATCCTGTATTCTGGGACAGCCGTAGACTTACTTATTATCCTAATGTTATTTTTTGCCAAAAGAAAAAGCAGAAAAGACATCATTAACATCTATTTAGGACAATTTCTAGGCTCTGTTAGTCTAATATTGCTAAGTTTACTTTTTGCATTTGTCTTAAATTATATTCCTAGTAAAGAGATTTTAGGTTTGCTCGGTTTGATTCCAATTTTCCTAGGACTCAAAGTTTTGCTTTTAGGAGATTCTGATGGAGAAGCTATTGCAAAAGATGGTTTGCGCAAAGATGATAAAAACCTGATTTTTCTAGTCGCTATGATTACTTTTGCAAGTTGTGGTGCTGACAATATTGGTGTTTTTGTCCCATATTTTATTACCTTAAATTTAGCGAATTTGATAGTGGCTTTACTTACTTTTCTAGTCATGATTTATCTCTTGGTTTTTTCTGCCCAAAAATTGGCACAAGTCCCTTCTGTTGGAGAAACTTTGGAAAAATATAGCAGATGGTTTATTGCCGTTGTTTATTTAGGATTGGGGATGTATATCCTGATTGAAAACAACAGCTTTGACATGCTAAGGACTGTGTTCGGCTAGGAGAAAAAATTATGAAAAAAGATAGTATCTGCCAAGTGAATATTATAAATCAACAAAATGTTACAACCGCAACGAACTACCTTGAAAAGGAAAAAGTCCAAAAATCACTTCGCATTTTATCAAAATTTACCGATAATAAACAGATAAATATCATCTTTTATCTCCTTGCTGTTGAAGAACTCTGTGTATGTGATATAGCCTGTTTACTAAATCTCAGTATGGCATCTGCCTCCCACCATCTTCGTAAACTAGCCAATCAAAACATCTTGGATACTAGAAGAGAGGGGAAAATTATATATTATTTTATAAAAGATGAGGAAATCAAAGACTTTTTTAATCAACTAGGATAACAACTATTTTTACTACTTTACCATGATTATATATAGGACTTATCTATGAAATTTTTTGATGAAAATTACTCACAAGAAATACCTACTCGTATCAAATGTTTAAGAAAAAAGTGTAATTTAAAGCAAAGCGACCTAGGTAATGCAGGTCAAGTTAGCCAAGTTGAAAAGGGAGGAATTTGAAAGAAAATGTATCTTTGATAGTAGTCATTTATTGTGAAATATGATAGAATTTATTAATTAGATGGATGAATATTTCTAAAGTTAAATAAGATATGACAGATACATTTTTTAGTGTATCTTCTTTGTACTCAGAGTATGAAATGAATATCTAATATTTAAGATTAATAAGTATTATACGATGAGATAGAATTCTACAAAATGAAAGGCTATGTAATCTGATGAAGAAAGATAGATTAATTGCATTAACAGATGCGGTTCTAGCAATTATAATGACTATCCTAATCTTAGAATTAGAAAAACCAACGACACCAAGTCTTCAAGCTTTTTGGGATTTACGGCAAAATTTCTTTGCTTATTTTCTTTCCTTTTTCTGGTTAGGATCGTTATGGATGGCACTAAACACACTATGGGAAAAGGTTGAGAAAATTTCCCCACAAATTGTTTGGTGGAATTTGTTTCTTTTATTTTTTGTTTCATTTATGCCCTATGTTACTGGAATCGTTAGTAGTCATTTCATGAACCATACGGCACAGCTCTTTTATGGACTGATCGTTATTGTTTCAACGGTAGCAAACTGGTTTTTACATAAAGTAATTGATAAACCCAATATGGATCAGAAAGAATTACTTGAAGCTACCGCACAATATAGAAAGTTATTGATACCTGACCTAATAATTAAAGGAGTGGGTTTGATTCTATCCTTAATTCTCTATCCTCCGATTATGATGTATAGTGTTTTAATTGCGGCATTTTACATCATAACTTTAAAAACACTATCTGAAAAAAGAGTGAATAACTAAAAAACGGTGACCAAAGTTAGGTGTATTATTTTAATGATTACAGACCTAAACTATTCCCCTATTTAGAATCTATTAATTCATATTTTATAAATTAATTAGTAGATATCGTTCTTAAAATCCTTGATATTTCGCTGTTTTTAGTCCAACTGAAACGCATACTTTCCAAACCAGATTTTAAGAAAGCTCGTAAAGCTAGGTAGTTTTCTAAACGTTAAAAACTAGCTACAATACAGCATTTACAACACTTCATGGTTCACACCATGGGGTGTTTTTGATGATTTTAAGCAAAATTCACACCATTTAATTGAAAGTTATTTAAATTAGATGAAAATTTGTTTTCTGAAAAAGTGGGAAAACATTGATTTTAAACGAATTTTGAATCATATTCGAATGGGAGTTTTTAAAATCATGTTTCGATGGTGAATGTTCCAAAGTTGATTCTCCAGAGGAGAATGATATCTCCTGCTAGTAAATCATCTGGTAATAAGTCCATGTGTCATTTGGGAACAGGCTTGGGATTTAGTAGCCAAGTCTCGATATCACGATCAGGAGAGATGTAAGGTTTGACTTGATGGTCTTTGTAAATCTTCTCTAGACTAGTATTCATAAAGTTTCTCTTTCTAATTTATACCTACTAGTCTAACAAATTTCTAAAAATTTTAAAGTCTGTCAAGTTTTTTTCTTGACACCTTTTAGAAATCTGTTATAATAGAACATGTGCTAAATAGCTTAGCTATTTCACCGAACTAAAAAATAAAAGAAAAGAGATATTAAAAATGGCTGTTAAAATCCGTTTGACTCGTATGGGTTCTAAGAAAAAACCTTTCTACCGTATTAACGTAGCAGATTCACGTTCACCACGTGACGGACGTTTCATCGAAACAGTTGGAACTTACAACCCACTTGTTGCTGAAAACCAAGTAACTTTGAAAGAAGACCGCGTTCTTGCATGGTTGGCTGATGGAGCTCAACCTTCAGATACAGTACGCAACATCCTTTCAAAAGAAGGCGTATTGAAGAAATTCCACGATTCTAAATTCTCTAAATAATTCTAAAGTAGGTTGACAGATGGATACGATTGAAAATCTCATTATTGCAATTGTGAAACCTTTGATTTCACAACCAGATGCCTTAACTATCAAGATTGAAGATACACCAGAATTTTTGGAGTATCATTTGGATCTTGACCAAAGCGATGTGGGTCGTGTGATTGGTCGTAAGGGTCGCACTATCTCTGCGATAAGAACGATTGTCTACTCTGTCCCAACTGAAGACAAAAAAGTAAGAATCGTTATTGACGAAAAATAAGAAAAGCGGGACGGATGTCTCGCTTTTTTTGAAAGGAGCAGGATATGAAGGATTTAACGTTTAGACAATTACAAGACTACTTACTCGAACATTACCAGCAGTCTCGGACTGAGGAAGGTCTTTTTATCAAGCTAGTGGAGGAAGTTGGAGAAGTAGCCGAGGTTTTAAATGGACGTTCTGGACGAAAAGAGGGAGTTCAGGATTCTAACGAGGAACTTGCCAAAGAACTTGCTGATATCATTCACTACACAGTCGCAATTGCAGCCATCAACGACATTGATCTAACCAAGACCATTTTTGAAAAAGACAAAAAGGCAGCTATCAAATATCAGCATGAACGAGATTTGGAAGGATATTTAGAAGCCGAAGGTCAGAACTAGCTTTTTCCTCCAACTTGAGAAAATCACTGGAACGTGATAAAATAAAGGATAAGGATTTTTAATAATTCATTATATAGAATGAGTGGATTTCTTTATGAAGAGGATTGAAGTATCTACAGAAATTGGTAGTCTCTCTGTCACTTATCAAAAGCAAAAGAAAGTGCTAGTTTGTTTAAGTGGCGCAGGTTTGCTACCAAGTTATGAAAATTTTTCACTTATACTTGAAAAACTTCCTCCTACAATTGGTTATTTGACAATTGATTTTCCGAACACAGGTAGGAGTCCGATTTATGACCAAACTGGAAAAAATCTAGATAATCTTGCAGATGCAGTTTATGAAGTACTTGAAGAATTAGGGATTTCTGAATATATACTTTGTGCACATAGTTTGAGTGGAATTTTAGCTTGCAAATTACTCAAGAAACCAATTAAGTGTCAGGCTTTAGTAGCAATTGAACCGACAACTAAAAACGTCATGTTTGCTGATTTTTCAGAAAATCCTTATCCAGAAATGGAAGAGCAAATGAGACTGATTGAAGAATTTGGTCCTGAACTTTATTTTAAGAACTTAACTCAATCCACATTTAACCCTGAAACTAACAAAGAAATCTGGAAATTAATGCAAGAAAAAGGCTTAGAGTTGGAAAATCAAGATCCAGAATTTCAGATATCTGGAGAAATTACTGAGGAAGATTTTGAGAATTTGTCGATAGAATCTCATGTCCCTGTATTTATTTTTTGTCAGCCTTATAGAGAAAAAGAGTACAGAGAATCAGAATATTGGACTTCCAATACTAAACTCATTTTAGGAGGGAATTACCATTATTTACAGTGGTCCGAATCAGAGAAAATTGTAGATATTATTAAAAAATTGTAAGAAGAAAATGGAGATAAGGAAATTACAGGAGATCAAATGAACTATTTTAACGTTGGAAAAATCGTCAATACGCAAGGTTTGCAAGGTGAGATGAGAGTCTTATCTGTGACGGATTTTTCGGAAGAACGCTTTAAAAAAGGTGCAGAACTGGCCTTGTTTGATGAGAAGGATCAATTTGTTAAAAAAGTGACTATCGCAAGTCACCGTAAGCATAAAAACTTTGATATCATCAAATTTAAGGATATGTATCACATCAATGATATCGAAAAATACAAGGGCTACAGTTTGAAGGTTGCGGAAGAAAACCTTAATGACCTAGATGAGGGTGAATTTTACTATCACGAGATTATTGGACTAGAGGTCTACGAGGGTGATAACTTGATTGGAACCATTAAGGAAATTCTTCAACCAGGGGCCAATGATGTTTGGGTAGTTAAGCGCAAGGGGAAACGTGACCTGCTTTTACCATACATCCCACCGGTCGTGCTCAATGTTGATATTCCAAATAAGCGTGTGGATGTAGAACTCTTAGAAGGGTTAGACGATGAAGATTGATATTTTAACCCTCTTTCCAGAGATGTTCTCGCCTCTAGAACATTCTATCGTTGGGAAAGCTCGTGAGAAGGGACTTCTTGACATCCAGTATCACAATTTTCGTGAATATGCTGAAAAGGCCCGTCATGTGGATGATGAGCCATATGGCGGTGGTCAAGGGATGTTGCTACGAGCGCAACCGATTTTTGATGCCTTTGATGCTATTCAAAAGAAGAATCCGCGCGTGATTCTTTTGGATCCTGCTGGTAAGCAGTTTGATCAAGCCTATGCTGAAGATTTAGCCCAAGAAGAAGAACTCATCTTTATCTGTGGTCACTACGAGGGCTATGATGAACGCATTAAGACCTTGGTAACAGATGAGATTTCCCTGGGTGATTATGTGCTAACTGGTGGAGAACTGGCAGCAATGACCATGATTGATGCGACGGTTCGCTTGATACCAGAAGTAATTGGGAAGGAAACCAGTCACCAAGATGATAGCTTCTCATCTGGACTCCTCGAATATCCTCAGTACACACGTCCTTATGATTATCGTGGCATGGTGGTTCCAGAAGTGCTTATGAGTGGGCACCATGAGAAGATTCGTCAATGGCGTCTCTATGAAAGTCTCAAAAAAACTTATGAGCGTAGACCAGATTTGTTGGAACATTACGAATTAACAGCAGAAGAAGCCAAAATGTTAGCAGACATTAAAGAAAATATAAATTAAAAGGAGAAGCCTATGCAAGTCATTAAACGTGATGGACAAGTTGCCGACTTTGATCCAGATAAAATCTATCAAGCCATTCTCAAAGCTGCTCAAACAGTTTATGTTTTGACAGATGATTTACGTCAAAATCTAGCTCAGGTAACTAAAAAGGTTGTCTTGGATCTAGAAGAAGCAAAAGTGGAGCGTGCGACTATCAGCATGATTCAATCAATGGTTGAGCATCGCTTGCTTGGTGCAGGTTACATCACCATCGCTGAACACTATATCTCTTACCGTTTGCAACGGGATTTAGAGAGAAGTGGTTACGGAGAACACATTGCTGTTCACCTTCATTTTGAACAAATTCGTTAATAGAAAAGAGTGAGATGAAGAAAACTCATCTCACTCTTTCTTAAATCGATTTTTTTGGGCAGTTTGGACAGTTGAGGGAACAAAACTTATTTTTCGAATATCTGGGATTCGAATAATGCGGGTCACATTTTTTGCAAAATTTTTAACGATAATTTGCTGGCGGTCCGTATCATATTTGATGATATCCCCTGTAAAACTCGTATCGGAAAAAATAATGTGGACAGCAGTTTTTTTCAGGAGCGCCTCTTTAATGGCACTTGTCAGGGAGTCAGCTTTGGAATGATCTGGTTCTTCTCGTCCGTTGAGAAAGCCTTGGAATTTTTGTTGAATATGTTTAAATAAATCTTTCATCGGAGCCTCCCTTCTTTTTACCATTATTATATACAATTTTAAAAAAATCTACAAGATTTTACGAATAATCAAGTGAAGACAATTAAAAGGAGAATACAATGGCAGAATTTACATTTGAAATCGAGGAACACTTACTTACGCTCTCAGAGAATGAAAAAGGTTGGACCAAGGAAATCAATCGTGTCAGCTTTAATGGAGCACCAGCAAAGTTTGACATTCGTGCTTGGAGTCCAGACCACACTAAGATGGGGAAAGGAATCACCCTCTCAAACGAGGAGTTTCAAGTGATGGTCGATGCCTTTAAGAATCAATAAGCAATCATGTAAGAATAATCCAAAAGAAGCTGGGAAAAACCCGGCCTCTTTTTATTTGCTTGAAAAATAGGATTGAGTACGGAGACGTTGAAGGAGTGGTCGACCGATAAAACTGATGGCAAGGATTTTTGCAAGATCAGGAATGATAAAGGGAATGACACCGACAGCCAGTGCTTTATCAAAAGGCATACCAGCGAGGAAGTGGAGGCTGAGGATACCACCGACAAAAACAAGTGAATCACCCAAGAGATTGGCTAGGAAAATACGTACAACACCACTATTTGTGTGTGTTAGATAAGATGCAAGTCCTGCATAGACTAGGTCAAACCAAAGATATCCAGCACTTGGCCCAACTAAAACGTGGAAACCAGCTCCTCCGCCTGCAAAGACAGGAATACCGATAGCACCCAGCAAGAGATAGAGTCCAACAGAAAGAACGGCTTCCCTTGGTCTAAAAACAGTAGCGATGAGTCCGATAGCAAAGTTTTGTAGAGTAAATGGAACAGGTCCAATTGGGATACTGATTTGGGCTAATACTGCAATCAGAGCAGCTCCAATAGCAGGAATAGCGTAAATATGTGCTTTTTTCATAATAGTTAACCTCTTTTTTAATTTATAGTAACTATTATACTGGAAAGGAGATAATTGTCAACCTATTTTAAAAATAAAGGTTACAAATCTGTAACGGCCGATTGATAAGGTATCAAACCACCATCAATATAGGCTATGCTCGTGTTTCTACCCACAAGCAAGACCTGGGCTTGGAGGTGCAAATCGAGGCTCTCAAGCACTGTGACCAGCTCTTTATCGAACGTGAATCTGCTTCAAACAATGCACGTCCAGAACTCGAAAAAGCCTTAAAAATGGCTTGTGACCTTGCGAAGGATGGCAAGAAGGTCACTTTTACTATCTATAAGTTAGATCGCCTGACTCGCTCCATGTTCAAATTACTAGAGATGATTGAACAATTTAATGCTTCGGATATTCAGCTAGTCAGTTTACATGAAAAACTGGAAACTGACTCGTTCATTGGTAGGTTACTTTGCGTCATTTTGGGATTTGTGGCAGAAAGTGAACTGGAAAATCTGCGATTTCGTACCCGTGAAGGACTTCGTAAAGCTAAGGAAAATGGTGTCAAACTAGGTGCCAAGCGAATGTCAAGAGATAAGGAAGAGAGAATTATTG